>JAPKYT010000032.1 GCA_026394155.1 bacterium | reverse complement strand
CCCAGATCGCGGGCCAGCGTCAGCGCGAGGATGACCACGCCGGTCTTGGCAATGGAATAGGCGCAGGACTCGCTCTGCGAACCGATGCGTTCGGCATTGGGCGCGCCGATAAAGATCATCGAACCGCCCGCTTCGCTGCGGTCAATCAGACGCGCCGCTTCGCGCGCCACCAAGAACGCGCTGGTCAAGTTGGCGTCCAGCATGAGCCGCCATTCGCCGGGGGACATCTTGAGCACTGGACGCACGAGGAACGGGCCGACGTTGTTCACCAGCACGTCCAGCCGGCCGAATTCGGTGTTGATCTGGGCGAACATGTCGGCCACCTGATTTTCATCGCAGACGTCGGCCTTGATGAGCAGGGGTCGGCGTCCGATGCCTTTCACCCAGTCGGCCACCTCGTGGGCCGCGTCCTCGCGCTCGAGATAGTTGATCACGACGTCGGCTCCAGCCTGAGCGAGTCTCAGCACGCAACCGCGGCCGATGCCGCGCGCGCCACCGGTTACCAGAGCCACTTTGCCGGCCAGTTCATCAGATGAATTCATGGGAATCATGTACTATGGTCATGGGGTGATTGCAGAATGAAAGCTCCACGCTTCTCCGCCGCGTTGCTCGCGCTCGCGATGGCAACGGGAATCGCTTGCGCGCAGACCCAAGTGGACACGTTCACCATCGCCGCAACGGGTGACACGGCCCGCTTCTGGGCGCAGATTCCCGTCGGTTACGATCCGCAGCATCCGCCCGCGATTCTCATCTGGTGGCACCAGTTGGGAGGCAGTTGGCGCGAAATGGCGGACTACACCGCTTTTGACGAAGAAGCCAACGCGCGCGGCTGGATCGCCGCCAGCCATTTCGGTCCGAATGACCGCCATTGGAACACGGCGCGCGCGCAGGAACACTGCCGCACGATGCTGGACTGGATCGCCAGTCGCTATCCGTTCCATCGCGACTCGATCTACATGATCGGCGGCTCGATGGGCGGCGCGGCCGGACAAGTGTGGCACAACAACAACTGCGGGCCGGAAGACTATTTCATCGCCGCCACCGCCGGCGGATCACAGATTCTCGATTGCCAGCTTCGGCAGGAGCAGTATCTGGCCGACGGCGACACCAATTTTTCCATGCGCGCGGCCTTTGGAGGATTACCCGCCGAGCGCGACTCGGTGGCCTTTCAGTATCACCGCACCTCGGCGATCTTTTTCGCCGACACCAGCCAGTCCATGCACTTTAACAGCCTTCACCTGCCGGTGTGGAACACGTGGGGCGCCACGCTGGCCGAATCCACGACCCACGGTTTTCCGGCTGTTCTTTGGAACTCGCTTCGACGTGCGGGCGGCGCCGACACCACTCTGACTCAGGGCTCAAACATCGGCGCGCACGGCTTGGGGATCATGCCCGCCGACTCCATTTGCAACTGGCTGTCCGGCTTTTCCGCGAACCGCTACCCCGATGAAATCTCCATCAACGCCGACGAGAACGACACATACTATTGGACGACGGTGACACTGTTGCACGATGACACGACGTTCGGCCGCTATGGAGTTCGCAAGGACTCCACTCGGCGTCTGCTCAAAGTCGCGCTGCTGCGCAATATCGCCGCTCTGGACGTGAACTTCGCTTTTCCGTGGCCGGTCTTCGACTCTCTCAACTGCACCGTCATGTACGGCGAAGGCGAGCCGCCCGATGTCGGACTTGCCTTGGTGAACGTTCCGCAACCGGAGCGACTTTCTTATCACTACGGTGCGATGCCGTCATGGAATTATGCCACGGGCGTTCTCAATCTGACCTTGCACGGCGACGCCGGATTCACGGTCATTTTCCAGACCGGTGATGCGCCCGAGCGCGTGCCCGCTATTCCCACGAAACTCCGAATCGTGCGCGCCTATCCGAATCCGTTCAACTCCGTCGTCATGTTCGAGATCGAGAGTCCCGCCGCGATGGTGCGCGATCTGGTGTGGTTTGACCTTCTGGGCCGCGTCGCGCTCTTGAAATCCGTCACGCTTTCACCCGGAACGCAGCGCATCTTCCTTTCGGCGGACGGACTCGCATCGGGAACCTACTATGCCCGCTTGTCGGGAGGCTCCCGTCCGCTGCGCGTGGTCCTGATCCGCTGACCGATCTTGAACGCCGGCACGTTTTCCGAAGACTCCTTCCCGGGGAGTCTTTTTTCTTGTCGTCCGACCGCCCCCCCCTTTTGTCCCCCCGTGAACGGTGGGAAAATCGTCAACATCACTCGAGCAGCGTGTGCACCCGCTTCATGACCTGCCCGAGCAATTTCAGCGTATCCTCAAAATCCGGCCGGAAGAGCGTTCCGTTGGGAGCATGAATGTAGCGGCAGGGCACCGCGACGACTCCGGTGAGCACGCCGGCCCGCGAAAGATGAATCGCGCCGGCATCAGTTCCGCCGTAGGTTGGCATCTTGATTTGATAAGCGACTTTCGCTTGCTCAGCGCACTCGATCATGAAATCCGCCATGCGGCGCGGCACCATAATGGTGTTGTCCGCGATGGAGATCACCGGCCCCTTGCGCTGACTGCACGGACAGCGATCGGCGGCCACGCCTGGAAAATCGGAACCGATGGTGCCTTCCACCGCAATCGCCACGTCGGGATCAATGCCGAAGGCCGCTACCCGCGCGCCGCGCAAACCCAGCTCTTCGGAGGTGGCGAAATTCGCGTAAACGGTCAACGGTGTGCGCAACTTGCCCTCCGCCATCGCCTTGAGAAGGAGAATGAGCAGCGCGCAGCCCACGCGGTCATCGAGCGCCTTGCCGACGTAGTGCTGCGCGCTCATCTCGGCGAACGGATAATCCAGCACTCCCGCATCGCCCACCGCCGCGCCGCGCTCGGCGGCCTCTTCGGCCGATGCCGCACCGATGTCAATGAAATAATCCTCGGCCTTGACCGCCTTGCCTTTCTGCTCATCCGTCAGCACGTGCGGCGGCGCCATGCCGATCACCCCGTGATAGAAACGGTCGTTCTGCGAACGCAGCTTGACGCGATGCCCGGCAAACACGCGGTCGTCCCAGCCGCCGATCTTGGCAAAGCGCAGGAATCCGTGCTCGTCAATGTAGCGCACCATGATGCCCACTTCGTCGGTGTGCGCGTCGAGCATGAGCTTCTTGGAGCTGCGGCCTTTGCGCATGGCGATCAGGTTGCCCGTGGAATCCACCCGCAGATCGTTCACCAGCGGTGCAATCAAGCCGGAGATGTACGCGCGCACGTCGTCTTCGTATCCCGAAGGACCGAAAGCGTTGCACAGGTCGCGGACGATGGTCAGCCCAGAGGGAAAGGCGGCTTTGGGCATGATCGGCTACCTCGGTTTCTGTTCGACCTGACGGAGCCGCGCCTTCAATACGGGATCGGTCGCGGCCGCAAAACGGTTCTTGAGCTTTAGCATGTCGCCCCGCGGCAGCGCCGCGGAACAGGCCAGCAGCGCGGCTCCCTGAACGCGCGCATCGGGATGATCCACGTAGCGGCGAACCAGCCCCGCCAGCTTGGGAAGCTGAGGCTTGAGCTTTTCATCGGCGCTCCAGCACGCGGCCAGCTTCTGGGCCGAGAGCAGCAGCAACTCCAATCGGGCCGGATCGCTGTTGCTCATTTCGCGTTGCAAGGCGCTCAGCACGTCGGGGCCCTGTGCCGCCACCGCCAGCATGGCGGCGCTGCGCACGGTGTAGAGCGAATCATTGAATCGCGCGAAAATGGTGGACAGGGCGCGTGCATCGGCGAGTTTGCCCAGTGCCACCGTAGCCGACACGCGCTCGCGCTCGCCTGCGCTGCGCGCAAACTCCATCTCGATCCCTGTGGCCGTGGAGTCGCCGATCTCGCCCAGAGCGAAGAGAATGGCCGGATGCAAACGCTCGTAGTCCGCATCGTGAAGTTTGGAGATCAACTCACGCACCGCGCTGCGGTATTTCATCTCCCCCAGCACTGCGACCGCGTTGCGCCTCGCCGCGCGATTTGGGCCGTTCAGCGTCACCGACAAATAGGGAGCCGCCGAATCGGGATAGGCCTTGAACAGCTCGACGATGGCGCGGCGTTCAAGACCGTCGAGAGTGGTCAGCTTGTTTTCCCCCACCCAGCGCACGGCTTCCAGGCCCTTCTTCTCCAGAGCGAGGCGCGCCCGCCGGACGCGCGCGCGGTTGTCCGTCACCTCCCAGGTGGAAGCGTCGCGGAACAAGTCCTCGATGGAGCGCTGTTCGTCTTCAGCGGTGAGCGTGACGTCCACCGGCGCTTCGCGCGGCCGCAGAGAGTCGCGCGCCGCGTCGTAACCGGTGCCGAAAATGCCTTGCAGCCAGATGGACGAATCGCCCGCCAGAGGATTCGAATACACGTCATGGCCCTCGGCGTCAGCAAAGACGGAGAGATTGCCGAAACCGCGCGCCTCGCGCACCCCTCCCTGCCCCAAGCCATCTTCCGTGGTGAGGTACGCGTCGTTGCCCGCCGCATCAAAAAAGAGCGCACCGCTGTTGGTGATGGCGATTCCTTGCCCGCCGGAGATCGCGTACTGATCGTCCCCCGAGTGATCGTAGAGTAAGGCCACGCTCAGGTCGTGCGCGCCGCCCTGACCGGGGCCGAAGCGCGAGGTGTAGCGGTCATCGCCGCCGCCGTCCTCCAACACGCCCGCGGATAGATGAACGCCCGCTCCCTGCGAGTATTGCACGGCGCTGTAAACGTCGTTGCCCGCGTCATCCACCAGCGCGCCGAGGCTGTACCAGTAGCCAACGCCCTGCGCAAAGACCTCGCCGATGTACGAGTCATTGCCGCCGCGGTCATAGAGCAGCGCCAAACCGCCGCCGCCGCGCGGACGATAGCCGGTGGCGAATCCCTGAGCAAACGAGCGATAGTCTTCAGGACGCAGCGGCTCGTGCAGCTCGAATCCACCGGCCCGATAGACGTCGTTGCCGCTGTTGTCCACCAACGCGGCCGCCGCAAAGGTCGAGGCAAAACCCTGTCCGTACTCCGTTAGATCATAGACATCGCGTCCGCCGCCGTCCACGAGCAGCGCGACTCCGCACACGGCCGCCGCTTGCGAAAACATTCCGGCTTGATACAAATCGTTACCGCCGCCGTCGAAAAGAACGGCCGCGCCGCAGAAGGCCGCCGCCTGCGAGAAAACGCCGCTGCGGTAAACATCGTCGCCGCTCACGTCCACTAACGCTCCAAGTCCGAGAACTCCGCAGGCGAAATTGGCGGGCTTGGATGAAACATAGAGATCGTTTCCGCCGAGATCAATCACCGCCGACACGGTGTGCCCGATTCCTCCCACCGCCGCGCCCGCGCGCCCGCAGTAGCGGTCGTCTCCGCCGAGATCAATGATGAGTGCGAAGTCGCCGCTGTAAGCGTTCGGCCCCGAGCCGCCCAGCACAAACGTTCCATACGGAGTTTCGCGCGTGGCGAGAACCAGCCCTTCCACTCCGCTGGCCGTGGTTGCGCTGAAGGGAGACTTGGTGGTCTTCCAGCTTTCGACCGTCATGGCCAGACCGCGCGCGAAGGCGTAGGTGGAAGCGGCCAGCGCATCGCCGTTGACTTTGGCCAGCAGCGTGAGCACGCTGTCGGCATCCACTTTCTGCGTCGTGTCCACCGCCACTCCAAAGGCGCGGTGCAGCATGCCTTTCAAAGTGTCGTCGGCAGCGGATTCCTCGTCTCCAAACCACAGCGGAGCGGCCAAGAGCAAGGCCTGCCGCTCGGCGGGCGAGAGCGATGCGAACGCTTGCGCGCGATAGCCCTCGGTGAGCGCAAACGCACTCAGCATCGGCTCGAACGGATCGGAATGCGTGGGGCGCGCGGCGGCCAGTTGCGCATCAATGTCGCGGCACACGACCTCGGGGCAGTTCGCCGACACGAGAGCGCTCAGCGCGTTGACCTTGCCCGCTTCCTCCACCGACAAGGGAACCGCCTGCACGAGTTCGCGCGTTACACCAT
>JAPKYT010000002.1 GCA_026394155.1 bacterium | reverse complement strand
CACCGCGACAACCAGCATAGAAACGAGAAGCGCAAGCCCGACGCTTGCGCTTTTCTTCCTCGGTGCGCCCCCTTCCAAAGAAGGGGGCTTCTCGTTTCAAACCTCATCTAACAGCCTCACAGAAAGCACTCCGGTTGCATAGTGCGATTTATGAGCACAAGCCCGCATCTTAGCATGGTTCTGAGCCGCAACTGCCAACGCGGTAATAACGCATGGTTACCGACGTCCGCGAGTACGTGTCGCTGCCTCCGTCCGCAGCAAAGCGGAAATACTGCGAACGCTCAGTCTCATACGGAGGAGTGCAATCCTCGTCGTAGAACCAGCGGGCACGGAAACCGCATCCTGACGTGTTCTGGCCGGGATGACTGATGTCTTGATCCGTCCATTCTGTCCGCAGATGGGCACTATCACCCAAACAAGACATCTGACCGGACGGATCGCACTCCACGGGCTCCCACTCCCAGCCGAGGCCTTCGTCATCACAGTCGCTACCGTCGTCAATGCCCTTTGACTGCCAAAACCATCCGTTGTATCCATACATGCGCTCCCAGACACCCGCCAAGTGCGGAGCAACGAATAGGGAACAACTGAAAGCTGTCGTCCCGCCCTTGCCGAAACTGGTCCCGTCCGCCCAAAGGACGTCCGCAGACGTGACTCCCCGCTGCTCTTTTGTGGTCCAATTCATGACCGTCGAAGCGCCGACCTCCAGCTTCGCTTTGACGCAGTACCTTTGGGCACCAAAGCCAGGGTAGTCCGAAAACCTGTGTGGTAGGCCACTGCACCAACCCAGATAGCAGCCCACGCCGAAGCCGTATTGATGCCCGATGTACTTTCCCTTCACCGTGTAACTTCCGTCGCAGAAGATCCACCCAGTACCGGGAGAAGGGAACTGCACAGTACGAACATACTGATGGTACTCGTCCGTGTTACCATCCCAGCACGACACTGCTGCAGAATACCCGGAATAGAAGAAATACCGCGTCGTGTCTCGAAAGTCGCAACCCGACAAGATGCTCTTGGTGTCCTTGTCACCCGCAAGTATGACACCCGCCGTCACCATTTCATCACCCACGCGAACGTTGTGTGATAGCCTGTACTCTCGGAGTCCCGTCTTCTCGTTGATTCCCATATCCTCAGCATACCAGAAGAATGCGTCAATCTCACTTTCATTCAGGGTTCCTCTCTCCGCCGCCTCAGCTATGTTAGTGCAGAATTGGCGGAACTCCGGCGTGGCCTCTGTCAATGCACCGGGTTGGTATCGGTGTTGCTCCTCGGTCATACCCGCTGTCGGCTCCTGCACACCCAAACCTTGAGAAGCCTGTTTGCAGCCAACGACTGCAACAGTTGTTCCCACAAGCGCTGCCACAATGCAGCTGATGAGCTTCGACTTCATACATTCCCCTTTCTTTCCTGTTTGACACGGCCAATACTGTACGGCAACCGGATGATTGGACCAGTTGTGCGCTTCCGTCGCTAACGCGAATAGACGAGTAAGCCTTCCACCTCGTCGAGAACGTACATTCGTCCGTTCGAAGTGGTCATGGTGGTCGGCTCGGGCAGGCTGATGGATTGAACCAGCACCGGTGCGAGCGGGTCGGAAACGTCCGCCACATAAATCCCGTCGTTGTCATCCATCATCACCGCATAGACGTCATCCATTACGATGTGCACCAAGCGGTCGCCACCTTTGATGGTGAGTCCGGCCACCACTCGCGGAGTGGTCGGTGTCGAAACATCCACCACGGTCAAGTGGTAACGATCTGCGACGAACAGATAGTCACCGCGCCATGCGCAATCTTGAGCCAGCCCCGGCGTGAGCACATTGGACACCGAGCGGCGCTCGGGCACATTGTGTATGTGGACTCCGAATGTGTTGACGGCGACGGCGATCAGTCCATCGCTTCGCCAGTCGAACCCGAGCACATTGCCGTGTGATGGCTGATAGATGGACTCGATGAAAGGACAGCTTACCCATGGAGACAGCGAGTCTGAGCGACAGAATCCGCTGACGGTGACGAAATCATCATTCGTGTCCGAGCCGTAAAAGAAGATGCTGTCCGGGCGCGCATCCACCTCCAGATCGGCGTATGGTCCGTTGCCGCCGACCTGACTGATGTAACCCGCACTCAGGCTGCCGCGGGTGATGTCGAACAGCGGAAAGGGACCCCAGTCCGACTCGTCTGGCGCGCGCACCGCGAGATAGCGATGCAGCCCATCGAGTGCCACATCCGTGAACTGCGCTCCGGAGTATATGGACCCATACACGAACAATGTCTCCGGATGCGCGGCATCGGTCATGTCGAGCACGTACGCCCCGGACGCCCCTTCTGCGATAGCGAGTAGATTCCCGCTGGCCGACACATCCTGTGCAACCGTCGGCAATGAATAGACCGCCAGCAACTGGTACGGTTCCCGCGGCAAGTCCGGCTCGTTGGGCTCATCGCAGCCGCTCAGGAAAAACGCGAGGGCCGCGCTCAGAGTGAAGATAACCCACCAAAGTGTTCGTTTCATCGTCGAAGATCCTGCTCGGGTTCGATGAGTCTCTCGAGTTCGTGCTCGATGTCGAAAAACGTATGAAAGGGAATGAACGGCCGTCCGCGAGCGGCGCATTCTTGAGCCAAACGCCCCGTCGCGAAAACCATGTCGGCGTGCTGCACGGGACAGAGATCGGTGTAGCCGTCGCCGATGTAAATCACTTTCCCCGCCTGCTTCTGCGCGAGCACGGTCACGCACTTGCAGTGGCTGCAATGCTCGGCCAATCGCGGAAGGTCAATCAGCTTCACCCGCCAGCGGTCGCCGGAGATTTCAGCATGATGCGCCCGCACCGGGATTCCGCTCACCCCGACCGATTGCAGCAGCACGTCAATCAGTTCCCGCAGTCCCGAAGACAAAATCCTCAGCGGAATGCCGCGCGATCGGCAGAAGCTCACGAATTCGGGAAAGCCCTCGCGGATGCGCACGCCCTTCAGCAGCGCAGCGCGAGCCTCCTCCCACGTGACCCGCAGGAGCGCAATCTGCCTCTGAAACGCTTCGCGCTCACTGAGTTCCCCGCGCCACACTGCGTCATCGAGGTCCTTCCATTCGCGCGGCGCGTACTTCTCCAACA
>JAPKYT010000039.1 GCA_026394155.1 bacterium | reverse complement strand
ATAGTCCTCGGGAACGCCGCCGTTGGTCGCCGAATCACCGTTGCAGGCGAACACGAAGTAGTCACCCGCATTGATGGTGGCCGCGGTAATCGTGAACGTGCCCTCGCCGTCGGTGACCGTCCATCCGGTCATGTCCACCGCGCTCGCGCCGCCATTGTAAATCTCAAACCACTCACCCGAGTTATCCGCCACTGCCGCCGGATCGGGCATGATCTCGGTGATGACGACGTTGTACGATCCGGCCGTCACCGTGAAAGCGATCTTGCTGTTGGGCAGAATGGCGTTGCTTGCCAGATCGGTAACGTTGTTCACCGTCAGCGTATCCGTGCCCAGCGGCAGCGGATTCGCAAACACCAGCCGCACCGTGATCTGGTTCCCTTGCAGCGTAGCCGTGGCCGGATTGCCCACGCCGTTGTTGACCGAGTAGTTCGTCACGGTCTCGGCAGTGGTTTCTTCCACCGGCTCGGAGAAAACCACGTCCAGAATCGTATAGGTCTGAGCGGTGGCCGACACCAGCGTCGGCCGGACGGTGTCGCCTACGCAGGGACTGTTCGTCGCACCCGGCGTACACAGCAGGTATTTACCGGTGGCCGAGTATACGTTCGTGGAAACGTGCCAGCCCGTCGAGTCCGCCGGCCACGGGGAATCCTCCACGCATTTCTCCAGAGAAGCGCCGGCATTGCTGCCCGCCCAGTCAGGGTAGAACAGCAGCGTATTAGCAGTGGCCCAGCCGTCAATGCGCAAGCCGCCCGTAGTGTCGGTGTAGAGGCCGACGTTGTCGCCGGTGTTGGTTAGAGCCCAACTGGAATGGTACTGAGTGCCGACAACTTCCCCGTCTATGCCGAGAAGGGGCACCTTCGACACGACCAGATAGCCGTGAGCGGGAATGCTCGTGCCCGCAGGCAGATAGAATCCGCCTTCGCCACCCGTAACGGGGTACATCGCTGCGTCCAGAACCACCCAGCCGGAGATGTCAATCGCCGAAGTCGTGCGGTTGTAGAGTTCGACCCACTCGCTGTCGGTGGGCGTGCCCGCGTCATCGTACATGATCTCGTTGATGACCACGTCCCCTTCGTTCACCAGCGGAATGTTGAACGTCTCCTGAACGTTCACGCAGGCGTTGTGATTACTGCTCGTGTCCTGCACCGCGTTGACGTTCAGAGTGTCCAAGCCGGCCGGCAAGTTAGATGCAAAGGTCAGGTGCACCAGCGCCAGATTGGTGGCGTCGCGCAGAGCCGAATTGGGATTGGCGTTGCCCGGAATGACCGTGTAGTTGGCTTCCGTTTCGGCCGTCGTCAGATCCACCGGCTCCGTGAAGAGCACGTCCAGCGCCGTCCGGCTGAGCGGAGTGACCGAGACAATACCCGGAGGCGTGAGGTCGCCGCCGGACAGGAAGGTCGCCCACTCGTCGACGCAGGCGTTGTGGTTGCTGCTGGTATCCTGCACCGCGTTCACCGTCAGCATGTCGGTTCCCGGCGGAAAAGCCAAGGCGAAGGTCAGGTGCACCAGAAAGATGTTGCCGTCGCGCACGGCAGAAGTCGGCGTCGCGCCGCCCGGCGTCACCACGTAATTGGCTTCGGTCTCGGCGGTGATCTGCTCCACCGGCTCGTCGAAGAGCACATCCAACTGCGTGTCGCCGATGACCGTGAGCGACGCGATTCCCGGAGGCGTCAGATCCACGCAGACGGTGTTGGCGGCGCCCGGCGTGCAGGAGAGATAGCGGGCGGTGCCGAAGGCGTTGCTGGACATGTGCCACGCGCTGGCGCTGCCGTCCCAGGCCGCGTGCTCGTTGCACTTCTCAATCGAGTAGCCGGGCGTGGACAAATCGGGATAGAAGACCGTCAGCGACCCGTCCACCAGCGTGCCGCCGGTGGCCGCCGTATAAAGCGCAAGGTTGTCGCCGGTATTGGCGAGCGCGAACGAACCCGACGGGGTGCAGACGATTTCGCCCGTAATGTCGGCCAGAGCCGTTTTGCAAAGCACCAGATAGCCGTTGGCCGGGATGGTCGTTCCCGCCGGAACGGTCAACCCACCTTCGCCGGAAAGCGCCGGATAGCTGTCATCGTCCGTCAGATACCAGCCCGCGACCGAGATCACATTGCCGGTCGTGTTGTGAATCTCAACCCATTCCGTGTCCGCGCTGGCCGTGTCGTCGTACATGACCTCATTGATGCGAATATCGCCCGCTTCGACCAATTGGAAATAGCCGGTCGCGCTCGTGCAGGCGTTGTCACTCAGGTCCTCGACGCCGTTCACGGTCAGCGTGTCCAAGCCCGCAGGCAGGGCGGAGCCAAAGGTCAGATGCACCAGCGCAATGTTGCCGCCGTCGCGCGTGGCCAGACTCGGACTCGTGCTCCCCGGCGTAACGACGTAATTCCCCTCGGTTTCGGCCGTGGTCTGATCCACCGCCTCGCTGAAGAGTACGTCCAGATGCGTGTTGTCAGTCTCAGTAATCGAGGAGATGGAAGGCGGGGTCACATCCGCGCCGGAACAGGCAGCAACCCTGAATGAATCCATGGCCACGTTCGTGCCGGAAATCTTCACCTCAAACACGAACTTGAACTTCACATCATCCTGACATCTGTAGCCCGTAGCCAACGGAATCACAAGATCGCGCCACGTGGCATTCTGTATGTCTTGTCCAGTGCCCCAAGTGCAGTTGCGCAGCAACGTGTAGGCGTTGGTTCCCTGTTTCACATAGATCTTGAACACTCCGGCAGTTGAAGTCCCGTTGGCTTTCAGCCCCACTTTCATGGTGTCCGGATTGTCAAGTGTCGGCGACTCCAGCGAATCACCTAGATCGTTGAAACTCACGCTATTCCCCACGAGCCAGCCGGTTGTGTAATTGCCGGTGCCGTAGTTCGTCCAGTTCTCCAAATTGGTGGTCCAAGTGCTGAACCGCATCTCGTACGGCGCGTCATAGAGACCAGCCCACGCCGTGCTGGCCACCAACAAGGCGGCCATCAAACAAACCAATCGTGTGCATTTCATAGCCGATTCCTCGTGCTTTTTCATGCTATGTTAATCCGCGTCTGTTCCCGTTTCTCTTTGTGAAAAGAGCCGCACCAAAGGCACACGGAGAGCGCCTCAGGCATAGGCTATAAATTAATCTCAAAATCGCCCTTACGCAAGTGCGCCGGCCCTGCTGTAACATTAGTTTTCTGCAAGAACTCGGCGTGGCCAGTGTTAAGCCCTTGCTATGCCTGTGGATAGAAAGAGCGCCCCCGACAGCAGCCCGAACATGGCCTCTCCGAAATGGAGGGTCAGAAATGCTCGCGCTTGTTCCGCGTGGTACAAGCAGCCGGGAGTGCCCCGCCATATACAAAAAAGGCACACCGCCGTGTGCCGCTACCCGTTCTCCCCACCCGTGTTCGTTCGTTCATCGTTCATCATTCATCGTTCATCGTTAGTCTTTCATCCGTACGCTGAAACCGTTCAGCAGAAGAATGTCCATCGCGCGGCGCGCCTCGACGCGCGAGTGCAACACCACACACATCGTACCGCCCCGGCGTTCGCGCACATAGATCATGTGAATGTCCCGGATGCCGATGCTGTGCGCGGCCAGAAGACCCGCAATTTGGGCGATGGCGCCGGGCCGGTCGGGAGCCGTCACCACCAGTTCGCAGTTGGCGTCCCAATCCCCGGGGCGCTCGCGCGAAAGCCGCCGCTGAAAGGCATGCGCCTGCTGCCACAGCTCGGCGATCTTCCCCGCGCGCAGTTGGGCGGCGCACTCTTCTAACACGGCGGCGAATTCCGTCAGCGCCTTCTCCACTTCCGCCTGATTGGCGCGCACCACCGATTCCCAAACCGCCAACGGCAGCCCGGCAGCCGCAGTCATGCACTGAAAATTGCCGGTGGCCAGCTTGGCGTGCAAAGGCTGCTCGCCGCTCTGCCGCGCCACCCACAAGGAAAGCGCCAGCGCCACCACGAACGGCACGTGGCTGGTGACCGCCATGATGCGGTCATGCAGCTCCGGCTCCAGCACAATGGGATAGGCGCCCAACATGCGCACCCACCACGACAACGATTCCCTTATGGCCGGCGGCGTTTCGGCGCACGGCGTGAGCAGATAGTAGGCGCTCTCAAACAGATTCGCGTCGGCATTGGCAATCCCCAGCCGGTCGCTGCCGGCCAGTGGATGCCCGCCCACATAGGTGGCGCGCGCGTTGTCCGTCTGCCGCGCGAGCTGCATCAGCTCCGCCTTCACCGGGCAGGTGTCGGTGACCACCGCCTCGGCGGGCGCGATACGCAGCACGGTGGGCAACAGCTTCACCGCCTCCTCGAGCGGAACGGCCAGCACTACCAAGTCGGCGTCGGCCACCGCTTCGGCCAAGTCTCCCACGCCCCGGTCAATCGCCCCGCGCTGCAAGGCTTCGTCGAGAACTTCCGGCAAGTCGTGCCCGACCACCAGCCCCACGTGCACCATCGCCTTGGTGCGCAGCCCGATGGACCCGCCCATCAGTCCCACGCCGATGATGGCGGTATGCGGAAACTCGCCCGTCATCAGTTCGAGAGGACTGGGCAAGGTCAGGGTATCCAGCGATTCGGAAATGTTCTCTTGCATGGCTCCGGTGGCGGTTACCTTGGATGTGTCAGGATGCCCAGCGGAAGGACACAAACCCGCGAGAACTGCTCATCCATCGCTTTATGGCGGTCATTCCAAGCGGATTTGCAAACTCCGATCCACCTGCTTATCACAAGCTGCTAATATAGGCAATTTCATAGCGAACTGCAACGCGCCGATGACCGGTCAGAGCGACCGGAAGTATCCTATTCTCGGACGTAAACGGCTATGCGGCCTGTACA
>JAPKYT010000020.1 GCA_026394155.1 bacterium | reverse complement strand
AACTGCTGCCGGATTTGTGGAATCGCCTGAGCGAAGGCGGCCAGCGGCCCGAGTGAAGATATGGGATTCCGGATGTGGAACGAATGATGTTTGACTCCATTGCCGACGCGCTGGTGGATCTGGCCTCGGGCAAAATGCTGATCGTGGTGGATGATGAAGATCGCGAGAACGAAGGCGATCTGGTTCAAGCCACCGAGAAGGTCACGCCCGAGTCGGTGAACTTCATGGTGACGCACGGGCGCGGCCTCATTTGCGTCGCCTTGAGCGAAGAGCGCGCGGACGAGTTGCAGTTGCCGCCGATGGTGGCGCACAACACCGCCGTGCGCGGCACGGGATTCACCGTGACCGTGGATTATCTGCACGGCACGACCACCGGCATTTCCGCGCCTGACCGCGCCAAGACGATCCGCGCCTTGGCCGAGCGCAGCACGCGGCCGGAGGACTTCGGCCGTCCCGGTCACATTCAGCCGCTGCGGGCGCGGCCGGGGGGCGTGTTCGAGCGCATCGGCCAGACCGAAGCGGCGGTGGATCTGGGACGGCTGGCGGGTCTCTTTCCGTCGGGCGTCCTGTGCGAGATCATGAACGAAGACGGCAGCATGATGCGACGGCCCGAACTGCGGAAGTTCGCCGAACGTCACGGGCTGAAGATGATCTCGGTGGAAGATCTGGTGCGCTACCGCTCGCGGCACGAAGTACTGGTGGAAGAGCGCGTGCGCGTCAAGTTTCCCACCCGGCACGGCCGGTTCACGCTGGTCCACTTCGAGGACATTCATCAGAAGAAAGACCATTTGGCCATCGTGAAGGGAGCGCTGCCGCTGGTCGAACCCGCTTTGGTGCGCTTGCACTCGGAGTGTTTGACGGGGGACGTGCTGGGCAGCCTGCGCTGCGACTGCGGCTGGCAACTGGTCACCGCTCTCGAACGCATTGAGCGGGAAGGCGCGGGCGCGGTGCTCTATCTGCGGCAGGAGGGACGCGGCATCGGCCTCGGACCCAAGCTGCAAGCCTACCGGCTGCAAGATGAGGGTTTGGACACGGTGGAGGCCAATCTGCGCCTTGGATACAGGGCCGATCTGCGCACCTACAGCGTGGCGGCGCAGATGCTGCGCCGGTTGGGGGCCGCCGAAATCCGGCTGATGACCAACAATCCGCGCAAGGTGGAAGAACTCGAAAGCTACGGTATTCGCGTGACCGAAAGGGTGCCCATCGAGATCGCACCCACGGAGTTGAACCGTCAGTACCTCATTGCCAAGCGCGACAAATTGGGTCATTTCCTCCGCATGGAGGAATAAGGCGGCGCGCGCGGGGATGCTGGCGCCGCTTCTCACGGCGTGCCTTCTCCTCGTCTCGTGCCGCGAAAAGGAAAACTGCGCGGGCTGCGGTGATCTGTCGCCGCCGCTCGGCATTGCGTTCAGCGTCCCCCAAGGGGACGTCTCTTTTTTCCGGATGTGGCCGATGGAGCTGGTGCATACCGGGCGGCTCACCGGCTGGGCGGTGGTGGCTGCGGAGGTGAGCGTCAACGGTCAGTGGCTGGCTGTGGCCGACGGAGCTTCCAATCGCGTGGCACTGTTGAAGCTGCCCGAGCTGTATGAACTCAGCGGGGCGGTGATCGGCGGCGCGCCCCTTGACGTGGAGGTGGATGCCACCGGCCATCTACTCTACGCCGTCACCAACAACGGGTGCTTCTGGTGTTACCATGTAGGAAGCGGACTCTTCGACACCCTCGAAGTTCAACTGGCGCCCCGCCGGTTGGCGCTTCGCCCGCCGGATGCCGGAGAAGCCTGGGTTGTCTGCGGCGGCAACAACACGATTCACGTGGTGGACCTGCGGCAGTTTATCCACACCGACACGCTCATCATGCCTCTGCCGCCGACGGATATTCAGTTCTCGCGCGATGGGGCGAGGTTCTATGTGGCCATGCAGGGAGACACCGGCCGCGTGGCCGTCTTCGACGCGGCCTCGCGGGGGCTGATTCAGCAGCACGCCTGCGGCCGCGGCGCCCTGGAGCTGGCGGTGAGCGATGACGAACGCTTTGTGGCCGCTTCCGACTCGGCCACGGGCCGGCTTTATGTTTGGGACACCGTCTCCGGGTTGGGGTGGGATGTTGCGGTGGGGAGACATGCTTTTCGCACGCGCTTCGCGCGGCAATCGCACGTCTGCTACGCCATGTCCATCGAGGACACTCGCCTGCTGCGCATAAACATCGGCGACGACGGCCCGGAACCGGCTGACACGTTCCATGTTGCGCCCACGCTCCGGGATTTCGTACTCTGGGAGGCCTCGCCGTGAGACTGGTGTTGCAGAGGGTATCTCGCGCACAAGTGAGCGTGGACGGCAAGGTAACCGGCGAGATCGGGCGCGGGCTTGTGGTGCTGTTAGGGGTTCAGAAGGGGGACGGCCCGGCGGAAATGGAGTGGGGAGCGAAGAAAGCCGCCGAATTGCGGATTTTTCAGGACGATCAGGACAAGATGAACCGGAGCCTTCTGGATGTAAACGGCGAAGCCTTGGTGGTTAGCCAATTCACCTTGCTGGCCGACTCGGAGAAAGGCCGCCGGCCGAGCTTCACCGCTGCCGCGCCTCCCGAAGAGGCGAACGGGCTCTATCGCTATTTTGCGGACTGCCTGCGGAAAATGGGGATTCCTACCGCCACCGGCGTGTTCGCCGCCCGCATGTCGGTTTCACTGGTCAATGAAGGCCCTGTGACGATCGTGCTGGAGCGGAAACCGGTAATTGCGGATACCGCGGCTTAGTTCTGCTAAGATATTGTTATAACGTGTGATAATCTTGACCTCAAGAGGCAACTCTTGGGGACTTGACTTTTGAACAAGTGTTCCTTATATTGGTGCACACGTGTGCATTAGCGAGGAAAGCACAATGGCCGAGCAGTTGACGGAAAAACAGCAGAAGGCTCTGGCCTTCATTCAGTCGGAAATCCGGTCGCACGGACGGCCGCCCACGCTGCGTGAGATCGGCGCTCACATCGGAGTGAGTTCCACCAACGGCGTGCGCTATCTGCTGGAGACTCTCGAGCGCAAGGGCTATCTTCGGCGCAGCCCGATGCTCTCGCGGGGGATCGAGCTCACGGCGCGCACGGCGGTCGTACTGCCTTTCGAGGAGACGCGTGCAGTGCCCATCGTGGGTCGCATCGCTGCCGGTGCTCCGCTGCTGGCCACCGAGAATATCGAGAGCTACGTTCGCGTGGACCGCTCGCTGGCCACCTCCGACGAGACGTTCGCGCTGCGGGTGCGCGGAGATTCCATGAAAGAGGCGGGAATTCTCGAAGGTGACGTGATTTTTGCCAAACCACAGAGCACCGCCGACCCGGGGGATATCGTGGTGGCTCTTCTGGGCGACGAGGCGACCGTCAAGTTTTTCAAGCCGCGCAACGACCGCATTCATCTCGAACCCGCCAACCGCTATTATTCCCCGATCATCGTGGAGAAGGGAACCCCCGGATTCCGCATTCTGGGCCGCGTGATCGGGCTGATGCGCAAGCTTTGACCGCCGGCGCGACTCTCTCCGGTTTTGACGCCCGGAAAAGCAGAATCCGACCCCGCGAGGCGTCGGATTCTGCTTTTCGTAAGCTCTTGACAAAGCGGATCGGTATGGCTATATTCTACTTGTTGTTCCCGCCTTCGGGCGCGATGGATTCGTAGATACTTCGCCGCTGCGGATCCAACTGAATCAGCGCCTTCACCCCTTGCAGATAGCCCGCACGCACGAGCGCCTCGGCAAACTGCCGATGGTTGTCCTCCAAGAACCGCCGCTGCACATCCACCGGCACCTTGTCCAGCTTCACTAACGCGTAATACAGATAGTTCTTGGCGTTGCGGTAGTCCCGCGCCTCGTCGAAGTAGATGCCTGTATAGTAGAAGAAATTCAGTTCGCGCGCGATGCGGTTGGCCTCGTCCACCTGGGCGCGCAGCAGGTCGTTTCGCCGGTCCCAGCCGAAGTAATAGATCGAACCGGAGCTCTGCAGGTAGATGCCGCGAGCGCGGTCGTAGTAGGGCTGACCGCCCAGCTTTTCCAACTTGTCGTATTCCGTGCCCATGAGCATCCACACGTAGAACTCGATCACGCTCTTGAAGGGATGGTATTCCTGGGGGCGGAACTGGACGGGTTGACGCAGGCCGAACTCCCAGCGCGTGTCTTCGAAACGAACGTCCTTCTTGTTG
>JAPKYT010000038.1 GCA_026394155.1 bacterium | reverse complement strand
TTCATCCTTCATCCTTCTCTTCGCCCTCGCTTTCTCCTCTTTCGCCGCGGAGCTGTCGGGCACGGTGCGTGATTATGCCACCGGCTACCCGATTGCGGGCGCAGGAATTCGTTTGGCTCCGCTCAACCGCACGGCCGCCAGCGACAAGCAGGGCCGCTTCACGCTCACCGATCTGCCGGCCGGTCGGCAGGTGGTCACGGTCTCCAAAGAGGGTTTCCATCCCTACATTTTTGAGCAAGTGTTCCGCGACGCCGCAGATCGCGTGACCGTGGATG
Organism: bacterium; assembly: GCA_026394155.1. Classification (GTDB taxonomy): domain Bacteria; phylum Electryoneota; class RPQS01; order RPQS01; family RPQS01; genus RPQS01. The sequence continues at coordinate 2,356 of JAPKYT010000038.1, read as the reverse complement.
TCGAACTCAAGCCCAGTGAAGCGGGCGAGACTACTCCCGAACATCTTCAGGAAGAGCCGCGCTACAAGTTGGGCGAGATCACGATTCTCACCAGCCGTGCCGCCGCCAACGATCCGGTCACTTTCACCAACATCACCCGCAGCGAAGTGAATGAGCGCTCGTACGGTCAGGACTTGCCGCTCTTGTTTACCGAGCTTCCCAACGTGACCGCCTATTCCGACGGTGGGAATGGCATCGGCTATTCCTACTTGCGCATGCGTGGCTTCGGGCAGCATCGCGTGGCCGTGCAGCTCAACGGCACGCCGCTCAACGACGCAGGCACCGGCGAAGTGTTCTGGATTGATCTGCCCGACTTCGCCTCCGATGTGCAGGATATTCAGGTGCAGCGCGGCGTGGGTTCATCGTTCTACGGCCCGGCGGCTTTCGGCGGCACCATCAACGTGGTCACGCGCACGCCGGGTCTTGATCCCAATCCATCGCTGCGCGCCGAGGGAACTCTCGGGGCGTGGAACACGCGCCGCGCCATGATCTCCTTCGAGTCCGGCCGCATCCAGAATCGCTACGGCATCGCCGGCCGGCTCACGCGCATGATGACGGATGGTTATCGCGAAGGATCATGGGCCGATCTCTGGAGCTACTATCTCTCCGCCGCGCGTTTCAGCGAACGTCACACCACGCGTGCGGTCTTTTACGGCGGCCCGGAAAAAACGCATCTGGCTTATGAGGGAATCACCAAAGAGCAACTGGCCAGCGACCGCCGCTACAATCCGCTCACCTATCCGGGAGAAACCGACAATTTCTTCCAGCCGCACTACGAGCTGCACGACGAATTTCGCATAACGGAGAAACTCGCGCTCGACAATTCGCTCTATCTCTTCCGCGGAGACGGGTATTACGATCAGTGGCGGACGGATCAGAAGTACTACAAGTACTATTTCTCGTACCGCACCAAGGACCCTCCGCCCGACATCCGCATTGATCTCTTGCGCCGCCGCAACGTGGGCGAGACCGACTGGGGCTGGATTCCTCATCTGACCATCGAGCACGGCTGGGGCGAGACCACGCTCGGCGGCGAGTTGCGCCTGCACAAAGCTCAACATCAAGGGCAAATCATCTGGAGCGACTTCGTTCCCGACTACGCCGGCCCGGATTACTCGTACTATGACTACCGCATCCGCAAGGAGAGCGGATCAGGCTACATTCACAGTCTCTTCAACGTCGCGCCGCGGCTGCGGGCCATGCTCGATCTGCAACTCCGCCACGTTCGCTACCGCATGGACCGCGACCGGCTGTGGGACGTTGCATGGGACAAAGGCTGGACGTTCCTTGCGCCGCGCGTCGGCCTGCATTATGAACTTTTCTCACCGGTGGACGCAGCCAAGCGGCCCTCCGCCATTGTGTATGCGAGTCTCTCGGAAGCGGATCGCGAACCCGCCTACAAGGACATCTATGATCCGCAGGATTACGACGGCCTGCGCATTCACGATACTGCGGGCAGATTCTTCCGCGTGAAACCGACTGGCGGCTACAGATACATCGGCCCGTCGGTGGTCCCCGAGAACATGCTGAACCTCGAAGCCGGAACGAACTGGCAATGGCAGAGCCTGCGTGCCGGAGCGAATGTCTATTGGATTCGCCTGCACGATGAGATCGTTCCCTACGGAACGCAGAATGATCTCGGTCAGTACGTCAGCGTGAATGCGCCCAAGACACTTCACCAAGGGGTGGAGTTTGTGGCGGCGTACTCCCCGCTCGCATCCCTGAAACTCAGCGGCAATCTCGCTCTCACCGATCATCGCTTCGTGCGCTACAGCGAGTGGGGCGAGTCGCGCGCCGGAAACCGTATTGCCTTCGATCCGCCCTATGTGGGCAATCTGCGAGCCGAATTTTCCGAGTGGGATTTCCGTTTCGCTCTCTCCTTGCAGGCGGTGGGCAAGCAGTACGTGGACAACAGCGAGAACGATGGCACCGCCGTGCCCGCCTATGCTCTGCTCAACGCGGATTTCGGCTACCGCTTCACCCGTCTTCACGGTGCGGCCAAGGCCCTCGAACTGCGTGTGCGCATCAACAATCTTCTTGACCACGAGTTCGAGAGCTTCGGCTACATCAACGACAACGGCGATCCCGTTTACATGGTCGGTGCTCCGCGCGCGGTGTACTCCACGCTGGCGGTGGAGTTGTGACTTCCCCCCTTACTTCAGTAGGGGGGTTGGTCGGCGCGGCACAGAGAACCCCCTTTTGTCCCCCTACTAAAGTAGGGGGAGAGTCCAAAGCCGTAGCCGCGCGCGGGCGTCCAGAATCCCTCTTGTGATGACAACGTGTCATTCTGTTTTCCGTCTTCGGAAAACAGAATCCC
>JAPKYT010000117.1 GCA_026394155.1 bacterium | reverse complement strand
GCACGCCCTCGCCCATTCCGCGCGACGTGCCGCGCGAGCAGATTGTCTTCACCGCCAGCCGCTACGTGTCGAACGGCCGCGTGCCCGACATCACGCACATCGTCTACGTGGACCCGACGCGCTACAGCGAGGTGCGCGATCTGGAGACGTTGAAGGCCATCGGCCGCTGTGTGGGCCGGCTCAATCAGCTCTTGCCCAAGCGGCGGTTCATTCTCATGGGGCCCGGCCGCTGGGGCAGCCGCGGCGACATCAAGTTAGGCGTGAGCGTCACCTATTCGGAGATCAAGAACACCGCCGCCTTGATCGAGATCGCGCGTAAGAAGGGAAACTACGTGCCGGATCTCTCCTTCGGCACGCACTTCTTTCAGGATCTGGTGGAGTCTTCCATCCGCTACCTGCCGCTGTATCCCGATGATGAGGGCATCATCTTCAACGAGGATTTCCTGCTCGGCGCCTACAATATTTTGCCGGAAATCCTGCCGGAGTACGCGGACTTGGCGGACACGGTGCGGGCGATAGACGTGCCGCACGCCGCCGACGGCCGCGTGCTGCGCGTTCTCATGAATGCCGATTTGGACGAGGCCATCGGCATCCTGACGCGACCCAGCGGCGGCGCGGAAGCGCCCAGCGAGCAACATTATGCCGCCGCCGCAACTGTCGAGGAACACTGGCGCTGGCGCCTGCAGATGGTGGAGCGCATCGCCGACCAGCTCGATGGCGCGCGCTTTGGTGTGAAGGCGCTCTACGTGATCGGCAGCGTGAAAAACGCCAGCGCCGGACCGAGCAGCGACATTGACCTGCTGGTGCACGTGGACGGAAGCGACGCCCAGCGTCAGGCGCTGCTGAGTTGGCTCGAAGGCTGGAGTCTGGCGCTGGCCGAGCTGAACTATTTGCGCACCGGCTATCGTGTGGGGAAACTGTTGGACGTGCGACTGGTCACTGACGAGGAGATTGCCGCCAAGCCCGACGACTACGTGGCCAAGATCGGAGCGATCACCGACGCCGCGCGCGAGATTCCGCTCAAGAAACGGTCCTGAGTGTGCGATGCCTTCGCGGGAAGACCACCATGAAGCGAACCGGAATCGCCGTGATGCTGGCATGGTTCAGCAACGTGGGATTCATCGTGGCTCTTGCCATTTTCGTATTCGCGATCGGCGAAATGTGGTGCAGCCCGAAGTTTTCGGAATACATCGGACTGACCGCGCCGGCGGACAAGAAGGCGCTCTATATGGGCTATTCGAACATTCCCTTCGCTATCGGCTGGGCGGGAGGCAATCTGGTGTCGGGTTATCTGTATGAGCATTTGGGCAGCAAGATCAACTTCGCGCGGCAATATCTCGTGCAGCAGGCGGGGATGAGCCCGGCGGACGCGGCGGCGGTCCCGCAGGAAAAGGTGATGCAGACCATGGCTTCGATGATGAACGGCGGCGCGGGTGCGAGCGTGGACGATGCCACGCGGCTGTTGTGGAACGCGCATCACCCGTGGATCGTGTGGGTAATTCTGACGTCGGTGGGCGTGGTTTCCACCGGATTCATGATTGTGTACTATTTCCGAACACGTAAGCAGGCCGCTTAGACCGGCCTGACCGGCGGCGGGCTTGGAGGCGGATTCCTTTTCGGGAGTCCGCCTCGTTTTTTTGGTCGCGGCGAATGCACGGCCGGAGGCCGCTCGTGGTAGAGGACAAAGCCATTGCCGTTTCTGAGAAAGTCGTCCCGTTCCGGGTAGGGCGGGTCTGTGACCCGCTTCGCAAAGAGTCGGTCGCAGACCGACCCTACAACCATGCAGAACTTTCAAGAAACGGCACTGGTGCCGTTTCCATAAAGGTTGTCTCGTTCTGATGTAGGGGCGGGGTCTGTGACCCGCTTCGCAAAGAGTCGGTCGCAGACCGACCCCACAACCATGCAGAACTTTCAAGAAACGGCACTGGTGCCGTTTCCATAAAGGTTGTCTCGTTCTGATGTAGGGGCGGGTCTGTGACCCGCTTCGCAAAGAGTCGGTCGCAGACCCGACCCTACAAACGTGCGCATCTTTCTGGCAATGGCACCAGCGGCGGTCTCCGACCGTCGAGCCCGATTCCGGCAGGGTCGGCGACCACTGCTCGGCGAACAGATGAGTGTTGACTTTTAGGATAAACTGCGGTATCTTCAGGCAAGACCTCGTGGGCAGGAGAAGCAGCCGGCCAAGTCGCAAGCGGCCGGAGTAAAGGAGCCGCGCATGGATTCGCTCCGCCTCAATCGCAAGGACGGGCTTTTCATTCTGATCTGCGTGCTGGTGTTTGCGGCAGGTCTGATGATCAGCCTCAAGTATTTCCAGAAGGCCTTTCCCGAAGCCTCCATCAACTTCCGGTACAACCGGGCGCAGACGGAAGACATCGCTCGGGACTTTCTGAAGGACGACATGGGGCTCACGCCGCCTTCCGGCTACCGGCATGCGGGCCGGTTCGGCTTCGACGGGGCGGCGAAAATCTACCTTGAGAAGGAATTGGGCGTGGAGGGGGCGCGCAAGTACCTCGGCCATCCGGTGCGCCTGTGGCGATGGGCCCATCGCTGGTTCAAGCCCAGCACCAAAGAGGAGTTCACCGTTTTCGTGACTCCCGAGGGCGAGATTTCCCGGGCGGATCATCAGGTGGACGAGGACGCGGCGGGGGCCGACCTGCCCGAGGACAGCGCGCGCACTCTGGCCGAGCATTTCCTCTTCGGCACCGTGAAGATGGACTCGGCGCAGCTCACCTTTCTTGAATCGCAGCGCGTGGGGCGGCCGCACCGGGCGGACTGGACCTTTACCTACCGCGCCAAAGACATCGAGCCGGTGAAAGGATCACAGTACCGCTATTCCGTGGGGATCATCGGCGACCAAGTGGGCAGTTATCGCGAATTCCTGCATGTGCCCGAGGCATGGTGGCAGTCCTTTGGCCGCTTGCGCAGCTACAACGAGATGGCGGGAAGTTTCTCAGGCATCGGACTGGCGCTGACGGCCATTGCCATGGTCATTATTTTCGTGCTGCGCATCCGCAAACGGGACATTCGCTGGCGGACGGCCGTGGGTTTCGGTCTGGTGGCCACCGGGCTGATGCTGCTGAACCAGATCAACGATTTCCCGATTTCACTCTACGGTTATGACACAACGGCCTCGTGGTCGGGATTTCTGACGCGGGAAATTCTCCTGGCCGTGTTGATATCGGTGGGACAGGGCATCATGATCTTTTTCATCACGGCCGCGGCGGAAACCCTGTACCGCGAGCGCTATGGCGACAAGATGGCGCTGCCGCTCATGTTCACCTTCCGCGCGCTGCGCACCAAGTCCGCCTTCAAGAATATCCTTCTGGGCGTGACGCTCACCTCGTTCTTCCTCGCTTATCAGATCGTGTTCTACTTGGTGGCGGGACGGTTCGGCGCGTGGAGCCCGTCGGACGTGCCGTACGACAACTTGCTGAACACGGCTATGCCGTGGCTGGCGGTGCTGATGATCGGTTTCTTCCCGGCGGTGAGCGAGGAATTCATCAGCCGCGCATTTTCCATTTCGTTCATGCAGAAGATACTGAAGAACCGGCTGACGTGGGTGGCGCTGCTGCTGCCGGCGTTCATCTGGGGATTCGGCCACTCCACCTATCCCAACGAGCCGTTTTACATTCGCGGCCTGGAGGTCGGCTTGGCGGGTATCCTCATCGGCGTTATTATGCTCAAGTTCGGCATTCTCGCTCCGTTGGTCTGGCACTACACGGTGGACGCCTTGTACACTGCGCTGCTGCTCTTCCGCAGCGAGAACGTGTATTTTGTGGTCACGGCGGCGGTGGCCACCGGACTCTTGGCGATTCCGCTCTTGATCGCGTTGGCAGCGTATCTGCGCAAGGGACGGTTTGAGCCGGATGAAGGCGTGCTGAATCGTGACGTGGCCGCTCCGCCCGCCGAGCCCGTGATCGAAGCGGCACCGGTCATGGCTCCGCCGCCCACCGCCATCGCCTACCGTCCACTTACGCCGCGGCGCCGCTGGATGGCGGCGGCTTTTCTGATCGTCGGTGTCGCCGCCGCACTCATCCCGGTGAGCAAGATCGGGGACTTCGTGTCCTATCCCGTGACACCCGAGCAGGCGGTGAAGACATTCACCGACAGCTTGCGCGCGACAGGCTGGGCCGATCCCGACACGTTGACGATCAAAGCTTTCGCGTCCCAAGATGAGAGCGCGGGTCCCGATGATCCGGACGCGTACTTGCTGAAGCATGCCGGTTCGGTGAGCGCCTTTAACGGCATCGCCGAAGAGAGATTGCGCGCGGGGCGATGGCGGGTCTATGCGTGGAAGCCCGAAAACCGTTTGCGCTACACGGGATCCGTGCACGGCAAGACCGGCCGGATCGAAAGCCTGTATCCGATTTTGCCGGAGGAGATGCCCGGAGACAGCCTGACGGAAGCGCAGGCGCGCGCGCTGGTGGAAGCCAAGCTGGCCGAGATGGGCGAAGACGTATCGAAACTGGAATCCAAGGAGTACAGCCAGCAGAAGCGGCCCAAGCGGCTCGATCACTCGTTCACCTATGAAGCGCGCGAGGGCGATCCACGCAACGTGGCCGAGGCGAAATATCGGCGCGGCGGCAGCGTGGACGGGAGTTACCTCAGCGTGGGAAGAAGCGCATGGTATCACATTCCCGAGAAGTGGGAACGGGATCGCAAGGCCACGACCGTGATCCGCGCCATCCGGCAGGGTCTCACCTACCTTGCCGTCGGCGGCTTGATCGCGTGGGCGGTGGTGATCTTGGCGCTGCGCACGCGCAAGGGAACGGTGCCGTGGAAGAAGGCCTTCATGATTGCGATTGTGCCCGGCGCGCTGGGGGTACTCACGGCCTTCGATCAGTTCAGTTACCTGAACCTCAGGGAGTATTTCAACAACATCGAGACACCTTGGGGGGTCTTTCAGACGACGAGCTTGATTGGCGGGTTGATCGGAATCCTCGTCGTGTACTTGATGTTTGTGCTCCAACTGGCGTTTCTGGGCGGACTCTATCCCGATGCTCTTGGAGCGCTGCGGCGGGCAGAACGGCGCGCATCGGCCGTGGACGCGCTGGTGGCGGTTCTGGCCGGCATCGGCCTGCTGCTACTGGCGCGCAGTGTGGGCGCGTGGCTGGCGGCATGGCGGCCGGAATGGATCGCATTCAGCGGCTGGCAAACTCCCGAGTGGCTGGGCGCACCGGCGCCGCTGCCGCTCTTTGAAATGCTGCAAGGCGCGCTGGGGAAGGCTTCGCGCATGGCTTTTCTGCTGATCTTCCTCGGCTACCTCTGGTCGCATCCGATGAAGAAAGTGTGGCTGCGCATCTGCCTGATTGTCGGCGTGGTGATTCTCTTTCTTCCCTCGCCGGCGGTGGAGCCGGGCGAGTGGCTGATGGCGGCGCTCGTGAACCTGGTGGGAATTCTCCTCGCGGCGGCCGCGCTCAAATTAGTGAACGGACGGCCCGCGCCGTTACTGGCCATGATCTTTGGCGCGGCCGTGTTTCGGACGGTCTTTGCCGGAATGAGCGGCGGGCTTGGGTCTGTAATCACTCAAACGTGGATTGCCGCGGCAATCGCTCTGATCGGGCTGCTCTGGTGGCTGGGTGTGTTCTCAAAGCGAAGCACCGTGTGACCCCCTTTTTGTCCCCCCATAGAACGGGGGGAAAATCGAGTCCTTCCCCCACTTCGTGCACTACTGTCTCAATGTTTTTTTGGGGGAGGAGGAGTTTGAAAAAAAAGACAGCTTGAGCATCTCTTGGCGTTTGGGTATCTTGAGGTTACCACACACCCAAGACCCGAACGGGAGGCTCAAGCTGTGGGTCAAGGTAGTACTCTCTTTTTTCAAGTGCAAGCCCGGTTGCCGTGGACGGCCTTCACGCAGGCGGTCGAACAGTGGGATGCGGACTACAAAGTCCACCGCGCCACCTGTCGCTCGCATTGTCTGGTGCTCTTGGCGGCGCTGTTGTTAAAGCGGCAGAGCCTGCGCGACATCGAACACGGGCTGGGAGGGCGGCAAAGCGTTCTGCGAGCCTTGGGCGTCGGCAGCCTCGATCACAATACCGTCTCTCATGCCAACCGCCATCGCCCCGCCATCGTCGCCGAGGCCCTGTTTGATGCTCTACGGAAGCAAGCCGAAGCGGTGGCGCCGCGTCAGACGTTGGTCATGGGCGGCAAGCGCTTCGCGTTGGATGCCACCGAAATCCACGTCTCCAGCGCCCTCTTTGAATGGGCGCGCTGTGCGCCGGAGGACGCGGGCATCAAGCTGCATCTGTTTTTGGATTACGATGGCCTTCTGCCGTGCGAGGTCGAGTTTGCCACGCTCCGCGACAGTGAACTGCAGCTGGCGCGGCGCCGCCGTTATCCGTCCGGCAGTATCCTCTGCTTCGACCAAGGCTACTTTGATAGCGCGTGGTTCCAGACGCTGACGGCCCACGGCGTGACCTTGGTCACGCGACTGCCGCCCCGCCCGTTGTATGAAGTGATCGCCGAACGCCCCGTGGCCGACGCGTCCCCGGTGGTGGCCGATGAGATCATCCGCTTTACCAGTCCGGTCTGTCGGAAGCAGTATCGAGGCCGCCTGCGCCTGATTACCTATTATGATGCCGCCGGAGATCGCCTGTTGCTGTTCTTGACCAACCCGATGACGTGGGAGGCCGAAACCATTAGCCGCGTCTACAAGGATCGCTGGCAGATCGAGTTGTTCTTTAAGTGGCTCAAGCAGAACCTGAAGTTGCGTCACTTTTTCGGACGCAATGAAAACGCCGTGCGCTGGCAAGTGCTGCTCTCGCTGTGCCTGTATCTGCTGCTGGCCCTGCTCAAGTTCGAAAACGCCTGGACGCTTTCCTTACGCGATCTGCACAACCGGTTGGGACTGTATCTGTTTGATCCGCTCGCCCTGACCCAAATGCTGGATGGCCCCCAGCAGGCTCCAACCTAACCCCTCGACCCTCGACACTTTACATTTGGACAGTAGTGCACTCTGTGGGGGAAGTTAGATGGGGGGCGGGGTTCATCCTTGACAATCCCTTTGTCCTTGAGTATATTGATGACTGACACTGTGAATTTGATGAAAAACGGACGCTCCCTTGTGAAGAACGATCAGAAACCCGTTTGGAAAACCCGGCTGGTCAAGGGCAGTTTTCCCGACCGGGATTTTGACATTGCCTTCTGGCAGGAACAGGGTGACGAAGCGATCTTTCGCGCCGCATGGGAAATGGTGGTCGTGACCGAGGAACTCAAACATGGAAGAAAGCCCGCCTTTCAAAGAACCGTTACAGTGCTTAAACGAGGCGGGCGTTGAGTATCTGATCGTGGGGGGATACGCGGTCATGAAGTACGGCGAGCCGCGATTCACGAAAGACCTCGACATCTGGGTGGGAAGCTCGTCCGAAAACGCGGCCAAGCTGCACGTTGCATCGTCTGCCCAAGGACCGCGGGAACAAATCATGAGCGCAGATCTTCCATCTGTCTCTCAGACTTTCAGCATTTTCTTCCAGACTCGCCAAGACTGAATAAAGGTCAGAGTGCAGAACTCTGGCCTTTTTTAGTGCGAGGCAAATCTGCGGTCGGAGGATTCACACAATGACAATAGCTCTTGTCTTCTCAGCAGCGCTGATCGGCTTGCTCCTATTCCTATCCATCAAGCAGACTCTGCAAGCAAAGAAACTCAAAGACGAGTACAAAGATATCATTGATATTGACGCCGCCTTGGCAAGACGAAATGATGAGCTCGCAAGCACTAACCAGACCATAGAGCGGCTTAAGGCGGATCATGAGACACAGAAAGCGCAGCTAAATCAAGATTACTCAAACAAGCGAGTTATCTATGAGAACTTACTCGCGGAGATTTCAGTACTCGAAGAGAACTTGGAGAACATTTCATATGGCCTCTACAAACCCCACTACGACTTCGGTACTTCGGATGAGTTCAAGAAGAACATCGAAGCCATAAGGGAACGCCAGAAGCAGCTCATCAAGAATGACATGGCTACGTACTGCGCAGTGAAATGGACAGTGAGTGACAGCAAGGGGGAAGGGACAAAGATGACGAAGCACTACTCGAAGTTGATGCTTCGTGCGTTTAACGGAGAATGTGATGCGGCAATTGCGAAAGTAAGTTGGAGCAATATCGGTAACATGGAAGCGAGAATCGAAAGAGCGTATGATGCCTTCAACAAGCTGGGGACGACGCATCAAATAGTGCTGACTAAGGAATACTACAATCTCAAGGTAGAAGAGCTGAGGCTTGAATTCGAGCTTGAGGAGAAACTTCACCAAGAGAAAGAAGAGCAGAGAAGAATCAGGGAGCAAATGCGCGAAGAGGAAAAAGCACTGCGTGAAATGGAAAAAGCGCGAAAGGAGGCAGAGGACGAGGAAGAAAGATATGACAAGGCGTTGGAGAGAGCGAAAGCAGAGGTTGCTAACACAACGGGGAAGGAACTCGATGCGCTGAATGAAAAGATCAAGGCGCTTGAGGAGAGTCTTCAAAAGGCGAGCGAGCGAAAAGAGAGAGCCATCTCCCAAGCACAACTGACTAAGTTAGGCCACATTTACATCATCTCCAATATCGGCTCTTTTGGTGACCACGTCTACAAGATAGGCATGACAAGACGATTAGAGCCACTTGAGAGAGTCAACGAACTTGGCGATGCTTCGGTGCCGTTCGACTTTGATGTGCATGCCATGATCTACTCTGAAAATGCCCCGGAACTTGAAAGTGCATTGCATAAGCGACTCGAGCATTGCCGGATGAACTTGGTGAATCCAAGAGATGAGTTCTTTGGTGTTTCTATCGATGAGATTGAAGCAATTGTGAATGAGCTGAACCCAAACACTCAATTGTCGAAGATTCCCGAAGCCAGAGAATACAGAACCACCCAGTCCATTAGAGAAGCTCGGGCGAAGCAAGCGGCACAGCAAACAGGACAAGAAGTGGTGAAAGAGCCTGACAGATTTCCAACTTCGCTAAGTTGACTACACGTCACGCGGGACGGCCAACCCCGCCAGGGTCTATGGGAGGTCTCGAAGACAAGGAGGCTAATCCGTTGGACGAGAAAGTAAAACATCTGGAACTCATCCAAGCTGTGATTTCACGGCTCGCCCAGAATTCATTTGCACTGCGAGGATGGGCTGTCACGCTGGTCGCGGCAATCTTCGCTCTGTCGGCAAAAGGTGCAAATCAGTGGTATTTCCTGATTGCACTGATTCCGGCCCTCACGTTCTGGGGGCTCGACGCCTATTACCTGCGGCAAGAGCGCTTGTTCCGCAAGCTCTATGACACAGTTCGCGCACTCGACCCAGAAGAACTCCTCAACAATCCATTCTCGATGGACACGTTGCCGTTCACCTTCCCTGACTTCCCAGAGACACTGGCGGATGAGGAACAACAGGTTGAGTCGTGGTTGAGCACGTGCTGGTCCAAGACAATCGGATGGATCTACGGGCCCATCGCCGGAACGATCATCCTCGTCACTCTGATTGCATTCCTCTGCAAGTAAGCCACAGGAGACAGACAATGCCAGTTGAACGCAAGAAGGTCTTTGTCAGCTTTGACTTCGACAATGACAAAGCCCTCAAGGATTTCATCATCGGCCAATCGAGACTCCCGGACTCGCCTTTCGAGGTTGCGGACTGGTCAATGAAGGAAGCGGCGCCTCAAAGAAGTTGGCAAGACGAGGCACGCGAGCGCATTAAGCGATCCGACATTGTGATCATTATGGTCGGAGGCTCCACCCACAAAGCACCAGGAGTCATCAAGGAAGTGAAGATAGCGCAAGAAGAGAAGAAACCTGTCTACCAGATCATCGGTTATCGAGACGCGAATCCCACGCCTGTTCCAGGGGCGGGACAGCTTTACCGGTGGAATTGGGATAACTTGAAGCGGTTGTTCCGGCCATAGAACTCGACACCAGTCAGGCATCTCTTTCCTTTTCCGCCGTGCGGGATCGCTGATCCGAGTAGAGATTCCGGACGCCCGCACGCAAGACCGAAGAGCACGCGGTGTCCGGAATGACAGATAAGACCCCCCTTTTGTCCCCCCGTGAACGGGGGGAGAAATCGGAAACAAAGAGGCGGCCCGCGAGGGTCGCCCCAGATTGCTGACAAACCCCGTCTGTGAAGGCGGGGTTTGTTTTGGGAGTGGCATAGGCTCTTACGGGATGTCGGGCGATGGAAGCGGTCTGATCGTGACCGGTAAGAGGCAGGGGTAGAGTTGGAAAGCAGAAAAGAGGGTTTTGAGAAGCCGCGCGAGACGGTTTTTCAAGGAACCGCCCGCGATCAGGGCGATCTTCTTGATGTTTTGGCAGATGGCGCACAGCAGTGATTGCTCTTGGACTTTGCGGAGTCCGCGCATCTTGGCGTAGCGATGTCCGTGCAGCTCTTTGGCGTCGGCAAAGCTTCGTTCCACCGTTTCTTTGCGATGCTGATAAAGGGTTTTCCCGCGCTCCATCAGTCGGTGCTTGCCGATCCGTTCCTTGCTGCGTTCCCACACGTGGCGGGTGATCACCTTGACATGGTTCGCGCTTTGCGTGCACTGCTCCAGCAACGGACAGTATTGACACAAGTCCGGATCCGATTTATACTCGCGGTACCCCCAACGGTTCGTGGTTGAGTAGGTTAAGACCTGTCCCGCCGGACACACGTAATGATCGGACTTCCGGTAATACGTGTAGTCCCGCTTATAAAAATAGCCCTTGCGGTGCGTCGGGCGGTGATAGCCGATGAACAGCATCTTGAACAGGATGACCGGATCAATCGTCGGACGCCCGTTGTCCGCGCAGTAGACGCTGGCCACCCGTTCCCGAATGAACGAAAAATCCACCGCCCGCTCAACCTTGCGCAGCAAATGATCGCCCGGAACCAGCTCATCTACCGACACAAACTCCAGTTCCGTCGGCTTGCCACCCTGCTTCTTCAGCATCTGAACCTCGGCTAAACTCCACTACAATACCATGCCCCAACATAACAAAAGCCCCCGCAAAATGCGAGGACTTTGTCAACAGCCTGACGGGCGGGAGAATCTCCCGACCCTTTCCGTTTCTCACTTGTCGCGCTCAGCAGCCTTCCTTTTTCCTCTTGCCTCCCGTGGTCGGCGCAGGAGTCCCGGCGGAAGTGGCGGGGAGCTTGGGCATTTCTTTTTTCACTGCTGTCTGCTCGGAAGCCGCTCCGGTTTGCGGTGTGCCGCCGAAGAAGCGGCTGACCTCTTTCATCTTGGTGAACTGCGCTTGTTGTTCGGCGGCGGCGTTTTCGGGAATTGCCGGAAAGAGGATTTTCTCGCGCCACTCATCAAGTCCCCCGGTGAGCAGGTACACATGCTTGTAACCCTTTGCCGCCAACAGGAACCATGCTTGCGAGGCGTGAATGCCGCCTTCGGAATAGAGGATGATCTTCTCGTTGCGCTGAATTGGATAATCGCTTAAGGATGAAAGCGGGGCGGACTCGGCGGAGGGAATATGATACTCGTTGAATTCTTTCTCACTTCGGCAATCCAGCAGCCGATAGCCGGAGCGACCTTGAATGATCCAGTCGGCAAGCTGCTCGACGCTCACATGATCGCGCTCGTTTTGCACCATCAGCGCCAGTTCCTTGGTGTCGAGACTCACGCGGCTGCCACCGTAGGGACTGCCGGCGAAGAGCGCGATCAGACCCAGCACGAGCGCAAGTAGAGCGATGCGCTGTTTCCAGTTCAGATTGGTCAGCGGATTCTTCATTGCTCACTCCGGCCGAAGGTGTGCGAACTTCTTTTCCGCCCAGCTTGCAAGCAGGAAACCGCCGAGCGCCATGAGCACGACAAGAAAGAGGATCAAACCGTAGGAAACACCGAAGAGCTGTGGCAAGGTGACGGATCCCATAGGCGTCGTCGTGTAGAACGACTCGATAGCGGGAAAGACCTCACCGAAAAAGAAGATGCCCGCAACGATTCCAAGCAGGAACACCATGCCGTCGAGTCTGCCGGTGGCCGCCGAGACCGCCGAAGTTCCGGGACAGTAACCTCCCACCGCGAAACCGACACCGAGAATGAGGCCGCCGATCACTTGCGGCAAGAGGAAAGTCGGGCTGAGGTAAACCAGAGACAGGTCCACAAACCCGAGAACGGAGAGATAATAGAGCCCGATCATAGCGGTGACGATGGCCGTGAACATGACTTTGAAGACGGTCATGTCGTAAAGGTAGAACTGCGCGGCCAGCTTGCGCGCATTGCCGAAACCGGCGCGTTCGAGAAAGAAACCGAAGCCGATGCCGATGAGGAAAGCCATGACGAGGCTGATTTCATCGCCGAAGAGACCATACTTGTAGAAGGGCGCGCTCATATCCACTGCCTCCGCACGAAGTAAGCCGTCGCATAGGCTCCGGCGAAAACACAGAGCATAAAGGCCCAACCACCCACGCTGAGCAGAGCGCCGCCGGTTAGCCCCTGTCCGCTGGTGCAACCGCGCGCCAGCTTCGCACCCACGCCCATGATGAATCCGCCGAGGAAGGCGAGCATCAGGCGACCCGGCGTCGAAATGCGCGGGCCCTTTTCCACGGTGATGCGAAGGCGACCGGCCAGCGCTCCCGACAAGAATCCACCGGCAAACACGCCCATGACCTCAAACACAAGCCAATCGAGAAGCGGACTTTTCGAGCCGTCGCCCAGATATTCGCCGTAGAACGCATTGCTCTCTGCGTGCGCGGGCGCAACCGCGTGCACCACGGTGGCCACCAGCGACGAGAACGCGCCCGACGCACCGAGGCCGCGGCCCACAATCACGAAGGCAAGGAGAAGGACGAGACCCAGACCGATTCCGGCGGCGTACGGGTGCCAGTAGGGACGTTCCTTGTGCAGCGCGTGATCCGCAATCGCCGCCGCACTCGACAATATGGACATTTCAGGACCTTCCTCGAATCCGCCATTGCGGCTCGGGAGAGCCACCACGGCGTTCATTGCTTATCATAGCGAGTTTAGAACGGCAGGGGCAGGCCGTGCGCGTTCATCCAGTGACTGAACTGGCCGGCGGAGACGATCACAAAGCGCAGAGCGAGTCCGCCGCCCATGACCAGAATCGGTGCCATCGGAGTGTGGGGAATTTTGCCATTCACGGCCATGAGCTGCACAATGAGCGGAATGATAATGCCGAGCCCGATCACAAAAACCCAGAAGGCCGGTGCGAACGCGCCGCCGAGCAGAAGCTGCGCCGCGCGCAGGTGAGCCTCACTCGTGCTTGCCAGACCGATGAAAAACAGCGCGAAAACGAACAGCTCGAAAATCAGAAAACCGTTGTCCGCTTTCGCCAGCAGCACGCGCTCGTACGGGTCGCGGGCGATCATGTGCGCGAAGGCGGCGGCGGATGAGAGTCCCGACACGACAAACAGCAGCCACAGAATGGAACTGCTCCACAGAGGCCGCGCGCCCAGAGCGCTCAGAAGCACACCGGTGTAGATGCCCAAGAGCCCGCCCAGCAACATGTTGACGATGCCGATGGTTTTGGTGGCAGCAGCGCTCCCGCGGATTCGCTCGGAGAACAAGACGAGACGTGCAAGCCGGCCTTTGAAAGCGATCCGCCACGATTCGGGAATGCGCAGTGCGGCCACGGCGGCCAGCGCGGGATAGACCAAGACGAGAATCCACGCACCCCACGACATGGGCGATTTGATCTCGAAGGTGGTGTAGAGCCGCCAAGTGAATGGTTTGTGCTCAAGATCGAGGAAGAGAGCGAGCATGCCGAGCGTGAGCAGAGCGATACCCACCAGCGGCACTTGAAAACAGGAGCATTGCGTGCTCGCCCGATGACGGCCACTGAAGAGGAAGTAGCCGGAAATGATCATGATTCCCGCCACCATGCCGCCCAGAAAGAGATAGACGGGAATCTCCCACCCCCAGACGTGCAGGGTGGGATCAATCATCGGGTTGTGCCGCGTGGTGGTCAGTTCGAGCATGGCGGGTTTGCGTGTCGTTACTTCAGGAGATGAAGCCTGAGCGTGCGGGATCGCTCTCCGGCAGTGAGACGGGCGAAGTAAACACCGCTGGGCCAATCGGACGCGTCAAAGACAAAGGTGTGCGTGCCGCCGGAGAGCGCTGTGTTGACCAGTGTTCGCCGCAGGCGGCCGGTGACGTCGAAGACATCCACGCGGGCCCGGCCTGAAGCGGGCAGGCTCACCGTGACGGTGGTCAGCGGGTTGAACGGATTGGGAAAGGCGCGCAGTTCGTAGGAGCTTGCCACCGCGGGAGGGAGATACTCCGCTGCGCTGGGTGAAAGGCTGTGCAGGATCGTTCCTCCCTCGCCGACGACCCAGGCGTGACCGCCATCGGCGAGAGCCACATCCTCCAGCAGGTTGTCCGTGTAGCTCGTATCCCGCGACCAGTTCACGCCGCCGTCTGCCGTTCGCTTAATGAAACCCCATTGCCCGACGACCACAGCGGTTTCCCCGCGGCATTTCACATTGTAGAGGACGGTTCCGGGAGCGTTCAATTGCATCGCGGACCAATGCAGACCGTTGTCGTAAGTTTGCCAGATCTCCCCACTTCCTCTTTGATTGTCGGCACCGACGATGTAGCCGTGGCCGTTTTCGGCGAAACTCACACCCAACCAGTAGACGTTGTTGCGGGTGGATTGAACCGACCAGTCCTGGCCGCCGTTGGTGGTTCGCAGCAGGTATCCCGTGTACGGCCAAGTGCCACCGTAACCAACGGCCCACGCATTCAGCGAGTCCACGGCATCCACGTTCCAGAGTTCCGTCGTGACGCCGCTCGCTTGCGGAGTCCAGACCGCGCCGCCATCGCTCGTGTGGAAGATGGTCGCGTCGTAGGTGACAGCCCATCCGGAAAGAGTGTCGGCGAAGTCCACAGTGCTGAATGAGGCGTTCAATCCGCTGATTTGAGCCTGCCACGAACCGCCCCCATCGGAGGTGTGAATGATGGTTCCATAGGCCACGGCCCAACCGGTCAGAGTATTCACGAAGGCGACATCGGAAATCCAAGTTTGAAGGCCGCTGACCTGCTGCTGCCAAGCTTGGCCGCCGTTGGTGGTGTGGAGGATCACGCCGTAGCCTCCGACGGCCCAGCCGTTGAATGCATCCGCAAAGGAAACGCCCGTGAGCGTGGCGTCAACTCCGCTGCCGAAGCGAGACCACGTTTGGCCACCGTCGGTGGAACGGAAGCGGCCGCTTCCCTCGCCGCAGGCCCAGCCGCGCGTGGAATCGGTGAAACAGATATCGGTGAGGAAGCAATGCGTGCCGACGGAAGTTTGTGCCCAGCTCTCGCCCCCATCCGTGGTGTGCAGCACGCGGCCATTGGTGCCAGTGAGCCAACCGTTGCGGGAATCGGCAAAGCACACACTGACCAGAGTGCCGCCCGATCCGGGCACGCTGGCAGACCATGTTTGACCAGCATCGCCGGTTCGAAAAAGTTGTCCATAGAAGCTGACGACAAAGCCCGTGTCGGCACTCACAAAGGCGGCATCCCAAAGATACGTGGCGCCGGACGGCCAGAGCACATCCCAATTCACTCCGCCGTCGGTCGTGCGCAGCACGCAGCCTTCGGAAGAGAGCGCATCGTAGCCGGCGACCCATACGTTGGAGTCGTCAACCACCGTCATCCCATAGAAAGACAAGTAGAGATCATCGAAACGTGTCAGCCACGTGGCTCCGCCGTTGGTGGTTTGCAGAATGGTTCCCCATCCGCAGGCCCACGCCGAGAGACTGTCCACGCAGACGACTTTTTCCCACCACGGATCCCACTGCGAGGAGCGCGTTGTCCACGAAGCGCCGCCGTTGGTGGTGTGAAGGATAATCCCGCGCTGCGTGGCCCAGTCCCAGCCGGCAATCCAGCCGTTGCGAGCGTCGGCAAAGGAGACGGCTTGAAGATGCGCCAGCGTGGGCACACTCCACGTGTTCCACGTGACACCGCCGTCGGTCGTGTGGAACACGGTGCCGTATCCCCCGACCATCCACCCTGTCAGCGAATCCGTGAAGGCCACGCCTTCCAGATTGTTTCCTGCCGGCAGAGGGTTTTGCCATTCCCAGACTTCCGCCCCTGCGTGCAGCGAAAGTGCGAGCAGAGCCGACAGACTCCAAGAGAGCACAGACGGTTTCATACATGCCCCTTTTCTTTGGGGTTGAGTAGGGCGGGTCTGCGACCCGCGTCTCGAGGCGTCGGTCGCAGACCGACCCTACCACCCCGGCAATCGCGCCGTCTGCGACCCGCGTCTTGAGGCATCGGTCACAGACCGACCCTACGACCTCGGCAATAACGGCTTAGGTGAGATAGTAGATGTGCGGCTGGGTTCCGGTTTCGGGAAGCAGCAGGTGATATTTCCGCGAGGTTAGAAGCAGACTGACTTCGCTCAAGGGATCATCGAGATCGCCGAAATACATGCAGTAGGTGGGGCACACGGCCACGCACGACGGCTGAAGTCCCTTCTCCACGCGATGAATGCAGAAAGTGCATTTGTCGGCGTAACCTTCGGGATGGACAAAGCGCGCATCATAGGGACAAGCGGCGAGGCAGGCCTTGCAGCCGATGCACTTTTCGTGATGCACCAGCACCACGCCGCCCAGATCGTGCACGTGGCTGGCTCCCGTCGGACAGCAGTAGACGCAGGGAGGATTGTCGCAGTGATTACAGCGCTCGCTGCGAATTTCCATGTGCAGCGTGGGATAAATGCCGTTCACATCCTGCACAATCCAGTCGCGATTGAAGCCCTCGGGCACGCCGTTTTCGGTCTTGCAGGCGACCACACAGTCCATGCAGCCGACGCATTGGCGGGTGTCAATGACCATGGCGAAGCGCGCCATGCCTATGCCTCAAGCTCGAAAGTCACGAAGTTGACGTTCATCCCGGTGCCGCCCATGAGAGGATCGGTCTGATAGCGGGTGAGAAGCTGTGCATCGCTGGCTCCTTTGTCGCGGGCGAAACGCAAGCCCTTGGCGGTATGGCCGAAGCCGTGCACCATATAGACACAATCGGGCCGGATGCGCTGCGTAGCCTTGACGCGAATGCGGTTGCTCAGCACGCCGTCCTGATTCTTCAGTCGCACGTAGTCTCCGCTCTTCAAACCCCGGCGGGCGGCCACATCGGCGTTGACCCACACATCGTTTTCGGGCAGCATGTCCATGAGCAGCCGATTCGATTGCGTGCGGCTGAACGAGTGCACGGGAGCGCGGCCGTAAAGCAGGCGGAAGTAGCCCGGCGGCGGCTCGGCGGGACGTGCGTATTGGGGAACCGGATCGAATCCGGCCTGCGCGAGTTGCAGGCTGTAGAATTCGATCTTGCCCGAGGGTGTGGCGAACTCGGCGGGCACGCCCTCATCGAAATAGATGGGCTGTTTCTCGCCTCGGATGATGCCCTTGCGTTTCAGCTCATCGAAGCTGTAGCCCGCTTTGTCCAAGCGGTATTGCAGGTATTCCTCGATGTCTTTCCACGGAAAGTACTCGCCGAGACCGAGTTTGTCGGCGAGTTTCCTGGCAATCCACCAGTTGGGTTTTTGGTTGTGCGGCGAGTTCACCACAGGCTGGCGCAGCGCAATGAACGGCTGGCGGAACCACTCCACGTTCAGATCATCATAGCGTTCGAGGTAGATGGACTCGGGCAGCACCACATCCGCCCAGCCGGCGATTTCACTGGGAATGACATCCACCACTGCGAGCAGATCGAGTTCCTGCAGGGCGCAGATCGTTTCCGCTTCGTTGGGCAACGCATGGATGAGATTGGTGGCGTAAACCAGCCAGCCCTTCACCGGGTAAGGTTTGCCGCTGATGGTGGCCTCGCGAATGCCCGTGGTGAGGGTTTCGTCGGCGAACGGATATTTATTATTGGGATTGTCCACCTTGCCTTTCTCGGATTTCGGGTAAGGCGGATACGGGTAGGCGGGCACGTCCATACTCTGCGGATAGTAGAATCCGCCCTTGCGGCCCCAACTGCCGAGCAGCGCGTTGAGGAGCGCAATGGCCCGACTGCGCTGGGCATCGTCGCCGTACCACGTGACATGCCGGCCGGGGTGAACGAGCGTGGCCGGACGATAGCGGGCCATCTCGCGCGCGGTTTCGCGAATGACCTCCGGCGGAATTCCCGTTTCGGGATAAGCCCACTCGGGCGTGAAATCCACGATCCCGGCGGCAAACTGCTCGAAGCCGAACCCGTGAGCCGCCACGTATTCCCTGTCGTAGAGATTCTCGCGCAGCAAGACATTCATCCACGCCAAGAGGAGAGCCATGTCGGTGCCGGGTTTGATGGGCAGGTACCACTTGGCCTTGCCGGCGGCGACGGAAAGCCGCGGATCCACCACGATGAGGCTCGCACCGGCGGCCATCGCCTCCGAAAACTCCTGAACCTGCGTGTTGTGCATGTTCTCGCCGAGGTGCGAGCCGATGAGAACGATGCAGCGCGCGTTGGCGATATCGGTGCGCTCGGGCGAACCGACGTCTTCGCCGAAGGTGAGCCGGAATCCCACGTCGCGCGGGCCGCGGCACTGGGCAAAAGATGGCGCGGCGATATTCGGTGAACCGTAGGCGCGCACCGCGTGCCTGAGGAAATTGCCGCCGATGCCGTGAGTGAAAAGCGCAACGGACTCGGGGCCGTACTTCGCCTTGATGGCTTGCATGCGCTCGGCAATATAGTCGAGGGCTTCATCCCAAGTGACCTCCACCCACTCCTCTTTGCCGCGCGAACTGCGGCGGAGAAGTGGCGAGGTGAGGCGGTCCGGATCATAATGCGCGCCGATGCCGCCGGTGCCGCGCGGGCACAGACGGCCGCGGCTCAGAGGATCTTCGGGATTGCCCTCCACCTTCCACAGTTTGCCGTCTCGCACGTAGGCGAGCGCGCCGCACTTCCAGAAGCAAACGTCGCAGAAAGTAGGAATCACCTGCACGCCGGAAGGCGCGGCGGCCTTTTCCAGCGCGTGGGCAGTTCCGGGCAGGACACTCAGCGTCTTGGCGGCGGCGGCCGCGCCGAGAGATGTTCCGGTGATTTTCAGGAACCGGCGGCGGGTGATGGGATTCATGGACGGGCTGTGATCGGTGCAGTGCGGGGCTTTCGGTCACGTCAATATGTGGAAAGATTCGCGGATTGGCAAGGGGTTGCCGGTCGTTGACCTTGATAAATCGTTGTTGTACATTGGTTAGTTAGTTCTGGATACCGAGGGCATGGGCTTAGTGACGGCGAATCAACAGGTTTCGGATCAGGCGAGCTTTCCCAGCGGGGCGATTTTGGCCGGAGGACAGAGCGCGCGGATGGGAAAGCCCAAGGCGGCCGTGCGGCTTTGGGACGGTCGCACCATGATCGAGCACCTGCTGGACACACTGCTAACAGTCTGTCCGCGGGTGGTCGTGGTGGGAGCGGACAGTTCACTTAGCCTGCAAGCCGGTGCGCGCGTGGTTCGGATTCCTGACCGAAAAGGGGGACTGGGACCGCTGTCCGGAATAGAGGCACTGCTGGCCAGCGGCCTTGACAACCGCTACATCGTGGCCGCCTGCGATCAGCCGCTGCTCAGCGTGATGCTGCTGCGCCGCCTGGTGGAGGGTGACGCACAGCGACCGCATTTTTTCCGGGCGGCGCGCATCAGTTCGGTTTTGCCACTGCCCGCTCATCTTCCCGCCTCTCTGCTTGAAGACGTACAACGCATTCTGGCCTCGCCCGACCGCTCGCTGCGCGCGCTCATGGCGGCGGTGTCTCCGCAGTGGATCGAAATCGCCGTTGAAGAAGAGAAGCTATTGACCAGCGTGAACACTCCGTCGGAACTGGCCGAACTCAATCGGCGCATGCGGGAGCGCGGCCATGCTCACTGACGGATTCGGCCGGCGGCACACTTATCTGCGCATCGCGGTGACGGATCGCTGCAATCTGCGCTGCGTGTATTGCATGCCGGCGGTGGATTTTCGCTGGCGGCCGCGGCCGGAGATTCTCTCTCTGGAGGAGATTGTGCGCATCGCCGGCCTGATGGTGGGGCTGGGCATCGAAAAAGTCCGTCTTACCGGCGGCGAACCCACCGTGCGCGACAATATCGAGTGGCTGGTGGCGAAGTTAGCACGGCTTCCGGGATTGAAAACACTCGGCATGACCACCAACGGCGCGCGCCTGCGGGAAAAGGCGCACGCGTTGCGCGCCGCGGGGTTGCAGGCGCTGAACGTGAGCTTGGACACACTGCGCCCGAATCGCTTCATCGAAATCACCAAGCGCGACCGTCTGGCGGATGTTCTGGCCGGGATAGACACGGCGATTGATGCGGGCTTTCGGCCGCTGAAGATTAACGTGGTCGTGCTGAAGGGCGTGAACGACGACGAACTCTGCGATTTCGCACAGCTGGCGCGCGCCAAGCCGGTCAACGTGCGCTTCATCGAGTTTATGCCGTTCACCGGAAACGGGTGGCAGCGCGAGCGGGTGGTGCCGTGGAGCACGGCCAAGAGCATCATCGAAGAGCACCATGCGCTGACGCCGCGCGCGAACGGGAGCAGCGACGTGGCGCGCGACTTCGATTTGCCGGACGCCGCCGGCTGGATCAGTTTCATCTCGCCCTTGACCGCACAATTCTGCGGCGGCTGCAACCGGGTGCGGCTGACAGCCGACGGCGCCATCAAGTCCTGCCTGCTGCGCGGCGCGGAAGTGAGCTTGCGTGACGCGCTGCGCGCCGGGGCCGGCGAAGACACCTTGGCTGAACTGGTTCGCTCGGCGCTGGCCGGGAAAGATTTCGCCCATCCGCCGGAATGCGATCTGGCCGAAGTCGAGAACCGCTGCATGACCGCTATCGGAGGTTGACGATGCTGGACATTTCGAGGAAAACAAAGACGTTTCGCACGGCGGTCGCGCAAGCAACGGTCACGATGAGACCGGAAACGCTGGGTCGCATCCAGCGGAACGACGTTCCCAAGGGCAATCCGCTCGAGGTCGCGAGGGTGGCGGCGATTCAGGCGGCCAAGTGCGCGTGGCAGATTATTCCCTTCTGTCATCCGCTGCCGGTGGATTTTGTGGGTGTAGAATTTGAGTTAGGCGAAAAGGAGATCGTGATTTCCGCTACGGTCAAGGCGATCTACAAGACCGGCGTGGAAATGGAGGCGCTGACCGCCGCCTCGGTGGCGGCGCTGACTCTCTACGACATGCTGAAGATGCTGGATGATACGCTGGAGATTCGCGCGGTGAAACTTATTGATAAGAAGGGCGGAAAATCGGATTACCGCGAAGAGTTCGAGAAACCCTTGCGCGCTGCCGTGTTAGTGATGTCGGATACGATTGCCGCCGGAAAGAATGATGATCTTTCAGGACGGCTCATCGAGCAGCGGCTTAAGGCGGAGGGATTTGCGGTCGAAGATTACCGTGTTATTCCCGACGATGCCGCGCAGATTCGCGATACGCTGATTCGCTACGCCGATACGATGCATCTTGATCTGGTCGTCACCACCGGCGGCACCGGTTTCGGCCCGCGCGACACGACGCCGGAAGCGATGATGCACGTCATCGAGCGCGAGATCCCGGGCATTCCCGAGGTGTTGCGGTCTTATGGGCAGGAACGAACACCGTTCGCCATGCTTTCGCGCGGCAAGGCGGGCCTACGCGGGCGCACCATCATCATCAACTTGCCCGGCTCTAAGCGCGGCGCAGCTGAATCTCTGGACGCGCTGTTTCCGGGACTTCGGCATGCCTTCGCCATGCTGTGGGGCGGAGGTCATCCATCAGCACAGGAGAAACGCCAGCGGTGATTTCGTTTGAAGCGGCGCGATCACTCGTCATCGAACATGCGCATCCGCTGCCGATTGCGACGGTGGCGTTGGAGGAGGCGGCGGGACGGTTTCTGGCCGAAGAAATCAAAGCCCCGTTCGACATGCCCCGTTTCGACAACTCGGCGGTGGACGGTTTTTGCGTTCGCTTGGCCGACGTTGAGAAGGCAAGCAACGAGACTCCGGTTGCGCTCCGTCTGGCGGGAACTATTCGCGCGGGGGAGGCCGGAGGCCGCGGACCGGGCGCGGGCGAAGCCGTGAAGATCATGACCGGCGCTCCCGTTCCCCAGGGAACGGAAGCCGCGGTCATGCGCGAGTTCTGCGAAGAGTCGAGCGGAACCGTAACCGTGCATCGCTCCGCGCAAGCGGGCGAGAACATTCGCCGCGCGGGCGGTGAATATCGTCAAGGTCAGACCGTTTTGAGTGCGGGCACGCGCTGCTCGCCTCCCGTTCTTGGGCAGCTTGTTAGCTTGGGCATGACGGGCGTGGCTGTTCATGCCCGGCCTCGCGTGGCGATTATCTCGACCGGTGACGAGTTAGTAGCGCCGGGAGGCGAGTTAGGAGAAGCGGGCGTCTATGACGGCAACTCGGTGGCGCTGGCCGCTGCCTGTCATGCTTTGGGTGTTCGCGAGCGCTCCGTGCGTCACGTGTCCGACAAGCTCGAGGCCGTGATTGAAGTGCTGCGGCAGGCGGTGAGTGAAGCGGACGTGGTCATTACCGTCGGAGGAGTGTCGGTTGGCGATTATGATTTTGTGCGCGATGCGCTGGCGGCTGTTGGTGCACACACGCACTTTACGAGAGTGGCGATGAAGCCCGGCAAACCCAATGTCTTTGCGACCGCGCCGGCCCAAGATGCGAGCGGAAAGACTCGCTTGCTTTTCGGCTTGCCGGGTAATCCGGTGTCCGCTCTCGTGTCGTTTCATCATTTCGTGCGACCGGCGCTGCTCCTTCTGATGGGCGCCCGAGAGGTTTCGCCATTGCTGGTTTCCGCGCGAATGGGCACTCCGCTGCGAAAACGCGCGGGCAGACTCGAATTTGTGCGCGCGACATTAGCTTATGAAGAGGGCGGTGTCATTGCCTATCCCACGGGCGGACAGGATTCGCACATGTTAGGCGGACTCTGCGCGGCGCAATGTCTTGTTCACTTCCCTGCCGAGGCGGTCAAGCTGGACAAGGACGAACCGGTTACGGTGGAGCTGTTGTCATGGTAGGCCGCGGCAAAATCGCCGCCATATCCGTCAGCACGGAAAAGGGCGTGCCGAAGACGAATGTGACCCATGCGCGTCTGATCGAGAACTGGGGCATCGAAGGCGACGCTCACGCGGGGACGTGGCACCGGCAAATCAGCCTGCTGGCCGTAGAGAGCATCGCCACCATCCGCGCACTCGGTCTGGACGTGCGGCCGGGCGATTTTGCTGAGAATATTACAACTCAGGACATTGATCTTACCGCATTGCACATAGGTGATGAGCTTGTCGTCGGCGACTGCAAATTGGAGATTACTCAAATCGGAAAGGTGTGTCACGCGCGTTGCTCGATCTACGCCCGCGTGGGCGACTGCGTCATGCCGCGCGAAGGCTTGTTTGCGCGCGTGGTTTGCGGAGGGACGATCCGCGTTGGCGATGGAGTCGAGGCGATGACGGCGGTGAGCGCCGCATCGCAACACGGGTAAGAGCCACATGGAGTGGTCTTGGCCATCCACGCTGCTCGTGTCCGCCCTGCTCTTTGTGGTGGCGCTGCTCTACTCGTCCGTAGGGCATGGCGGCGCGTCGGGCTATCTTGCCGTCTTGTCTTTCTTCGCTGTTGCGCCGGCGCAGATGTCGGGAACCGCGCTCATGCTCAATGTGCTGGTGGCGGGGATGGCTGCGATCGCATTTGGGCGTGCGCATCACTTGATCGGACGACTTTTGTGGCCCTTCGTTTTCGTATCGGCGCCGGCGGCTTTTCTTGGCGGTTACCTGAAGGTTACAGATCGCTTGTATTTCGTTCTGCTCGCCGTCGGTCTGTTGGCGGCGGCGCTCAGGCTTGGGCTCATGCCGCTGAGGAACCCGCATGAACCGACTCGAACGCTCCCGCTCGCAGCGGCCTTTCCTCTGGGTGGAACCATTGGCCTTTTTTCGGGTATGATCGGCATCGGGGGAGGCGTGTTGCTCAGTCCCATTCTCATCCTTGCGCGCTGGGCCACCGCCAAGCAGGCCGCGGCCGTGGCCGCCATTTTCATCGTGGCGAATTCGCTGGCGGGGATCGCCGGAAGGGCGGTGCGCGGGACGCTGGACGTCATGCCGGTTCTTGTCCCGCTGCTTGCGGCTTTTGCGGGCGGACTTCTCGGTTCGCATCTGGGAGCCAACAAGTTTTCCGGCAGCCTACTGCGGCGGCTGTTAGCGGTGGTGCTGCTTCTGGCGGCGGCGAAATTACTGTTCACGGCGCATTGAGCAAACGAGTGTTCAAGATGACGGGGATGACAGGATGAACGTTCTGGTCTTTCTATCACTGGCGGTGGTGGCATTCTGGGTGGCGACGCGCACCTACGCACGCTACATTGCGCGCTCCCTTGGTGAAGATCCGAAGCGGCCCACACCCGCCGTGCAGTACAACGACGGCCGCGACTACGTTCCCACCAAGCGGCACGTGGTTTTCGCGCATCATTTTTCGGCCATCGCCGGCGCGGGACCGATTCTGGGGCCGACCATGGCCGCGCTCTACGGCTTTTTGCCGGCCTGGCTGTGGGTGGTTTTGGGCGGCATCTTTATCGGCGCCGTGCACGATTTCACGACGCTCTTCATCAGCATGCGCGAGGGCGGCAAGTCCATGGCGGAGGTCGCGCGCCGCACGCTGGGACCCGCGGGGTTCAACCTGTTCATCGGCTTCACGATTGTGATGATCGTGCTCGTCACCTCGTCGTTTCTCAGTGCCACGGCCATTTCGCTGACCTCGCTCTGGCCGCTGGCCAAGATCGGAGCGGTCGAAGGCGGGACGTTTCTGAAGACGGTGGTGAAGGATGGCGTGGTGATGGGCCGCATCGGCGGCATCGCCTCCATGTCGGTGATTGTCATTACGCTGTGCTCGCCGCTTCTCGGCTGGCTCCTCTATCGCCGCGGCATTCGACTCCCCGCGGCCTATGCGCTGGCCGCTGTAATCTGTGTGGCATCGGTTCTGTTAGGCATAGCCTGCCCGGTGACTCTTGAACCCCGGGTGTGGATGATTCTGATTTCGATCTACGTGTTGTTCGCGGCGGGCACACCGGTGTGGGTGATCTTGCAGCCCCGCGACTTCATCAACGTGCAGATTCTTTACGGCGGCATCCTTCTCATGGTGGTATCGCTGGTGGTCGGAGGGCTGGGCGGTTTGTCCGTGTCGGTGCCGCAATTCAACCTCAGCGAGGGCATGCAGAACCTCGGCTTGATCTGGCCGATGATGTTCATCACCATCGCTTGCGGGGCCATCTCGGGCTTTCATTCGCTGGTGGCGGGCGGGACGACGGGAAAACAACTCTCGCAAGAGACGGACGCGCGCAAGGTGGGTTTCAACGCCATGCTGCTCGAATCGCTCCTGGCCGTCTGTGTGCTGCTCACCATCGGCGCGGCTCTGAGCTTCGCCGACTACAAATCGGTGGTCTGGCCGACCGATCCGGGCGTGAAATCGAATCCGATTCTGGGTTTCTCACTGGCCGCCGGGCAGCTCTTTCATCACAGCTTGGGCATCCCGACGGCGCTGGGCACGGTGTTCGGCATTCTTCTCGTGGAGGGATTCGTGGTGACGACGCTGGACGCGGCAGTTCGTCTCAACCGTTATTTGTTTGAGGAGCTGTGGGCGATTCTGTTCAAAAACCCGCCAGCGTTGCTTCGCCATCACTGGTTCAATGCCGGCCTATCGGTGGCGTTGATGTGGGTGCTGGCTTATGCCAACGCGTTCAGTGCGCTGTGGCCGATTTTCGGCACGGCCAATCAGCTCTTGGCCGCGCTGGGTCTTTTGGCGGTGTCGGCTTGGCTGCTGCTGCGGGGAAAGAAGTACGCCTTCGCCCTGCTGCCGGCGCTGTTCATGATTCTGACCACACTTGCGTCGCTTTTCATCCTGCTCCGCAAGTATATCGAGCAGCGCAATGTGCTGCTGATGGTCACGGACGTGTTGCTGCTCGTCTTGTCCGTGGGAGTGACCGTGCTGGTGGTGCGCACATTCTTCAGACCGGCATCGGCGCGCGCGTCGCTGTCGGAGAAACGAGGAAGCACGCCATGATCTCCCGCCCTTCACTGCCGGTGTGGCTTTGCGCCGCCCCTTTCGCGGTTACGGTTTGCGACCGGGACGGAATCATTCAGTACATGAATGATCGTGCTTGCGAGATTTTTGCCGCCGACGGCGGCGAAAAACTTGTCGGATCGAACCTATTGGACTGTCACCCCGAGCCGGCGCGCAGCAGGCTGCGCCGCATGCTGGAAGAGGGCACGGCCAACATATATACGATTGAAAAAGACGGCGTGCGAAAACTGATCTATCAGGTTCCGTGGCACGATGACGGCGCGTATAGCGGCTTTGTCGAGCTGTCGCTGGAAATTCCGTGGGAGATGCCGCACTTTGTTCGTTCCTGAGCTGCCGCTATGGAAATAAACCGGATTCGCGCCGGCAGAAAAAAACAGGCGGACTCGAATGGGTCCGCCTGCTTCTACTCTGTGGATCGAGCGTGTCTCCGTCAGTTCGGCGTGGCCAACCCGTCCAGCGGTTTCAGGTCAACGAGAACGTACTGGGAGTTTGCGTACAGCACGGGCAGTCCTACATCCGGCGTGTCGGCGTAGAGAAGCGCGTAGTCTGCGCCATACAGAGAGCGGATCGAAACCAGCCTTTCCGCGGTCATGGCATGATAACAGCGGTCCATCTCGTCCACCGCGTCATAGCCGAACTTGGTTGTGCCGCCGTAGCAGTTTTCGAGACGGCCACGCCACTCGAGCATGCCTTCACTATGGTCGGGCATACCCTTGAAATCCACCAGGACCGAGCGCAGGGCCGTGAGGCGGAAGAACGCTCCCACCGGCGGCGTGAGGAAGAGAGCGTCCTTGGGCGTTGCCCGGCGCGCGTAAGCCGCGACATCGGCCATAGCGGCAAGCCTCTCGCCCTCTCCCGGCAGAACGCGCGCATCCTTGAGAGTGATGACCTGATGAAACAGCGATGTGAACCGGTAGACCTTTTCCGAAGGCACACGGCCGTTCAAGGAGAAAACAACAATCAAAAGAAACGCCGAAGCAAGGAGCGGGACGATAACTCGCAGCGGGCGCTCGCCGACAGCGGCAAACCAGAAGGCCAGCGCAGCCAGCAGGACCAGGGCCACAGTCTCAGAAACAGACCCCGACCGGATCCACAGCAGAACCGCGAACACGATGGAGAGAAGCACTCCGAAATGCAACGCGAGCGGCGCAAGTGAGGACGCGAACCGGCGCCGCAGCCATTCCACAAGATGGCCCCAAAGCGCGGTGAACGGCATGGCGGGTCCCGTACCCGCAAGCAGAATGGCCGCGCTACCCACCGCGCCCGGCTGCCCGCTCACCGAAGCCTCGACGAGCACACTGATGGAACGCGCAATCAGGAGCAATCCCATCCAACGCGCGGCGAAGATCCCGCTGCTGGCGTCCAGCGACAACTACGTGCGGCTGGGAATGAATTCCACGAACACCACCGCCCCGGCCAGCAGGACGCCGGTGCCGAGAATCAATCCGAGAGCCGTAAACGCCGCGCGCTTGCCGCCACGCGCCTGCGGATACCACCAAAGCCATGCCCAGAGAGCTGCCAACGTGAACACCGCGAAGAGAACAAACGGCTTGATCCCCCAGAAAGCAAGCAGGTGATAGTAGCGCGGCCCGCGGAATTGCAGCATGTCAAACAGCGTCTTGTCGGTCACGGCCCTCATGCTGAAGGCCACCATCCAAAGGAGATAGGAGACCGCGACGAAAAGTCCGCCGCCGATGGCCAGAAAAACAAAAGCGCGCCGCGGCCTGTCCTCGCCGACCCGCCCTTTGGTAAGCGCTCCGGCGATCCATGAAGTTCCCATGCCGGCCAGCGCGATCAGCATAGCGTTGATGAGCAGGATGGGATGAATGAGCGACCCGATCAGGGCCACGATCGAACACCAGACCGGCTTTCCGCGCAGCGCCAGCCAAAGGCAGAACATCGCCACCGGCATCGCCATCGCGCGCGGATCCATTTCCTGCACGATGAGATTGCCCAGAGGAATCACGCTCAGGCCCAGCGCCCCCACCAGCACCACCGCAATGAGCGGAGCCAGTCGCGCCTCCGGAAACAGCTCTTCGGTGACCCGGTAGGTAACCCACAGCATCAGGAAATTGATGAGGAGCACGCCCACCAGCGACAGCGCATCCATCGGAAAGAGCCGGGCAAGAGCGGTGAGCGCCGTGTTCACAACGAAGCGCGGGCCGAAAGCGGGACTCCCCTGATACACGAAATCGCGGCTGAACAGCGTCGGGTCCAGCCGCCGGTAGATGCCCGGAAGCTGCACCTGCTGGTCAATGACCGCAAAACGAACTCCAATATGGAAGGTCGCCAGCAGCGTGGCCGTCAGCAGAAAGACAAAAACGTGGCTCCGTTTCACACCATCTCCTTTGCCCGCAACCAGGGTTCGTCAGCGTCGCGACTGAAAATATTCCTCAATCGCCGTCACCACTCGGTCCTGATCGCTTTTCTCCAGTTCGAAATAGCAGGGCAGGCGCAGCAGTCGCGGAGCCAAATCCTCGGTCACGGGCAGGTCGCCGTCGCTGTGGCCGATCTTTCGTCCCATGGGCGACGTGTGCAGCGGGATATAATGGAACACCACTTGTACGCCGCGCGCCGCCATAAACGGGATCAGCCGGTCGCGGTCATGTGCCGTGGGCATGATGATGTAAAACAAATGCGCGTTGTGGTGGCATTCGACGGGACAGTGCGGCAGCCGCAGAAATTCGCGATCCTGCAAGGGCTGCAATTGCTGCGCATAGTAGTTGAAAATCGCCCAGCGCTTGCGGGTGATGACGTCCGCCTCCTCAAGCTGCGCGTAGAGAAAGGCGGCGATGATTTCCGACGGCAGATACGAAGAACCAATGTCCACCCACGTATATTTGTCCACTTCGCCGCGGAAGAACTTGCTGCGGTCGGTGCCCTTTTCGCGAATGATCTCGGCCCGCTCGATGAAGCGTTCCTCGTTGATGATAATGGCCCCGCCCTCGCCGCTGATGAAGTTCTTCGTTTCGTGGAAGCTGTAGGCCGAAAGCTGGCCCAGAGTTCCCAGAAACCGTCCCTTGTAGGTGGCGTTCACGCCCTGCGCCGCGTCCTCGATCACCAAGAGGTTGTGACGACGCCCGATGTCGAGAATCGTGTCCATTTCGCAGGCCACGCCGGCGTAGTGCATCGGGACGATGGCTTTGGTGCGGGGCGTGACGGCGGCTTCGATCAGCGTCTCGTCCATGTTCAGCGTGTCGGGCCGGATGTCCACAAAGCGGATGCGCGCACCGCGCAGCACGAAGGCGTTGGCCGTGGAGACAAAGGTGAAGGAAGGCATGATAATTTCGTGACCGGGTCCCACTTCGGCCAGGATCGCGCACATTTCCGTGGCCGTAGTGCATGAAGTCGTGAGCAGCACCTTCCGCGCATTGAATTTTTTTTCGAGCCACTGATTGCAGCGTTTTGTGAACAGGCCGTCACCGGCGAGTTTGCCGCCCAGCACCGCCTGCGAAATGTAAAAAAAGCTCTTTGCCGACGATGAACGGCCGGTTGAAGGGAATGAATGATTTGGGAATCGTCTCGTGCATATTTCTCCGCTATGGCATGTGTCGGGTGAACTACCCTGCAACAAAAGCACCATGATTCTCAAGCGATCCGTATCCGGCGGTCATCAAGGTCATCACAGCTCCCTCCTGGCCATGCGCAGGAACTTGGCCGGCACTCCCGCCCAAATCTCGTAATCTTTCATGTCGTTCAGAAGTGCCGCACCCATACCCAGTGCGCAGCAGTCACCCAGAGTAAGGTTCTCGCGAATGGTCGAATTCAGGCCGATGTGTACGCCGCGGCCAATCTTCAGATACGAGCCCACGCAGGCTTGGGACGCAACGTCACAATAATCGCCGATGACATCGTTGTGGCCGATGAGTACATTATATGCGATTAGACAGCAACGTCCGATCCGGGTTCCCGACGCTATGGAGGCATGCGGCATGACGACGGTGCCGGGACCGAGCACGGAATTGCCCGCTACGTAGGCCAAGGGGTGCACGAAGGTGGCCAAGCGCTCGTCGGGAATGCCCAGCTTCTCGAAGAGGGCGATGCGCAAATCCTGCCCGTCAATGCGGTAAATGGTGTTGATGAAATAGAAGCCTTGATCGAGGAAACGCGGCACGTCCTTGAGCGCGCCCAGAACGGGCAGACCCTCCAGATCCTCACCGACCTGCATGCGGTCATTGAGATAGCCGGCCACATCCCACTCATCAAATCCCCGCCGGCGTGCATCCTTAACGTCTGCGGCGATCACCGTAGCATTACCCAATCCGCCGAGCAAGATGATTTTCTTTGCGGTCACGGTTTTTCCTTGGTTGGTTCATACACCTTCCCCACCACGTACTTGGGCCGCCTTTTCGTCTCCATGAAGATGCGACCCATATACTCGCCGATTATGCCCAAGAACGAGAACGTCACTCCAAAAAGAAAGAGGACGATGACGACCAGTGATGTCCAGCCGGGAACCACGTTGCGCAAGAAGAGCTTCTGAATCACAAAATAGGCGGCGAGCAGCACGCCGGCGATGCTCAGAATCACGCCCAAGACACTCGCCACACGGATGGGAAAGAGCGAGAAGGAGAAGATCAGATCGAACGACAGTTTCAGCATCTTGGTCAGCGTGTAGCCGCTGGTGCCGGCGTAGCGCGGATCGCGATGCAGATCCACCGGGACATATTCGAAGCCGAGCCACAACATCAGGCTGATGGTGTCAGCCGTTTTCTCGGGAATGGCCTTGAGCTCATCCACCACCACGCGCTTCATGGCGCGAAACACGCCGAGCCGAGGCTCGCGCTTGAGACTGGTGATGCGATCGGTGACGACGTAGAAAAGGCGTGACACGGCCAGCTTGAACGCGCTGTCCTGACGTGAAATCCAGCGGGCGATGGCTACGGGGACGTCCTTCTCCACCATCGCGTCCACCAGCCGGTGAATGTCCTCGGGCCGGTCCTGCAAATCGGAATCCATGATCACCACCACCTCGTTGCGCGCATGATCGAGTCCGGCAGTGACGGCGTTGGCCTGCCCGAAGTTGCGCGCCAGCCGCACAATGCGAACGTGCGGATCAGTGTTTTGCGCATCGCGCAGCACGCGCAGTGAGCCGTCGCGGCTGCCGTCGTCCACGAAGACGATCTCCCAGTCGGCCGCAAGTTCGCTGAGCACGGGCACCAGCCGTCGGTGAAGCTCCGGCAAGACTTCCTCATCGTTGTAAACGGGAATCACGATGGAAAGGCTGAAGGGGTAACAGTATTCAGGCATAGTTTACTCGGCGGTCACGTCATCCTGAACCCCCGAAGTCTTCGACGGGGGTGAAGGATCACAGAAAGTCGAATTCGGAAACTCTTGGTGATCCTTCAGGCCGCAAGCCAGGAAGAGCGACCTTCAGGATGACACAAGGAGCAGGAATTCCGGCCGGGTTGCGACGACTTAACCCGGCTCGGCGGGACCCCATTCGCCACTCTCAGTGTGCTCTATCTGTTGACATCCCACTATTTCGAGCACGTGTTGGACACCATCTACTTTACGATTCTGACGCTGCTGCTCTGGTCAGTCGCGTCCCGCCGCCGCGACGCGGCCTTGTGACTCTTCAACTCTAGTGCCGTTTCGTAAAAATGTCCTCCCGTTCCGTGTAGGGCGGGGTCTGTGACCCGCTCTGGAAAGAGTCGGTCGCAGACCGACCCTACAAGCGCGCAGACCTTAATGGAAACGGCACGAGCCCGAGAATCGCCTGCCGCCGCTTTCATCACTATCACAGCAGGGATGATACTTGGCTCGATCCTGCAGCAGCAAAACGGCTGCAAACCCAAGCAAAAAAGGCCCGCAAACGGGCCAATCTGAAAACCATCAAAAACTACGGAAAATCCGCAACTTACGAACCCAAACTACACCCCAATACCGTAGCGCAAGGTATGCCGTTTGTTCTGATGACGTACAGTCCGGCAGGTTGACCACAGCTCTATGGAGTTCAAGAAGGCGAGTTCCTGCGAGCGCGAAGCGCCGTCGTGAGTTGTCTGGCGCCGCCAACTCCATCGCCATTGTCGGCATGCAAGCAGGATTGCTTATTCAGACGACGCACCGTGACCTCAATCGAGACAGTGACCATGCTGACAGACACGTCGGCCTGATGCGATTCGGCGCATGTTCCAAAAACACATTACTCTATGCAGCGCAAGGGGCGAGAAAGATGGTGAAACCTGAACGGCCTTGACTTTATGCAAGAGAATAGGCACATTAAAAAAATGATCCCGAACGTGACTTCACACCAGCACGCTTCCACGACTAAGCAGAAAGGCTCACCGTGAAAAGGACTTTACTTGTTGTCTGCGCGTGCGCCGCGCTTTGTTTTTTGGGTCTGGCCGCCGCCTGGTCCGTAGACAGGATTCAGACCGGAAAGCCAAGCCCGTTCCGTTCCGCCTCCGGCGACGCGGTCAAGACAGGGGCGAAGATGGAACCGGACACGGTTGGTCTCGCCGGGCCAATTGACCCCGCGCGAGTCGAGCCACTCCCTGCCGGGCACGCGGCGAAGCAGGTCGAGCCGTTCGACGCGCTCAAGGCGCAAGTCAGGGCGCTCATGGATGAGCTTGCTGTGCGAGTCAGACGCGGGCTGGATGCCAGCCAGATCAAGATGCGGATAGATGAGCTTTTGGGACGGAGCGCGCCGCAACGCAAAGTCGCTGCGGTTTCCGCCCGCAAGAGCCGGGCGCCGCTTGCCGACAGCTCAGCGCTCCGGGAGTTGGGCGGTACCGGCGCGCAGGCGCCCGTCCAGCCGGATCGCCGCACGGCGGCGGGTCGAAACGCATCCGGCCCATCCGCGAAGTCCTCTTCGGTCGCGCTGCCGCCGGGAGTCTCCCTGTCTGCATCTGCCGGTACGCTGCAAGGCGACAGGACGGCTTCGCGACGCCTCTCGGAGCCGCCGCAGCCCAAGTTGGACGAGTCCACTTGGGCGGAGATACAGTCCCTCCAGAGGCAAGCGGACGAGGTTCACGCCTCCGGAGGCGACGTCACTCCGATCAAGAACCGCATCATCGAACTCCTTTCTCAGGGCAAAAGTACGGCATCAAAGGCACAGTCCGGCGCCGGAGTTGCAGCAGAGGCAATGACCACCGAAGCCTTCAGCGGTGAAGTCGTCGAGTCGGAAGTCGTTGCGCCCTACGACCCTGATCGCGACGAAATCAACTCACTTCTTGAGCAGCGCAAGGAACTGGAGATTGCCGGACGCGACTTTTCGGATATTGACACCCGCCTGGGCGAGCTGACTCACCGCGGCCGCGAGACTCTCGACGATAACGGAGGAGTGACGTTCTACTCGTCCCATGCACCGCGATACATCTGGCACTACTCGTGCGTTGCGGACTCGATTACGGTTAGCAATCTTGGGCCACAGATTACGGACGTGGAAGTGCAGATTGATACACTGACGTTCTCTTATGACACCGATCTGGACATCTACCTTATCAGTCCGGCGGGCGACACGTGCACGCTCAGCACCGATAACGGCGGAACAGGCGACAACTACTACAACACTCGGTTCGATGATGATGCGGCATGCATCATCGGCAGTGCCGGGTGCAACACAGCGCCATTCACCGGCAGCTTCCACCCCGAGGAAGCTCTGTCCACCTTTGACGGTGAGAATCCGAACGGCGTCTGGCGGCTGCGCGTGTGCAGCGACGAGGACAACGGTGACGGCTATCTGCGCCGCTGGCGCTTGCAGATCCGCGCGCCGCTCGTGGGTGACTCTTGCGGAAATGCCATCACCATGAGTGTTCCGGGCACGTACACGGGCAACACGTGTTACGCGCTGGACGACTATTTCTATGCCTGTCCACCCTACACAGGCGGACAGGGCGGCCGTGACATCGCCTACCGGTACACCCCCCCGGTGGCGCAACAGGTGACATTCAGCTTGTGCCGTTCGAGCTTTGACACCAAAATCTATGTCTATGATGATTCGTGCGGGGGCACGCCGATGGTCTGCAACGACGATGTGCCTACGGCTACCTGCCCGGGAGCCAATAGTTCTCTTCGATCACTTCTTCGCTGCGTATCTCTTCAGGCCGGTCACACGTACTACATTGTCGTGGACGGATATGGCGGCGCCTGCGGCGATTACGTGCTGGAAGCGGGAATCTGCCCGCCGTGCACGCTGACTTGCTTGGGGACGGACACCATCGAATGCACAGAAAACCCGGATACATCACACAGCCGCCTCGACTGCGACGGCGGGTGCAACAACGTCGGACCGGGAGGAGTCGCGTCCTACGACACTATTCAATGTGGCGATACCGTGTGCGGCTTGGGATTCACGTACGTGCGCCAAGGCTCGACTTACCGCGACACGGACTGGTACCGTTTCACGCTCAGCGAACGCTCGCGGATAAAAGCAACGGTGTATGCCGAGTTCAACGTTTCCGTCTATATTCTGAACGCCGTCTGTCCGGCATCGGTTCTGTATTCGACATCCGGTTTCGCCTGCGATACGACCGAACTCAGCGTTGTCTGTATTGACGCCGGAACTTACACGCTTTGGGTCGCACCATCGGATTTCAACGGCATTCCTGTGCCGCTGACCTACCGGGTGGTACTGGACTGCGAACCGTGTCCCGACGGTGTGGATTGCAGCGATCCGGTGGTGTTAAGCTCTCAATATGTCACAATGGCATCGCAGACCACCTGCTGGTACGGCGCTGACTACAACACCACCTGTCTGGGAAACTATGATAACGGTGAGGATATTGTCTATAGCCTGACATTGAGTCAAACAGGTGATTACGCCTTCTGGATGGATCCCCGCGGCACAAGCTGGACAGGATTTCTATTGGATGACCACTGCCCGCCGGATGGACCCGGCGCGTGCATTGCCACCTACACAAACATCGGCTCTTTACCATATGGCGTGCTCTCACAACACCTCACTGCCGGAACATACTACCTGATGATGGATACGTGGGCTGAACCAATCTGTATTCCGGAGTTTGATTTTGCTTTAGGACGAGTCTATTCCTGCGTGACCTGTCAGCCGTTGGACCGCATCGAGTGCGAGGAAACGGTGGACAGCACCAATGCCTTGCTCGACTGTGACGGCGGTTGCAACAACGCGGAAAACACCTTCGGGGCAATCGTCTGCGGCGACACGGTCTGTGGCAAGGCGTTCACTTACGTACGCCGAGGCTCGACTTACCGCGACACGGATTGGTATGAATTCACCTTGTGGGAATATGACACGGTGCGAGTGCACGCCGTGGGTGAATTCCCGCTGCAGTTGAGTTTGCTTCGGATTGACACCGGTTGTTCTGTGACGTCACTGGCTTATGAGCTTGTCGCCGCCTGTGATACGGCCAGCGTTGCCGACACATGTCTCGAACCCGGCACTTATGCCATCTTTGTTGCCCCTTCCGTCTTTGTAGGCATTCCTTATCCTCTGGACTATCGCGTGTGGCTGCATTGCGGACCCTGCCCGCCCGGTCAGGACTGCAACTCGCCCATTGACATCACGGATGCTGCAACCGTTCCGGCCCAGACGACGCTGGGAAAGGTGAACGACTACAGCAACACCTGTCTCATCAACTATGACGGCGGCGAGGACATTATCTACAAGTGGACGGTCACGGAGGAGGGCGATTACAAGGTTAAGCTCAATCCTTACTCCACAACATGGACAGGAATTCTCCTCGACGACAACTGCCCGCCGGACGTTACGGGATGCATTGCCACCCACACCAGCTCGGCGGCCGCCCCGCATGGGATAGCTTGCCGCCATCTTACGGCGGGCGAATACTACATCATGGTGGACACCTATCCTTCGCCCAACTTCATTCCGAACTTCGACCTCATCACCGCGCCGTGCTATACCTGCGTGATTCCGCAGCAGGGAGATGTGGTGGAATGCGCCGAGATTGTGGATACTTCCCATGCGCGTCTGGATTGCGACGGGGGTTGCAATGTGCCGGACAGAACGTTCGATAGCATCGCCTGCGGGCAA
Source organism: bacterium (assembly GCA_026394155.1). Taxonomy (GTDB): domain Bacteria; phylum Electryoneota; class RPQS01; order RPQS01; family RPQS01; genus RPQS01. The sequence continues at coordinate 36,877 of JAPKYT010000117.1, read as the reverse complement.
ACCATCGCCGGACGCTGCTTCACCTACGTGGTACAAGGATCACAGTTTCGCGACACGGACTGGTTCCGCTTCGACGTGACCGCGCCCGAGAGCGTGCACGTCAGCGCTTCGGCGGAGTTCCCGCTTCAGGTTCTCATCGTTCGGCTGCTGAACGACAGTTGCACTCTCACGATTCTGTACAGCGGCTTCGCCCAGGCATGCAGCACGCTCGAGTTGACGACCGCCTGTCTCGACACCGGAGCCTACGTGCTGTGGGCCGGTCCGTCTGTTTTCGGAGGCATTCCTGATCCGGCGGATTACCGCATGACCATGACCTGCCTGCCGTGCGGCACCCCCGGAGAGGATTGCGCCAATGCCATCTCGATCAGCGATGACACGACCCTTCTCAATCAGACGACCTGCGGCCTCGGGCATGACTACGAGAATAGCTGCTTAGGCTCCTTCAGCTTGGGCGAAGACATTATCTACCGCTGGACGGTCACCCAGGAGGCGGATTACACCCTTTGGCTGAATCCGCACGATTCGGGCTGGAGCGGAATCCTGCTCGATGACCACTGCCCGCCCGACACAACCGATTGCATCGCCTGGCACATCAGCGGCGACGATTTCTCGCACGGCATCGCCTGCCAGCACCTGACGCCGGGCACGTACTACATTATGATAGACACGTGGCCGGACCCGGATTGCATTCCCGAGTTTGATCTTTCCATAACGGCTGCGACAGTGCCGGTGAACGACCATTGCGCGAATGCCGCGGTGGTCATGGTTCCCTCCACGACCTACGGCACCACCAAGTGCGCCACGCTGGACACGATTCCCGATTGTCCGGGCACCACCGAAGCCCTCGGTGTGTGGTATCAGATCGTCGGCACGGGGAATACGATTACCGCCAGCCTTTGCAGCACCGCCACCGCCTGGGACAGCAGGCTCTCGCTGTTCACTTGCGGATGCACGAGCCTCCATTGCGAAGCGAGCGACGGTGACTACTGCGGTGCGGCTGCCCACGCTCAGCTCAGTTGGTGCTCGCGCGCGGGAGAGGTCTATTGGCTGCTCGTGTACCCGGAATTCAACTCGATGGGCGATTTCCGGCTGGATGTTTCCGACGACGGCGCAGCCTGCACGAATCCCGCCCGCTGCCCGTGCTGGGATACGACACTCACGGCGCCGGGCCAGATCAGCGGAAATACTCTGGGAGCCGGCAATGATTGCGCGGCTCGGTCATCCGAGGACGTGGTGGTCAAGGTCCTGATTCCCTCGGCGGGGGATTGGAGCTTCTCCCTGTGCGGCTCGAGCTACGACACCTACTTGTACCTCACTCTGGACTGTTGCGGAGACTCCGTTGCTTGGAACGACGACCTTCCCTGCAACAACATGTGGTCCGGGCAATCGTCACTGTGCGTGAATCTTCCCGTAGCCGGCGCCTACTACGCGCTGATCGAGGGGTTCTCACCCTCTTTGTCAGGGCCCTTCGTTCTGAATGTGCAGCCCGCCGGGCCGCTGCCCGTTCAAGTCACAGGGGTGAGTGCCACAAGCGACCGCTGCGACAGCATCATTGTCACATGGAACGATCAGGCCGACGAGCAGATTTACGAACTCGTCAGAGACAACACAGAGGGCTGGATACTGACGGCAAACACGATTCGCTTCGCGGATGTGCCTGCCGCCGGACAGCACGGCTATTACCTCTTCGCGGTCAACGGATGCGGATGGAGTTCGGTTTCCCTTACCGCTCAGGGGAATCTACTGTCACCGCCGTCGCAGGTGACCGGCGTGGCCGCGAGCGAGAATCGCTGCAACGACGTCCTGATTACGTGGTTTGACGTGGCCGATGAGACGGGCTACCGTGTTCTGAGGAACAGTGTTCAGGTCGGCACCGATCTGGCTGCGAACACGACGAGTTACCATGACGTGACCGCCTTGTCCGGCACGGCTTACAGCTACGCGGTTGCCGCCTTCAATCCCGGCTGCGAAACGCTGTCGGCTCCCGACTCGGGAACGCGCGTGGTTCCGCTGGGTGCGGTGACTGGCGTGGCCGCCAGCGACACGAGTTGCACGCGGGTGCTGGTGATATGGTCGAACTCTCTTTTTCCGGACAGCTTCCAGGTTCGGCGCAACGGAGTGCGCCTCGGGAGCACTCCTGCAATCACGAGCTTCTTCTTCGATGAAACGGCCGTTCCCGGCGTCACCTACACCTACCGCGTGGTTGGTTACAACGCCTGCGGCGCCGGCGACACCACCGGTTCGGATCAAGGCACGAGGCTGGCTGTTCCATCGGCTGTCACGTCTGTCTCCGCCACCGACAACCGCTGCGACTCCGTGCTCATCACGTGGTCGTATCCGGCCGGCCCGTACACATTCCTGATCCGCCGCGCCGGCCAGTCCATCGGTCAGGTGGGATCGAGTACTCACGCCTACACGGACACAACGTGTGTGCCCGGTGTCAGCCGTCTTTACTGCGTGGTGGCTTACAACGAGTGCGGCGCCGGCGACACGAGCGGATGCGATTTGGGCATGTGCCTGACTGCGCCGCAACAGGCTCCCAATCCCATTGTCCCCGACTCCTGCGCTTCGTTCAACATCTGCTGGGCGAGTGTGCCGGATGCCGATGGTTACACCATCCGGCGAAGCGGGAGTGTCATTGACTCTGTTTCCGCGGGAACTCTGTGCTACAGCGACTTGGCCGCACCGCAACAACATCAGCTGACCGTGGCGGCTTTCAACGCGTGCGGCGAAGGCCCGCAGTCGCCGCCCATCACGGTGGGCTTCTCGGTGCTGCCGACCGTCAGCAATCTCGCCGCTTCCGATACGTTGTGCGATCAAGTCTCACTGACGTGGAGCTATACGCTTCGCGTTGACAGCTTCCATGTGTATCGCAACGATACGCTGATCGGCGGAAGCACGCTTCCGGCATTTGCGGATCTCACCGCCGTTCCTTACACGGTCTACAGCTACGCGGTGTATGGTCACAATGTGTGCGGCACCGGACCGCGCAGCGCTCCCGACAACGGCGCAAGTTGGCACGTTCCCGCTCAGGTTACGGGAGTCAACGCCACATCAAGTCGCTGCGACAGCGTCATCATCACCTGGCAGGACGTGGCCAACGAAACACTGTACCGCATCTTCCGCAACGGAACCGAGGCCGGCACAACGGCGGCCGATGTGACCCGATTCGCGGATGTCCCCGCAGCCGGCACCTTCAGCTACACAGTACGCGCGGAGAACTGGTGCGGCTCAGGCGCGGTCTCCGCCCCGGCCTCCGGAACCCGTCTGGCCGTGCCGGGAACGCCGACCAACGTGACGGCTTCGAGTAACCTGTGCGGGGAAATTGCAGTAGGGTGGACTTCGGCGGGCGGTGACATAGACTCATTCAGAGTCTTCCGTGATCTCGCACAGATCGCCAGCGTTAATGCGAGCACGCTTGCTTTCACGGACACCGTCTCTGGCACCCATTCGTACACGCTGCGCGCGCACAGCAGCGAGTGCGGGAACAGCCCGGTGAGCACACCGGCTACCGGAACCGGTCATGCAGGCGCAAACACGCCCACCGGCCTGACCTTCGTTTCGCCCGCGGTCTGCGACTCGATCCGAATGACGTGGACCGACGGCGGCGGCGAGGTTTCGGGCTATGTGGTTCGCCGCGATGGCGCTCCGATTGACACGGTCACGTCAACATCCTTTACCGATCACGGCGTGGACGATACGCTGAACCACGGATATACCGTGGCCGCTTACAATCCGTTCTGCGATACCAGCGCGTTCACGTCGCCGGTTTCGGGCCACCTGCGCAAACTGGTCGCGCTGGTGACGGTTCTGCCCGAGATCCTGCCCTGCTCCACGGACGTCGTCTTGCAGCTCGATCTTTGCAGCGGTGTCGAGGGGGATTCGATCTACCTGCAGCTCGACGGCGGCGCGTACCTTCCCGTCGGCGGACATACTCCTCCCGTATCGCAAGAGACCGTACCTATCCGCAACTCCGGACCTCGACAGCCCGACTCACGGCTGATGATTGTCATCTGGCGCGACACGCGCAGCGACACGGTTGTCAGTGATCCGTTCACGGTGGATTCCTGTGCTCTGTCCGCAGATGAAGTTGCCGGCGCAATTCCCGGCGATTTCTTCCTCGATCAGAACTTCCCCAATCCCTTCAATCCGTTAACGACGTTGCGGTTCGGCCTGCCGCGCGAGGCCAACGTAACCATCGAGGTGTTCGATGTCCTGGGCCGCCGGGCAGGCAGCGTCATCCGCGGGTTCTACCGGCCCGGCGTGCACACCGTGGTTTGGGATTGCTCCGCTTGCCCGACCGGCATGTACCTTGTCCGGCTCCAAGCCGGTGACCGCACTCTGTTGCGCAAGATTCTGTTGATGAAATAACCGGCGTGGGAATCCAAAGAGAACAGGCTCCTCAGCGATGGGGAGCCTGTTCTGTGTCAGTGTTCCGACGAAGACAACAGGTTCACAAGATGGTCATTAGCGGGCGGGCGGTTTTCGTTTCCGCCGTTCAATCTGGCGGATTTTCAGGAACAGCAGCAGCGCCGTGCCGGTGATAATCAAGGTCGCGACCCCGAATCCGAGGCGGCGGAATTTGTGTTCGAAGATCGCCGCCCGCGCCAGACTGTCGGCTTTCTGGGCCGCCACCAGCCCCTTGCTTCCCACCTCGGCCAAGTGCTTATCCGAGAAGGCGTGGGTGGCGGTGCGCGCTTCAATCAGGTTCTGCCGAATCGCCTCCACCAGTGCCTCCCCGTCGGCCACGTCCATGTCGAGCACGCGGGCACTGTCCAGAAGGCTCTTCGCCTGTGTCTGCCGGATTTCGAGACTGTCCAGAAACTGCCTCATCCGCGCCGCCGCAACATAACCTGCTTCTCCCGGCGAGTGACACTCGACGCACGTCGCGCCCTCTCCCACTCCGAGCATCGCGTCCGTGGGATGAAAAACCAGATGATGGTCGTGGCACTGTGCACATTGCTTGAATCCCGCCGCTTTGAAAGCGTCCCGGTGCGGACTCTGATCATAGAGCTCGCCGTTGATACTGTGGCAAATCACGCACACGGCCTCGATGTCGTTCACTCCGGGCGGCACCGCGCCGTGATTGCCGTGGCAGTCGTTGCAGGCCGGCGCGCCCTTGGTATGTTTTTCCAGCAGCGCCACCCCGTGCACGCTCCGCGCATATTTCCCGTACTGGTCGGTGGGAATGCGGTAGGGAGCCATGTAGGCCGCATCTCCGTGACAGCGGTTGCAGGTCTGCGGTATGTTCTGCCGGTAGACGGGCGAGTTCGGATTGTCCACCGCCAGCGTGCCGTGCACCCCGTGGCAGGACGTGCAGACGGCCACCTTCTTGTCTCCTTTGGCGAGCAGGATTCCGTGCCGGCTGGTGCGGTATTTCTCTAATTGATCCACATTCCCGAGCGGATTGAAATGCCGCATGTAGGCGGGATTGGAGTGGCAGCGGGCGCAGAACTCGGGAATCTTGCTCCATTCGGGCGTGCCCACAAAGCCCTTGGCCGGATCCATAGCGTCTTCATCTTTGACGGCCGGGTCGCCGCCGTGACAGTCGGAGCACAGCAGGCCGCGCTCGAAATGCACGTCCTTTTCATAGCCTCTTACGATGGCGCGGTTCTTGGCATCAAGTCCCGCGTGGCAGGCCGCACAACTGCCGGAATCGGACTTGCGCGCGACTTGCCCGGTCGCCGGCACGGTCGCAGTCAAGGCGAGCGACAAAATGAGGAGTGTTGTCTTCATGATGCCCGCCATCCCCAATAAGTGAGCAGGGAGAAGCTGAGAAGAACGATCACTCCGATAGCCACCGCCCAAGCCTTCCGTCCGCCTTCCGGTGCGTGGCGGTCCCACCACGGAAACAAGGCCCAAAACACGAGTCCCAAGCCGATGCCGATCACACCGAGAAGATCGCCGGCAATTCCCAGAATATGGGCGGGCAGAAGCCGCAGCACAGCGAAGGCGCCGAGAAAATACCACTCAGGCTTGATCCCGGCGGGAGCCGAGGCGAAGGGATCGGCCTTATCCCCCAATTCCCACGGGAAGAAAACCGCTAACAGAGCCAGCAGATTGAGAACCATGAGCCACAACAAGAGATCCCGCAGCACGAAGTTGGGAAAGAACGGCATGGGCGGCTTGGTGGACGGTTTTTTCAGGTGCGGCTGGCTCATTCCCTGCACTTGAACGAAGAGCAGATGCACCGTGAGAATGACCGTGAAGATCGCGGGCAGAATGGCCGCGTGGAATCCGAAGAAGCGCGACAAGGTGGCGCCTGTCACGTCCTCCGATCCGCGCAAGAACCGCAGCAGAAAACCGCCCGCCCACGGCAAGACTCCGGCAATATCCGTTCCCACCTTGGTGGCGAAATAGGAGAGCTTGTTCCACGGCAGAAGGTAGCCGGAGAACCCGAAGCCCATCGCCAGCAGCAGCAGCAAAAAACCGCTCACCCAGGTGAGTTCCCGCGGCTTGACATAGGCCCGCTCGAAAAAAACCGAGAACATGTGAATCATGGCCGCCAGAATCATCAGGTTCGCTCCCCAACTGTGAATCGAGCGAATCAGCCAGCCGAAGGGAACTTTGGTGATGATGAAGCGCACGCTCTCGTAGCTGCTCTCCACGCCCACGCGGTAATAGAGAAGCAGCAGCACTCCCGTGACCACCTGCACGATGAACAGAAAAAGCGACACTCCGCCGAAATAGTACCAGACGGAACCGCGATGCACGGGCACGGTCTTGTGGCTCGCCCATTCGCGCACTTTCGACAGACCGTAGCGCTCCTCGAACCACCGTTTCAGGCCTCCCGGCGGCGCCTTGGATGTCGTTCGCTCCGCCATGTCAGGCCTCCTCGCGGGATACGAACACCTGACCATCGCGAATGTTCACGTCCAGCGGCGTGAGCGGCCGTGGCGGCGGGCCTGCGATATTGATCCCGTTCAGGTCGAACCGGCCGCTGTGGCATGCACACCAAATCACCCCCAGATCGGGACGGTACTGAACGGTGCATCCGAGATGCGTGCACACCGCGAGGAAGGCGTGGAATTCGCCGTCCTTGGAGCGCACCAGAATCCCGGGCTTATTCCCCATCTTGAAGATCGTTCCCGTGTCCGGCTGGAAATCGTCCACTTTGCCGACGTTCACCGACGCGGGGGAGGCTTCCGCTTGCGGAGGCGGAACGAGGTACTTGGCGATGGGATAGGCCACGCTCGCCACCAGCGCCACACCCCCCAACCCAATGGCGGCATCCAGAAAATGACGCCGTGTTATCTTGTCGTTTTCGAGCGAAGATGTCGGATCGTTCATCGCAGGGATACTCAGCCTCCAGTTTTTTTCCGCGGTCCGCACGGGCATAATTAGCTTGTTTGTGCGGCCAGAGTCAAGTGGATCAAGGCCGTCTGTGGAAGAATCACACATCGCGAGATATTTCACAAAGAGACGGTGGATTCCGGCGAGGCGGCCGTGCCCCACTGCGGAGCCCTGCCGTCTGAATGCACTCCGGGTCGAGCGGTCGCTGGGCAAGAGGGGTGGGGTGAAAGCTGGAGGCGAGAATCCCAGATTCCGAGCGGCATGTAAGTACAGTGTAAACAATATGAAATGCGATTTTTTCCAGCGTTCCGGTGAACTTTATCGTCACTTGACGCTCCTTTCTTTTCTCTGATTCTTTGTTGCATCACGAGTCATATTTCGGTATATTGGTCTTACATGTGATTGCGGAACGTTCGTTCCTTGACCACATGCTTTGATAATCGCTCCATGAGGAGCACTTCGCAGGCCTGTGTCACGAGAAGGTTCGGGTTTACTTGTCCTTCTTCGGCTTGGCGATGGGTAAGCAGGTGGCAGTATGGGGACACCATCCCCGCAAGTTGAAAAGGATTCAACGATGGTAAACATTTACGTAGGCAATCTGTCCTACAACACGACGGAAGACGATCTGAGAACCATGTTCGAGGCGCATGGCAAGGTGGACCGCGCCAGCGTGGTCACGGATCGCATGACGGGCCGCAGCAAGGGCTTTGGTTTTGTGGAAATGCCCAACGACGCCGAAGCGAAAGCGGCCATCAGCACGTTGAACGACAAAGACATGGACGGCCGCAAGTTGCTCGTCAACGAGGCCAGGCCCAAAGCGGAACGCCCTCGCCGCGATCGCTACTAAGATCGTCAGAGCAGAAGCTTGAGATGGGGGGACCTCGTGTCCCCCTTACCACAACGGGTCAGCTGACAAGGCTGACCCGTTTTTTTTGCTGTGGAATTGTGCCGGTGATCGCGTGCGTCTTGTCCGCACCCGCGAGTCAAAATCAAGGTGTCTCGCGGGAAACGCAGGCCGAAGATCAAAGAGTGCGCAGGGACGGATTCACTTGGCTGTGCGGCGGACGTGCCTCTTCTTCGCACGCCGGTTGGCCTGAGATGCCGGCGGATGCTCGCGACAGTATGTTGTGGATAATCAACGAGGTATAATAAGTGATAATTTTACCTGAACCCAACCGAAATCGTTGACATCGCCCTTGTGATTCAGTAACTTAAAACACGGACATCGCGGCCGAGGGTTCATTCCCGCTGTGCATCTTGGTGACGAGCGAATCTTCCGCCGCGAAATGGCAGGGTTCGCTCGTTTTCTTGTCCCTGAGGCGGGCACGGGCGACGGAGAATTCATTCGCGAGTCATATGGCATTCGGGCCTTTGATTTCTCCCCGGCCTTGGTGCCTGCGCCGTGAGATCGCGCTGCCGGATACACCAGAAGCACGAAGGAGAATTCCATGGGTGTGAAATGCACGTTTCTCAAGAGATGCGCCGGCCTTTTCGCGCACCTTCTGGCTCTCGGCCTGATCATCAACGGTGCCCAGCAACAGGTGATGGCGCAGATCAGCGCGGGAGGAACACCGCCCAGTTTCTCCCTCAATCTGCCGGGTTCGCCACCCACGATTGAGATGCCTCGCGTGGATGTGCCGGCCCTGATTGCGGAGGACGAACAAACCGGAAATGATCCGTACCGATTCGCGGCGGCGATTGACGTGGCCCTGAACCTCAAGAACTCGGGCCGGTGGGAGACGCTTCCCGGCGGCGACCGGTTGTGGCGGCTGCGGATTTCTTCGCCCGGCGCATTCTCCATCGGGCTGCTCTACGACGACTGGTATATTCCCAAGGGCGGTCAGCTTTTCATCTACAACGATGACCACAGCATGGTCATCGGCGCATTGACCAGCTTCAACAATTGGGAGTATGGAAAGAACATCACGCAACACGTGGCTGGCGACGCAACCACGCTCGAATACTTCGAACCCGCTTCGATTGCAGGCCGCAGCCGGCTCTCGATCTACCAAGTCTGTCACGCTTACCGGAACCTCTTCGGCAAACGTTCACTGGACAGCTACGGTCAGTCTCTGGGTTGCGAGCGCAACGTCAACTGTCCGGAAGGCGCGCCGTGGCAGGACGAGAAGCGCGGGGTAGCGATGATTATCCACGCCAACACCACCCAGTGCTCGGGATCGCTGATTAATCCGTTCACGCCTTACTTCACGGCCTTCCCCTATCTCCTGACCGCCAACCACTGCTATCATTCAGGCGACAGTCTCTGGATATTCTATTTCAACTACGAAAGCCCCGGATGTCCCAATCAGAACGGGCCTTTGAACCAGACGATGGCCAACGCCCGACTGATCGCGCGCTGGGCCACCTCGGATTTCGCTCTCTATCAACTTTCTTCCCCGCCGCCCGTGGCCTACAATCTTTACCTCAACGGCTGGTATCGAGAGGATGTGCCGGCCGACAGTTCGGTCTGCATCCACCATCCGCAGGGCGACATCAAGAAGATCAGTTTCGACAACAATCCGCCCGATAGCGCGCAGTGGTCCGGCGCCAACGGACGAAATTATTGGCGCGTGAATCACTGGGAAGTGGGCACGACGGAAAGCGGATCATCGGGTTCGCCCTTGCTCGATGCACACTCGGGTCTCATCACCGGCCAGCTTCGCGGATACATGGGACCGTTCTGCGACTGCAGCGCGTGCTCCAGCTATTTCGGCAAGTTGTTCAGTTCGTGGGAGGGAGGCGGAACTCCGACCACCCGGCTCAAGGATTGGCTCGATCCGGACAGCTTGATGATAAACTCGATGCCGGGAGCGTATTTCTACGCCCCGGAAAACGACGCCTGTCCCGGATTCACCATCGCTTCGCTGCCCTATTCGACCTCCGGTTCGACTTTTTCCGCGCGCAACGACTTCGTCAATTGCGTCGGTCCCTACTCGCAGGACGTGTTCTACAACTACACGCCTCCCTGCGACATGACGATCACGGTTTCCTTGTGCGGATCGAGCTATGACACGGGACTGGAAGTGCTGTCGCTCACGTTCGGAAACTGTCAGTTGTTCCCCATGATAGTGGCCTGCAATGACAACAGCCCGGCCTGTCCGGACAGTTCGCACAGCCGACTGACCTTTGAGGCGACCGCCAACGTGCGCTATCTGATAGACGTCCACGGAGCGCAGTTGGCCAGAGGCGACTTCTCGCTGACGGTGACCGGCGTGAACCACATTCCGGCGGATTCGTGCCCCGGAGAAACCATCGCGAGTCTTCCTTACCTGAACATCGGGGACACGAGATGTGCCGTTCACAACTACAGCAACTGTGCAGGACCGCTCTCGCGAGACGAGGTGTACAATTTCACGGCCACGCAGACACAGTTTGTGGTGGTGTCTCTCTGCGGCTCGGACTACGACACGGGACTGGAAGTGCGAACCGGCGGAGAATGCCCGGGGGATTCGCAGGTGGCCTGCAACGACGATGACGCCTGTCTGGATACCTTGAACAGCCGCATCACCTTTCGAGCCACTTCCGGACTGACCTACTATTTCATCGTGCACGGGTTCGCCAACAGCGCGGGGCCGTACCGGCTCGACGTCCATGTGCAGCCGACGCCGCAGAAGCTGGTCGTGCGGGCGTCTCCACCGGTGATTCAACTGAATTGGGAACGCGTTGAAGGGGTGGCCGGCTACAGCGTCTATCGTGATTCGACGGCGAGTTTTGTGCCGTCACCCGCCAACTGGATCGGTGGCACTTCCGACACCCTGTTCGTGGACACGCAGGCCCTGATTCTGCCCCGTGCCAGATCCTTCTACGCGGTCACGGCCGCGGAACCGCCCGAGGGAGTCTCCATGCCGGGGCGGAGCAAGAGTCCGGCCGGCGAACCCAAGATTTCGCCCCGCTGACCTGCGCCGAGTGGGTGTCGAGGAGAACCGCCTCGCAGATACTCCAAGCCCGGATGAAAACGGGAGGCGCGACGCAAGCGCAGAAGTTGGTGCTGATCCGATAGCGCAGACGCGGCGGGGAGATTGCGAAAATCGTCGCAAGATGCCGGCGCGAGGTCGCGATGCTGACAGTAAGTCGCGGGAACTTGCCGACGCCCTCTGCGAGTTATTACACTTGTTGACAAAGACTTGACATCCGGTCTCACATTCCACCCACAGAGACGGCTCCCCTGAGTGGTGCACAAGAACAACGGGTTAGCGACAAGTCTAACCCGTTTTCTGCTTCTAAATCGCGTCTGTGGGTCGGAACGCTTGAAAAGGAAGATGAGCGGCATGAGCTTGTGACAAGCTGGCGCGGGCTTTGGCGGTCGGCTCGCCGAATGTCATACAAGTTGCACCGGACGGGATGATCACGTACAGGAGATAAATACCCGATGATTCATCACGACAGGCACGAAGAGCTGGCGAGGCAGCTGCAGGGGTTGAAGTCCATTCCGCACGGAACACTGCCTTCACGCCATCTGGTGCGGCATTTCGTCCATTCCACTCTGAGCCTGATGTTTCCGCAGTTCAAGGAAGAAGAAGGCCTGCGGGTGTCCTCGCTTCCGCTGAGCCTGGCGGGCTTGGAGATTCAGTTGGGCGAACTCCTCACTCCGTTTGGCAGCCGCTTGCCGCGCCCGTTCCCCGCATTGATCGAGGATTTCATGCCTTCCCTTCCCGACATCTTCTCCAAGATGCTCAAAGACGCGGAGGCCATCTTTGCGGGTGATCCCGCGGCCACCAGCCTCGAGGAAGTCATTGTCGCGTATCCCGGTTTCTACGCCATTGCCGTCTATCGCATCGCTCACCGGTTCTATGACCTGCAGGTTCCCGTTTTCCCGCGCCTGTTGACCGAACTTGCTCACCAGTACACCGGGATTGACATTCACCCCGGCGCCGAAATCGGCGACTCGTTCTGCATTGACCACGGAACCGGTGTGGTGGTGGGAGAAACCACTGAAATCGGCAACAACGTCAAACTCTATCAGGGAGTCACGCTCGGCGCGCTCAGTGTGCAGAAGGATCAAGCCAGCAGGAAGCGCCACCCTACCATCGAGGATCGAGTGGTGGTGTACTCGAATGCCACGATTTTGGGAGGCAACACCGTCATCGGACACGACAGCGTGGTGGGCGGGAACGTCTGGCTGACCGTCAGTGTTCCGCCCTTTTCCACCGTCTACCGCAAGAGCGATATCAGCTTGAGGAACGGCGATGAAAGCTGAGTCCATTCTCGAGACCATCGGCAACACGCCGCATTTGAGGCTCAAGCGCCTGTTCCGCCCCGATCTCGAGGTTTGGGTCAAATTGGAGCGGGCCAACCCCGGCGGAAGCATCAAGGATCGCATTGCCCTCTCGATGATCGAGGACGCCGAGCGGAACGGCGCGCTTCGCCGCGGCATGACCATTATCGAACCGACCTCCGGCAACACCGGTGTCGGGTTAGCTATGGTGGCCGCGGTGAAGGGCTATGATCTGCTGTTGGTCATGCCGGAATCCATGTCCATCGAAAGGCGCAAACTCATGGCGGCCTATGGAGCGCGTTTCGATCTCACGCCCCGTGAGAAGGGCATGCGCGGGGCCATCGAACGCGCCGGCGAGTTGCTGGCGCGGATGCCGAATGCGTGGATGCCGCAGCAGTTTGAGAACGAAGCAAATATCCGGGCCCACCGAGAGCATACGGCGCAGGAGATTCTGCGCGACTTTCCGAACGGCTTGGATTATCTGATTACCGGCGTCGGCACCGGCGGCCACATCTCAGCTTGCGGCGAAGTGCTCAAAAAGCGTTTCCCGAATCTCAAAGTCTTCGCCGTGGAGCCGGCTCTCTCGCCCGTGATCAGCGGGGGCGCGCCCGGGCCGCATCCCATCCAGGGCATCGGCGCCGGCTTTGTGCCTAAGAATTTCAGAAGGGAACATGTTGACGGGGTGATTCAGGTCGCCAACGAAGAGGCTTTTGATTTCACGCGGCGCATGGCCAAGGAGGAAGGGGTGCTGGTGGGAATCTCTTCGGGGGCGGCGCTGGCCGCGGTGGCGAAGAAATCGGAAGAAATGCCAGCAGGCAGCCGGGTGCTCACCTTCGCCTACGACACCGGCGAGCGCTACCTTTCTTTGGACAATCTCTGGAGCGCCTGAGGACTTCCCTTGTTCGCCGAGGCACCCGTCCTCGGGTGCCCGCAATCCGAGCGTTTTCGGCGGGGTGAATCTGGAGATTCACCGCCGCGACAAGAATCCCACACCCGGGAGAGTGTGGGATAGTGGATCTGCAAAGAGCCAAGGGCAATCCTTGGCTCTTTGACGTCCGTCACCCGCAAGTCGGTTTCGACTGGACTCAATAGGATCAAGTTATTTTTATTTATATTACCGAGTGGCCGGGCGGTTCTCAGCGGACTTGAGGAGTCGCTAAAGGTCGGCCTGTGTCATGGCTTCAGCTACCGGCCACAAGGGCGGAATCTCACCCCTCACGGCCTGCCGGTGCCTCCCATCCGCAAAAGTTCGCTTGAAACAAGGCTGTATTTGTACTATCTTGTCGCAGGGTAGTGATGGTTCAGTGACTGACGGGCGAGACATGCCACGTCGCACATCATCCGGGAAAGTGGAACAAAGCACCTTGCACGGCCGCAGGTCCCGCGGGCAGTGCATACTCGGTCCTTTTCTGCACGCAGGCGAGTCGCAGATTGAGGAGGAACACTCATGAGCTACAAGAACATTATGGTCATCAAGGCCGCCGTATGCCTGGTATTCGGCATCATCCTGATCTCGGTACCCGGCGCATTGCTCAGCTTTTTGGGAGCCGCCTTGAGTCCGGGCGGAGCGTTCACATCGAGGGAGTACGCGGCAGCTCTTTTCGGCAATCTCATGCTCACGTGGTTTGCCAGGAATGCAGCCGAGTCCGATGCGCGCCGCGCCATCATTCTGGCTCTCTTCGTCTATGACGCCATCGGCTTTGTCGTGAGCCTGTTCGCGGTGCTGTCGGGCGCGCTGAATCCACTCGGCTGGTTCATCGTTGCCGTCTATCTTTTCTTCACCTTGGGATTCGGTTATCTCCTGATGGCAAGGCCGCGGGCAGTGCAGTAACGTTCGTCCCCGACTCGGGTTTGCAAACCCGCGATGGCGCCATTGCATCCTCGAGATCGGCTACGCGGCAGCCGTGCGCAATCTGATGGACTATTTTGCGCAGTTTGAAAACTTGCGCATCACGGGCCGGTCGGCATCATTCGCGTACGTGCACGTTCACAATCTGCTGCGCGAAGGCCGCAACATCGTCGCCGAACTCGCGCCGGTGATGGCGGCGTAGCCCGATCCAGTAAAGAGCGAGCCTGTGACCTCCGGGGTCACGGGCTCTTTTTGTTTGCCAGTGCTGCTTCCATGCCTGTAGGGTCGGGTCTGCGACCGACCTCTTTCCAGAGCGGGTCACAGACCCCGCCCTATATCAGAACGAGACAACCTTTATGGAAACGGCACTAGACAAAGACAAGAGGCCGACTCCTGTGCTTCCGAGTCGGTCTCTTTGTGTACGGCGTGGCCGCGGGATGCGGCGAAAAAACGCGGCCTGCTGAAAAGTCGTTTTGAATGGTGTTCACTTCAGCAGCAACAACTTCTGTGTGGCGCTGAAGGCTTCGCTTTCCAAACTCAGCAGATAAACGCCCGAGGGCCAGCCCGCGGCGCTAAAAAGAAACTCATAGCGGCCCGCTTCCCGGCGGCCTTCGTCTATGACGCGGGCCAGCCGTCCGGCGATATCGTACACCGACAAACGAATCCGCGTTGCGCGAGGCAGCGAATAGGAAAGTCTGGTCGCGGCGTTGAACGGATTCGGATAAGCCGCAGGCAGCGCAAATTCGGTGGGCAGTCCATCACCGCGCTCCGAGGCATCTAACACCGTGGCCAAGACGGGCACGTGATCGGCGCTGTCAGGACACGCGTGCGCGCGTACACTGAGATAGCCGTAGTAGTCGTAGATGCCGCCGTTCGGCTCGTCGGCGGTCACGATCACGTCCACCACCGCCGAATCATGCGGCGGAACGGTCCCCTGCGCGGGACTTGCCGACAGCCAATTTCCCACCGGCGATACGGATTCCGTAATGACGGAAAAACTCATCGCGCCGCTTCCGCGGTTGTAGATCGTGAAGGGCTCGCCGCTCGGAATCCGGTTGTGGGCCACGATATTTACCGAGGTCTGGGTCGCTTCATAGCGCGGCACGCCCGCCGTCAGATTCACCTGAGCGGTCGAATCGGCGATGACGGTGATGTCAGCGGTCGTGTCGCTGCTCACGCAAGGTCCGGAGACGATCAAGCTGTAGATGCCGGGCCGAATCTCCATATGGAAACGGCCCAGAGCATCGGTCAGAGCGCTCTGTGCGCCGCCCTCGACGTCCACGCGAACCCCGGCGAGGGGTTCTCCGAGTTCCACCTCGGTCACGGTCCCGGCAATTCCCGCGCCGTTGCCGATGCGAAAGACATAGCCCTTGTGCAGACCGCCTTCCGTGATGGTGCCGAAGATCAGATGTCCGCCATCAGTGACCGGGATGATCCCGTAGAATTGCCCTTGCTGGAATCCGTTGTTGACCCAGGATTCTTGGAGCATGCCCGCCGGAGTAATATTGGCGATCCAGGGCTGCGGCGGATTGGCGGCGCCGCTTCCCGCCCATCCCACGCAGCGCACCGCACCATCGAAGCGCAGAGCGCAGCCGCGAAAGGTCTCATTCGTGAAACCCGCCGAATACGGCTGCGCCCGGATCACCTGACCGCTGGTGTCGGCCTTCACCAGATAGCCGTCGCTTTCGCTGCCCAAGGTGTCGCCGGCAATTCCAGCCACATAAATTGTGCTGTCATCGGCCAGCATGCCGTAGCAGCGTTCCATGACTGCCGTACCTGAGCTGTGGCTGGAGAGCACCTGCCCCGCGCTGTCGGTCAGCAAGATCCAAACGTCGTAGTGACCTTGACCGTAAGTGCGGCTGGACGCGCCGATGATCAGCTGTCCGTTCGGACCGGCCAGAACCCGATTACCCACGTCCGTGTTGGAGCCTCCAATGGTCTTGGTCCAGAGCGTGTCGCCCGCCGGCGTGCATTTCAGCAGCCAGAGGTCGGAGCGCACCAGATTCGCGCCGAGCCGGAAGCCCACAATAGCGACGTTTCCGTCGGGCAAAAGACAAATGTCATTGCCCTGCGTCCAGCCGGAAGAACCGTAGGAGCGGCTCCAGAGACTGTCGCCGACCGGCGAGACTCCCCAGATCATCACCAGATTGGGAGTGACGCCCGTGCCGCCATAGCCCACGACCATCAGATTCCCGCCGGGCGTCTCGACCACCCCTGTGGCGACTTCGTCAGAGTTGGACCGGCCCAAGGTGCGATACCAACTCACAGCCCCCTCGGCGGTGATTCGAGCCACAAACGCGTCGGAGAAGCCGGCAGAGGGATCGGCATCACCCGCCACCACAAAACCGCCGTCGGCGATCTCTAAGGCGGCATAAATGGTGGGGCTGATGAGGTTGGCGCCGTCGTTGACGTAGAAACGAACGGACCACAGGCTGTCGGGCTGAGCCGACGCGGTCAAGGGGGTAAGGAGTCCGCACAGAAGGGAGAAAGCACCAAGAAACGCGCGCATAACGAGAACCTCGTTGTACCGGGCCAATATACGGTCTTTCGCGCAGCAGTTCAGGCAGCCGCCGGTTCGCTATTTCATCAGCACCAGTTTGTGCGTTTGACGGAAGGCCTCGCACTGCAGGCGGACGAAGTACACGCCGGAGCCCGCCGCGGTTCCGCTCGCGGTTTCGCCGGCCCACACCGCCGCGTGAACTCCGGCCGCTTGCACGGCGCCCATCAGCGTGATGACGTGACGGCCGAGAAGATCGAATATCTCCAACCGGACTTCGCTCTCGCGCGGTAGCGTGTAGGAGATGGTGGTGGTGGCGTTGAACGGATTGGGATAAGCCGAACCGAGAGCGAACTCGGAGATCACGTCCGGCCGCGGTTCCGCCCGTTCCGGTGGAATATAAATGCCGTCGCTGCCGGCGATGACTTCCACCACACCGCTGCGGTGCCCGGCCAGAACGTCCCACGAGCCGCTGCGGTCCACGTCGGGCATGGCGGAAATGGCGTCCACCGGGCTACTCGGTCCGTTGCCGGGAGTCGCCCAAATCTGGATTAAGTCCCAGCCGTCGAGAAGCACCACGTTGCCGCCTTGCGTACCGCAGGCGATTTCGCTGATGGCGTCGCCGGTCACGTCGGGAATGGCCACTATGCCCCATACATTGGAGGCGCTGAACGGATCGGCCACCACCTCCCGGATGATCTGTCCCGAGCTTCCGTCCAGACAGCGCACCCATCCGCTCACCGTTCCATAGTAGACTTCGCGCACGTTGTCTCCCGTAATGTCGGAGCCGACGGCCAGTTCATTTACGTAACCCTGATCCCCATGGGCCCAAATCTGCGCGCCGTTGTTGCCGTCGAGGCAATAGACTCCGCTATAGCGGGCAGCCACGACCACGTCTTCGCTGATCGTAACCTCCGGATTCGCATTCCCCATCGGAAGCAGCGAGTAAATCGGCGAACCTATGGCGACTGTAACCGTCCAGATCGCCGTGCCGCTCGCCCCGTTGTAAGCGGCGGCGATGCCGCTGATGGTGCCTCCCACCACGTCCGGCACGTTGTCGCCGGTCACGTCGTGAATGGGACGCACGGTGTAGAAGGTGGCCACAGGTGTGCCCGGCCAAATGAGCTGTCCCGTTGCGCCGCTCAGAGCAAACACGCGCCGCGCACCCGTGCCTGACCCGTCATCACCGGCTGCCCCTAAAACGTCCGGCACGAGGTCGCCGTCCAAGTCACCGGTCGAGGCCACTTCGTTCACCGCTCCGCCGGCGCCGCCAAAGAAGTGCGTATCGAACGTCCACAGAAGCGCGCCGTCCACGCCCGACAGCGCATAAACGGAACGGCTGGTGCCCGCCGTGCCGATGATCACGTCCTCGACGTCGTCGCCCGTCAGGTCCGGGCTGGAACACATGCCGCGCTCGTAATAAACGTACCCCGCATAATTGGGATTCGCGCGGCAGTTGAAGGTCCACAAGGTGTCCGCCAGTCCGGTGGAACTGCCGTTGAGGCAATAGACCAGATAGTTGCCGCTGGCGGCGAGCGCATCGGCCACGCCGTCGTGATTCACGTCGCCGATCCATTGCACGGAATTGATGTCGTGATCCAGAGTGCCTCCGCTCGCTTGGAAGTACCATAATACGTCGCCGGCCGTGGCCGCACTGCCGTCTCCCGTGCCGCTCAGGGGCACGTTCACCACCGGTTCGTCGGGATCATCCGAATGAATCCGCAGCGAGGCGCTGTAAGTGACAACTCGCCGGGGAGCGAACCACACCCGAAGATTGATGTGCGCAAACGAGTCAATCGCCGCCGGCAAGTTCACCGCATCTATGGTGAACGCCGTATCCCCGATGATTTCCAACCCGGTAACGTGCAGCGTGCCGGTGCCCGCGTTGTACAGCTCCAGTGTGCGGCTGCTGGAAAGCAACGGATTGGTGATTCGCACGGGACCGAACTCAAGCTCCGACGGCTGCGGATCCACGTCTCCTTCATCGGGAAGCCCCGTGCCGCGCAAGGTGACGAGATACGGATTCTCGTCCGAATCATTCGAGAAAAGGCGCAGCGTATCACGGAAATCCCCCGCGGCCGGAGGGTCGAACCGCACCGTAAAGGTCACCGATGCCGAGGGATTGATCGTCACCGGAAACGTAAGCGGCGCCATCAGATTGTAGGCCGCGCCGGACACGAAACTCGCGCTGCTGATCACCAAATTGGAGTTGCCGACGTTGGTTGCGTTCACGCTCCAGTTCACCGGATGGCCCACCACGTGACTGCCGTAGTCGTGGCTGTTTTCCGCCAAGCTGATGTCAGGATTGACGGCGTTGCTCACGTCGTATTTGAAAATCCTCACATTGTGGGTGTTTGTCGCATAGGCGATCACCCACAGGAACTGCCCGTCCCAAGCCACGCCCCGAGGCCGGCGGCCGGGGTCCGGAGTGTGCACCGGCAACGGAAACGACCACAGGGTTTCGCCGGTCGTTTGGTTGAGGCGGTACACCCTCTCCACGCCGGTATCCTCCGAGCTGATCCAGATACTCGATCCGTCATACCCGACACCAAGTGGCTTTTCCGCCGAGGTATTGAACATGGCCAGCGTGTCGCCATCGGCCGGGTTGACCCGGAGGACGCGGGGCACGGGATAGTAGACGGAAAACCACAAAGCTGCGCCGTCCCACGCGACGCCTCCGGCCCGGGCGGCGGTAGGATCGCGCATGCTGTCCACCGCGGCTCCGGTGAGGGTGTCCACGCGGAACACCTGCACCCGCGAGTCCACCCGCGAAATCGTCCACAGATAGCCGTTCGCGTACGCTAAACCGCGCGATCCGGCAACCGGCCCGGTCAAGCTGCGCATCACCGCCCCGCTGGAGGGATTCACCTTGTACACATTCGCCGAGTAGTCGCTGACCCACAGCGCCGAACCGTCCCAGCACAGACCCGTGGCGTCCGCCGACGGGGCCGGGATCTCATGGACAACCACTTGGGCCCATGACGCAGCGCCGAGGAGACAGGTGGCGGCCAGAAGCAAGACTCGGTAAGCAAAACCTCTCATTGACGACCTCCCGTTCGAAAATAGGCCCGATGGCACGGGGCCGGAAATGTTACTTGTACACAGGATACAACCCGGCGGCCAAAAAGTCAAGTTGACCCGTTACGGCTGGAGGGCACCCGCCCGGCCGCCCGCCGGCGGCGGAAAATGCGAGAGGGGATGCCGCGGGTGCGGCATCCCCTCTTGAAGTTACGGCCATTGAGGCGGCACGAACCAGCGTGCCGGGAAAGGTGCGGCGCTAACGGGCGATAGGATCGGTGGAGGCAATCACCACGTAGTATATCCGCACGCCCAGACTCAAAGCGCCGACGTCGGTGTACGTCGTGGCGGCGGTCTGATTCACGTAGGTGCCGCCGTCAATGACGAATCCGACGGTGGTGCCCCGGTAGATCTTGTAGCTGTTGGCTTCCGCGGAGGGCGTCCAGCGAAGCAGCACGTCGCCGGTGGCGGCATCCGGGAAAATGGTCAGACTGTCCACCACGTCCGGCATGATAAGACCGTGATACTCGTCGGCGCCGATGTCCGGCGGATCGTTGCGCACGTCGCCATCAATGTCGGTCTGGACCTCGGCTACGTAGAAACCGACGTCATTCACCAGCAGGTAGGTCGAGTCAATGTGCAGGTCGGACGCGCTGATGAACCCGGGATCACCGGCCACGCTGTTGAGGTCGTACCCGATTCCCTGCCAATCCGCCAGCGTGGCGTAGAGGGTCGTGCCGTCGCGGCCGACGCAATACCACGGGCTCACGCCGCGGAAGCAGTTGTAGTCGCTGGCCGTCAGTGTTCCGCCCGCGCGCCAGATACCATAGCAGGTATCGGCGGTTTCTTCGATCACAATGATGTTGTTACCGACGACGGCTGTGCCCGCGGCGATGTAGATGCCGGACTTCTGGGCAACGAGGTTCTCCGTGTCGTTCATCCGGATCGAATTGAAACCGCAGTAGTTTGTGCCCGTGCTCAGATAGATTCCGGCCATGATCGGGCCCGCGGTCTGCCAATCCCAGATGAAGTTGTTAAAGATGTACACCATCGCGCCTGAAGTGGTGTAGATTCCTGCCACCGTAGCGAAAGCGGTGGTGGCCGTGTGCCGCAGATTGTGGATGCGATTGTTGTACACATACGCCGTGTCGCCGCTCGTCAGCGAGGAAACGTACACGCCGTAGGCGCTGGTGCTGGCGTAACCCTTGGGCTGCAGATCATTGTCGTGCACGCGCGCATTGTGCAGGTCATCCAGATAGACGCAGTAGCTGGCTCCGCTGATATGGCAGTTCTTGACCTCGAGGCGGTCGCTCTGCCCGCTGCCGCCCTCACCGCGGATTCCGTAGAACACGCCGGTGATGGTGACGTTGTCGATCAGGCAGTCGTCATTGCCGTTGAACGCTACTCTGATGCCTTTCACGCTTACAAGTGTGCTGTCGCGGCCTGTGACGCGGAGATTCTTCAGCGTAATGAAATCGGCATCGTTGATGATGGACACGACCGTGTCACACGCCACCGTTCCGACCATGTCAAGGCCGTCAAAGGTCACGTAGTCCACGCCGCTGAACCGCGCGCAGGGCGTGTTGATGTTGGATGTCAGCGTAACGACGTCGAGCAGCGGGCTTTGATGCGCGCGGAAAATCACCCGGTCGGTGAAACTTGCTCCGGTGATGGGACCCACAAGAATCACGTTTTCGGTGTACGATCCGCCGTACACGTCGAAGATGACTTCGCCGTCAATGCCGCGCAGGTAAACAGCAGCGATCGCTTGGGCAAAAGTGGCAAATTCCATGTCGCCGCCACCCAGATCATAGGTGCCGCTCATCGGGGGGCCGATCACAATCACCGCCGCCGTCAGGCTGTCGTCCGGCGGGTAGCCGTCGCCCGGGCAGAAGGCCTTCGCCTTCAACTCGCCGATCTCGTAGCCCACGTTCGGGGGAGTCCAGTCGAGATTCACGGTGCCGAGTTGGCCCGCCAAGAGGCTGACCAGTGCCACATCCTGCTGCACGTTGTTGTAGTACAGACGAACCGGCACGTCGGTCTCGTCGTTTGTGCCCCAGTTTTTCACCTCGGCCTGAATCACGTAGGGCGTCGTGCCGGTGTAGGTGGGGAGCAGCCCGATGAACCGGATCACGCCGTAGTCGTGGTCAAACGTGGAGTAGGTGTATTCGTCGGCCCCGATGTCCGTCGCTCCCGCCCGCGCCTCGTTGTCAATGTCGAGCCCGATCCCGCCAATCGGCGTGGCCACGCCGTCCACCAAGTTGTAGGTTGCGGCAATGTGCAGATCGGCAGGCGAGAGGAAGCCCGGTTTGCCTTCCAGCGAGTTGTCATCATAGATCGTTCCCGCCTGCCAAGCCGCCAGTGTGAGGTAGTTGGTCGTTCCGTCGCGGCCCATAAAGTATTTCGCTCCCGGGCCGGAACTGTACACGCAGTTGTAGTCGCTCACCAGCGTTCCGGCGTTGCGGTTAATGGCGAAACAGGAGTCGGTCGGTTCGTCAATCTGGAAGATGTTGTTCTTCAGGATGGCCGAACTCCCAGCGGTTATTTCAAAGAAGCCGTTGATATGCGCGGTGAGTCCTGCGTTGCCGGTCGTGGCTACGTCGCCGATGTGCACGCTGTTGAAGTAAATTTCCGGACTGCCGCCGAAGACCCGGATGCCGTGGATTGCTCCGATACCGGTGGCTTGGAAGTCCCAGATGAAGTTGTTGTAGAAGCGGGCTGGGGTGGCAACGGTGTAGATACCGTTGGACGCGAAGGCGGAACTTGAACTCGTCCGAATGTTGTGAATCCGGTTGTTGTAGTAGAACACCGTGTCAAGGGCATTTTGGCTGAGGGCATAGAGTCCATACACATCCTGGTTGCCCGCGGTCCAGCCGGGCTGAACGTCGCAATCGTGCACGCGGCAGCCGCGCTGATACGTCGTGGCCAGTCCGTACCGACCCTCCGTCACCGAGCAGTTCTTCACCTCATTTCCGATGTCCACCGTCCCGGTCACGCCGGCAAGATAGATCCCGTAGCCCGCGCCGCTCAAGGTCAGATGGTCGAACGTGTTGTAATCGTTGCCGCCCCCTGAAACGTAAACGCCGTAGGTGGTGGTCAAGGAAACGCCCGAACCGGTGATGGTGCAGTTCTTGATCGTGTTGTAGTCGGCGTTGCCTGAAATAGACACGCCGCGAAGGTTGGTGGCGCCCGTCGCCTCAATATCAATCCCGTCTATGGTGACATAGTCGGCGCCATTCAGTCTCACGGTGCCGCTCCCGCGGTTGTGAGTGATCTTGACCGGCTCATCCAGCGCGGTCACGTGCTCTTGGAACGTGATCGTGTAGGTGGCCGTGGCGCCGGTAATCGGTCCCATGACCAGCGAGTCGGTGTAGGTCGTGCCGTACACATCGAAGATCACCGCGCCGTCAACTCCGCGCAGCGTCAAGTCTCCGACGGCGGATGTGAAGTTGCTGTAATCATTGTCGCCGCCGCCGATGTCATAGGTGTCGTGCATCGGCTGACCCACGATTCGCACCGCGAACAACACGCTGTCGTTCGTCAAATCAGCGTCGCCGTCGAGGAAGGACTGAGCCTCCAGCGTGCCCGTCTGCGGAGCCGCCGGAGTGGTCCAGTCGAATGTGATCGTGTCCACTGAGTCCACCGCCAACGATACCAGCACGGTATCCTGCCAAGCGCCGTTGTAGAACAAAACGACCGGAACATTTGTCTGCGCCGCGCTGCCGCGGTTGACAACCCGCGCCCGGGGATGCATCAGCGTCAGCTCTGGATTCAGATACGTCACGTTCAGCATCGCAGTCACGGCATAATCCGCCGCCGGAGCGAGATACGTGTACTCGTCGGCGCCGATGTCCGGATTCGAACCCGAACGGGCCTGGGCGTCAAAATCATCCCCGATGCCCGCGATGGGAAGACCGTTGTTGCTCACCAGATTGAAGGTGTTCTGAATGTGCAAATCGGTCGTGCTCGTGAAGCCCGGATTGCCTTCCACGCCGTGGTCTTCATAAGCCGTAGCAGCCTGCAAAGCGGCCAGCGTGGTGTAACCGGTCGAGCTGACCCGGTAAACCTGATAGTTCAAGTTGCCGGCGGCGTTGTAGTAGGCGTTGTAGTCGAGACTGGCCGGAACGTACCCTGCGGACATGCCGCTGAAAATATACGTGTTGGCCGACGTTTCCGCGGAGTAGAAGATGTTGTTGCGGATGTTCAGGATCGCCGTGCTGCCTGCCATATAAATTCCGCAAACGGTGCCGGACGAAACCACATCGTTGATCCGCACGCTGTTGAAGCTGAAGTTGGTCGTTCCGGCTGTGTTTGCGTAGAGTGCGACATAGGGACTGGCTATTCCCGTGGTCTGAATATCGTAGAGCCAGTTGTTGTAAACGTTCAGGATCGTTCCGGCTCCGCCGTACGCGTGGACAAACGAGGGGCTGCCGCTCGCAACGATGTTGTGGAACTTGTTGCGGTAGATGTAAACGGTATCGCCGGATGCCTGCGCCTGCACGTCCATGCCAAACCCGCTCGAGGCTCCTGCGCCGTTGATCTGAATGTCGTTGTCGTAGATCCGGATTCCGGTCGTATAGCTTAGATAGAACCCGTTCCAGATGTCGTAAAAGGAGCAATTCCGGATCACATTGTTGCTGTGCCGATTCGCGCTTGACCCGGTGATGTAGAAGGCTGTGTTGTGGCGATGGCAGGTCAGGTTGTCAAACAAGTTGTTCGTGTTGGCGGTTCCCCACATGTAACAGACGTACTTGACGGTGGATGCCGAGAAGCCGGCACCACGCATGTCCGCATTGCGGACGATGTTATAGCTCGAACCACCCTTCATGACAAAACACTTGTAGGTGCTGTCATGGACCTGATCAAGGTAAAAATCAATCCCGTCGAAAATGAAGTAGCTGGCGGCGTCCATTTGGACCACGCCTTCTTGACCGTCCAACAGCGAAGTAACCCGCAGGCGCGCCGTGCCCGAGGCGTCACGAAACTTGATGGTATCGCCCGCGTTGGCTCCTGGGACAGCGCCAATTAGCCTGAGCTGTTCGTTGTAGTCACCGCCGTAAACATTGAAGGTCACGGCGTCGGAAATGCCGTTGCCGTAGAGGGCCGCGACGGCCTCGGTGAAGCTTGCATAATCGTTGTCCCCTCCGCCAATGTCATAGGATCCGCTTAGCGAATCTCCCGCGACCCAGAATGTCCAGATTGGCCCAACGGTTTCACCATAGGCGTTGCGGTTGACGACCTTCCAATAGTACCGCTGGTTCGCGATCAAATCGTCCGGCGGGTTGTACAAAGTTGCCAGAGCGCTGTCACTAAGCTTCTTGGCGTCCACGTTCGAGGTGTTGACCGAATCGTACGTTTGGGCGAGGTAAAGGTCAACCGTGCTCGTTCCGATTCCGTTCACCCAGCCCAAGTTCGCGCTCGCCGCAACCCCGTAGGCTAAGTTCGCCGGGCTGGGCGTCTTGGCTACTTTCGGTGGTGCAAGCAATTCCGGCCCTGACAGGGAATCAAGGTAGACGCCGCTTCCGCCGACACCTATGTCGCGATGCAGAAAAGCGATAAAGACGTCCTGACCCACATAGGGGGTAAGGGGTAATGCAAACCGGACGTACGTGGTCCCAATTTGCCCGCCTGTTCCTAACTTGTAGGAAGCGAGAACGTTCGTGAAACTTGCAGCGAGCGAGTCCCCTGTGCTCAGGAGAACGTAAAGCGAATCGTCGTTCGAGACGGTAAGATAAGTGCGAACCCAGAAAGCCAGCGTGTCGGCGCTGCTGTTCACGCCCAGTTTAGGCGTGATGAGCCAGCGCTGGGCCACCTGTGGGCTGACAAGGGTTTCTTTGGTGGTCTCGGCTTTTCCCAAGGTGAGGTACGCGCTGCCCGTGGTGCGTATCCATACGGTGACGCCGTCCCCGTCTTCGAAACTCTGCCACGCCACCGGCGGGAAGAGCGTCTCGTCAAACCTCTCGTCCAGGTTCACTGCCCACGCCGCTGAAGTCAGCAAGACGATTAGGCTTACAACAAACATCCATCGCGTGCGTTTCATGGCTGCCTCTCTTAATGGCTTATTGCCGATGCAAATAGTCCGCTTGTCGCGAAGACAAAATCACAGCTATTTAATATAGTCACTACGTGTCCCGATAGCAAGGATTGTTGTTCAGTCTCTCAAGATTCTCGGCCGTCGTCGTGTCCGTTGAGAACCGTTGCCTGTGCGTCTTGACCTATCAAGAAAACAACAGGTAAGCTCTTCGCCCCACAAACTTGGACGGGGAATCGTGGGTCAGTGTTGCGTTGTTGCGTTCCTGCCGGACATTGACTATACTTAACTTTGAGGTCGAACGCTGCGACAGTGCGTTGAGTTCAGTCGCGCCGGACTTCCCCACGGGTAGTCAACCTTCCGCAAAGGAGTGCAGCAATGATCGTGCTTGCTTTGATTTCCTTGGCATTGCTGGTCGGCTGTCATGATGCCGCCGCCGGGACGAACAAACTCAGTCCGGGCTTGGAAGCGCGCCTCCAAGCCAGTGCCGCGGACGCATCCGTCACCGCCGTTATTTTTTTTCAGGAACAAGCGAATATCGCCGCTCTGGATCAGCAGCTTCGTAAAAGCCGCGCCACGCGGGCGCACCGGCATCGCGTTGTCGTCGAGAGTCTCCGCGCGATCTCCGAGCGCAGTCAGACCCGCCTGCGGGATTATCTCGACCAAGCCGCGACCACGAAGCGGCTGAGCGGATACCGCTTCTATTGGATCGTGAATGCCTTTGTCGTGCAGGCTCAGCCGTCGTTTCTGTCTGAACTGAGCCGGAACGACGACGTTCAGTACATGGACGTGGACATCAAGCCGGTGCTTATCGAGCCGGTTCAGCCGCGGGAGATTCGCCAACGATCCACGCTCGATCTCAACCACGGCATACCGCGCGGCGTGCGGGCCATCAATGCTCCCCGCGTGTGGCGCGAGTTGGGCATCACCGGCGCGGGCCGGCTGGTCGCCAATCTGGACACGGGTGTGGACGGCGGACATCCCGCTCTGGCCGCGCGCTGGCGGGGACTCAGCGCTCCCCGCGAGCAGTGCTGGCTCGATCTGCTCACAACGTCGGTGACGCCCACCGACGGGCATGGTCACGGCACGCACACCATGGGGACGATTTGCGGAAACTCCACAATCTCGAACGACTCGGTCGGAGTGGCCCCCGGCGCGCAGTGGATTGCCTGCAACGCCATTAACCAGCCGGGCGGCAGCGAACTCGACAATGACGTGCTGCGCGCCTTCCAATGGTTCGCTGATCCCGACGAGAATCCCCAGACCGTCGAGGATGTGCCCGACGTGGTCTCCAATTCATGGGGTGTGTCGCCTTCAGTGGGGCCCTATACGTGGTGCTTCAACCTCTGGAATGACGTCATCATCAATTGCGAAGCGGCTGGAGTCGTGGTGCTTTTCTCCGCGGGCAATTCGGGTTCGAGTGGTCTGGGCAGTCCGGCCACCGTCGCTCTCGACTCCGTTACCAACTTCGCCGTGGGCGCGGTGGACGCCACCAACGACACGCTTCCGCCGTACAATATCGCCAGTTTCTCCAGCCGCGGACCCAGCAGTTGCCCTCCCGGCACGGCCGTCAAGCCGGAGGTCTGCGCTCCCGGAGTGGACGTCTATTCCTGCGGGCCGGGCGGAACCTACTTCATTCTCAGCGGCACCTCCATGGCCGCGCCGCACGTGGCCGGAATCGTGGCACTCATGCGCGAGGCCAGCCCGGATGCGGACGTTCGTGAAATAAAATCCGTTCTCATGCGCTCGGCGGTTGACCAAGGCGACGCCGGCAACGACAACACTTTCGGTTTTGGCGTGGTGGATGCGTTCGCGGCGGTGCAAATGCTTCTGGCCAACCGCGGATACGTGACCGGCATCGTCAGCGAGCAGGCGACCGGAAATCCCATCGCCGGTGCCAATGTGCGGATCGTCGAACTGGATCGCTCGATCCGCGGCAACTGGCAAGGACGGTATTTTCTGACGCTGCCCGCCGATTCGCTCTGGCACTTGGAGTTCAGCGCCTTCAGCTTCGTGCCGATCATCTGGCCGGTTACGGTCACCGTGGGCGACACGACGTTTCACAATGTCGCTCTCGCGAGCGCGCCGACCGGCACGATTTCGGGCTGGATTCTGACGGGCGTTTCGGTTCCGGTGGAACACGCGACCATCAGCCTGCCGAACACGCCGGTCGCGCCTTTCTACACGGACTCCGCGGGCCGTTTCTCCATACAAGTGCCGGGCGATACGACCTACACTTTACAGGCGGCATATCATGACGCGGGGCTTGACACGCTCGTGCCCATCGCCACCGGGCAGACCGCGTCGCTCACCCTGCGGCTGCACTCGCCGCGCATCGGCTCGTGCGGGCCGGACGGCTACGGCTATCGCAGTTTCGACCGCTATGATTCGATCTATGCAACTCGCTGGGACTGGGTCGAAATCGCGCCCTCTCTGGGCGGGCCCGGGACCCGCTTGTCGCTGCCGGCGCGCGATTCTTCCGCCTTCATTGCCATGCCTTTCCCGTTCCGATACTACGGGCAGACCTTCGACAGCCTGACTATCAACGAGAACGGCTGGCTCACGCCCGGAATCTCCCACGATCACACCTTTTTCAACTTTCCGATTCCCGTCGCCTCCGGACCGTCCGGCATGCTGGCCCCCTTGTGGGACAACCTCATTTATCCTGCGACCGCCGAACTGTGTTACTGGCATGACAGTGCGGGCGGCCGCCTGATCGTCGAATACCACAACCTCGAATTCGCGCCGTCCGGCCCGATGGGCGTGGATTTTCAAGTGCACATCATCTCCACCGAAGCGCGTCCCACGCCGACCGGCGATTGCGAAGTGGTGTTTTTCTATCGTCGCGTGGACATCCCGGAACTATGCACGGTGGGCATCGAGAATCCGTCCGAAACGGTGGGCCTGCAGCTCCTCTATAATGGGGCCTATCATGCGGCCTCGTGGCAAATCGGTCCGGGCGCCGCCATACGTTTTTCGACGTGGGCGCAGCCGCAATACGGCTCGCTCAGCGGTCAGATCACGGCCCATCCTCCGCTGGCCGACCTGTCGGTTGCAGAACTGTGGGTCGGCGGCCGCGTGATTCACCCTTCTGCCGGCGGACATTTCCTTGTGGACTCGCTCCTCGCTGGCACCTGTCATCCGCGGCTGGCGCTGGCGGGATACGAACGCGACACTTTGCAAGCCGTGATCTCGGCTGGCGGCGTGTCCACCATCAGCTTCGCGATCTGGCGGCTCGATCCCCCGCGCGATCTGACGGCGTCGGTCACCGATCATGACGTGGAACTGCACTGGCGTCCGCCGGCCGAGAGCGCTCCGCGAGTTCATCTCGATGCTCTTCGCGACTATTCCGTATGGCGTGACGGCGCGCGTATCACCAGCTTGTCAGACACTTTTTTTGCGGATGTCTCGGTCCCCGACGGTGACTACGTTTATCGGGTGACGGCGGGCTATGACGGCGGCGAAAGCCAGCCGTCCGACTCCGTCAGCGTTCATGTGCCCGCCAACGCCGCCGAAACTCGCGGCGGTATGCCCCACGAGTTCGCGCTCGATCCTTGCCGCCCGAATCCCTTCAACCCCTCAACCGTTGTTCAATTCGATGTGCCGCATTCTTCTCGCGTCCGGGTGGCGGTGTTCGACGTACTGGGCCGGCACGTAACGGATCTTGTGGATGCAACGGTAGCGGCGGGGCATCACTCCGTGCTCTGGGACTGCTCTTCATGCAGCAGCGGTCTCTACTGGGTGGTGATGCAGTCGGACGGATTCCACGCGGTGATGAAGGCCGTCTTGATCCGGTAGACCTGCGATTGCCGGCAGGGAGGCCCACGCCCCTTCTTGCTTTTTTCTCGGCAGGAACGTACATTGCGGACGTGACAGAGACCCCAACCGGTTCCGCGTGAAACCCGCCAGTCGGGAGGATGCGCATGGCTCTTCAGGTTCTGGTGGTTGACGATGACCGCCAACTCGCTCAAACTCTCACCCAGCAGCTAAGCGCTCTGGGATTCGAGGCCGATGCCGCGTACACCGGCGCCGGCGCGCTCCGCATGCTCGAGACAACCGAGTACGCGCTGGTGCTTCTCGATCTCGCCCTGCCCGATACCGTCGGTGTCGAGCTGCTGCGGGAATGGAAACAGCGTCATCCGCACCTGCCGGTGATTATGATCTCCGGCTCGGCCACCATTCCGCTGGCGGTGGAGGCCATGAAGTTGGGGGCCGTGGATTTTCTCGTCAAGCCCATTGACATGGATCTGCTGCAGGCCGTGTTGCAGCGTACGGTGACCGCGCTCAGGCTGCAAGCGGAGAATGTGCGCCTGCGCACGCTCACGCAAGGCGATCCGGTGAAGTTTCTCGGCGAAAGTCCGGTCGTCAAGTCGTTGCTCGCCGAGGCCGCCAAGATCGCCACCAGCGACAAGCCGGTCCTGCTCGAGGGCGAGACGGGAACCGGCAAACAGGTGTTGGCGCGGTTCATTCACGCGCGCTCGCCGCAAGTTGCCGAGCCGTTTGTCACCGTGAACTGCGCCGCCATCACCGAAACGCTCTTCGAGTCGGAACTCTTCGGCCATGAAAAAGGCGCGTTCACCGGCGCGTCGAGCCGCAAGCCGGGAAAGCTTGAATTGGTGGGGAAAGGCAGCCTGTTCCTCGACGAAATCGGCGAGCTGCCCGTCAATTGTCAGGCCAAACTGCTGCTGGCCGTGGAAGACCGCGTTTACGAACGCGTCGGCGGGCTGCGGCCGCTCACCTTTGAAGGACGGGTCATTGCGGCCACCAATCGCCGCCTGGACGCGGAAATGCAAAGAGGATCGTTTCGCCGCGATCTCTTCTTCCGCCTGGCCGGATTTCGTCTGCGCCTGCCGCCCCTGCGCGAGCGAGCGGAGGACATCCCCTTGTACGTATCGCTTGCTCTGGAACGCTGCCGCCGCAAGTACGGCCGCGATTTTGAGCCTGCCGACGAGGAGATTCTGGTGGCTCTGCGGAGCTATGGTTGGCCCGGAAACGTGCGCGAATGCCTGCAGCACGTGGAACGCGCCGCGCTGCTCTCCGACGGCGCGCGCATCCCGCGTTCGCTGTGGTTTGCGTTTCCTCCGTCGCCCGCGGCGGAGACCGACAGAGGCGAGGACCTGCGCAGCGCCGTGGATTCTTTCCGCAAGGAGCATATTCTCGGCGTGCTCGCCCGCTGCGCCGGCAACCAGACCGAGGCCGCCAAACGGCTGGGCATTGAGCGCACCCACCTGAACCGCATTTTGGCGGAGTTCGAAGGAAGGAAATAGCGGTGTCCAAGCCGTGGGCCACACGCATGGGGCTGATCGCGCTCGCCGCGGCGGCTTTGGCGGCGGGCACCTGGAATCTGCTGCGGTGGCGCGATCTGCCCGTTCGATGGGAGCAGCGTCACGCCGGTGTGACCGTGGCCGCTGTTGACCCGAGATTCGCGACGGAAGCCGGTGATGTGCAGGCTGGAGATGTGCTGGTGCGAATCGGCCCTGACGCGGTCTCCGGCACGGCCGAACTCTGGTGGCTGACTCTTTTTGTCAGACCGGCACAGACGCTGAGCCTGACATTGCGACGGGCCGACTCCATCCTGATGACGCCCGTGAAGACGGTGGCGCGCATTCCGCTGGGCACGGTTTTCCTCAATCAGATCGTCGGCTTGGCCTTCATCGTCCTGGGTCTTTTTGTCTGGTGGCGCGCGCCGAAAAATGCGGCGGTGCGCGCCTTTCTCCGCCTGAACGTGACGCTGGGCATCTCCATTCTGCTCTATCACGGACAGAACGTTCTCACGCCGCCGCTGGCGGCTGACGCCTATCTTCTCGTGTGGCTGGGCAGCTATG
This sequence comes from bacterium, assembly GCA_026394155.1. Classification (GTDB taxonomy): domain Bacteria; phylum Electryoneota; class RPQS01; order RPQS01; family RPQS01; genus RPQS01. The sequence goes on along the minus strand of JAPKYT010000117.1, from coordinate 5,149 downwards.
TGCTCGTGCCCGCCGCCTTTCTCGATTTCCTGTGGCGGCTGACGCGTGCTATCCACCGGCCGCTCCGCTTCGTGCCGCTGACTTGGCGCGTGCCGGTCGTTCTCCTCTGGGCGGTGTTGACCTTTGCGTACGTGATGGCCCGCGCCACCCACAGCCGTTTCTGGATCACCCTTTTCAGCGAGGGTTTTTTTGAGGGATTCGGGGCGCTCCTTGTCGTGTACGTCGCGGTGGCGGTGACGTGGATGGCGTGGATGGCGGTGCGCCCGGCGGGAACCGCGGAGAAGACGCGCAACCGCTGGCTTCTGCAGTGCACCTTGCTGGGTGTCGGCCCTTTCATTTTCCTCTACAAGCTGCCGGTGGTTTTCGGCGGGTCGCCGCTGCTGCCTGTCGGGGCGGCCATGGCCGCCATGCTTATTGCGCCCATTGGCTGGGGGATGGCCGTGACTTCCTTCCGCATGCTGAAAGTAGAGTGGACGTTGTCGCGCACCATCATCTATGCCATTACGGCGGTGCTTCTGATGTGTGTGGTCACGGTCATGACTGCTGTCGGCGTAGGATTCCTCAAGCATGGCGACCCGGTCTCTTTGGTGGTGCTCAGTCTGGCCGCAGGTTTTCTGGCGCTGCTCGCGGCTACGGCCTTGGTGGATCGTGTGCGCTGGCTGGTGGATCACCTCTATTATGGTGACTGGTTCGACTTCGAGCGCTCTCTCCGCAACCTCTCGCGGCGGCTTTCCGGTTCGGCGTTTGAGACCGATATCGTGCGCATTCTCACGGCGGAGCTGCCGGCGCTCTTGCACCTTGAGAGAGCCACGCTGCTGATCCACGACGCAAGTAGAGCGTGGGTTGCGCCTCCGCAGGCGGCTCCACTAATGCCGTCGGCATGGCACTCCGGCGACTTGGAAACCACTGCCGCCTTGGAGCCGCGCGCGCTTGGGCCGGAGGACAGGCTCTCCTCGCTGGGCTATGAAGTGATCGTGCCGCTCGCCTTCGCCGACCGGGTTGCGGGCTGGCTGCTGTTAGGGCGGAAATCCAGCAACGCACCCTACAGCGCCCGCGACCTGCGGCTCCTGGCCACACTCTCCTCTCTGGCCGGTACCGCGCTGGCGAATTACGAACTGCATCAGGCCATTCTCACGCAAGAATGCCGGGCGGTGGCCGCGGATTTGGCCGGCGGTGTGGCCCACGAGATCAACAATGCGCTCTCGCCGCTGCTCGGACAGGCGCAGCTCATCCAACACGCCATGCAGCAGAATGCATCCCTGTCGGGAGAGAAAATTGCGCGCTCCGCGCAGATGATCGGTCGCAGTTGCCGGTGGTGTCCGCCGACCCGGCCTTGTTGTTGCAGGTCTTCATGAATCTCATTCTGAACGCCGCCGACGTCATGCAGCCGCAGGGAAGAGGCTGCCTCACGGTGGGCACGCGCTACGATTCGGAACAGAGTGCCGTTGTCGGTTTCGTGGAAGACACCGGCCCCGGCATTCCGCGCCACCTCCAGGACCGCATTTTCCAGCCGTACTTCACCACCAAGCCCGAAGGAAAGGGCACCGGCCTCGGGCTGGCGATGGTGCGATCTTTTGTCGAAGCTCACGGTGGAACCGTGCGCGTGCGCTCGACGGAAGGTCAAGGAGCCGTCTTCGAATTCGCCCTCCCGGTCAGCCCGATCCCGCCTTCCTCTTGATCCTCCTCTGGAATCTCTCCCGCCAGAACACTTGCATCTGGTGAGCGCGCCATGCCGACGTCCTTCTCCTGCGGGTCTCGGCGGATAGGGAAAGACCATTCTACTCAAGCGGTTGCTGCACCAACGCGTTCACCTGCGGGAGGCGTCCTGCGCCTTCGCACGCCAGAGGCGCGGGCCGCCTTGAAAAATTCCGCGTGCTGCCGTACCTTTAAGTGCGCGAAATGGCCTCGCGCGGACAGGAACTTTTGTTTCAGCTTCACCATTCAATGTCCATGAACCCTCAACAGATCACACGCCTACTCTTCCGGCTGCTTCTTCTAACCGCGATGCTGGCCGTTGCCGCCGCCGGCTGCTCGAAGAAAGACACTTCGGCCGCGCCCCGCCGGGGTGGAATCAAGTTCCCGGTGGAGGTCGCGCCGGTTTCCACGCGCGAGGCGGACTTGGTGGTGCACGCCGTTGGCTCGGTGGAGGCCTTCGAAATCGTGCAGGTCACCGCTCGCGTGCCGGGCGTGGTGCAGGGCGTTCATTTCCGCGAAGGGGAAACGGTCAAAGCCGGCGCCCAGCTCATCGAGATCGAACCCGAGCGCTACCGGCTGGCCCTCCAGTCGGCCGATGCCGCGCTCGAAAAAGCGAAAGCCTCGCTGCGCGAGGCGCAGTCCGGGTTGACGAGGCGGGTGGACATCGAGGGCCGCAATCCCGGATTCGTCAGCACCGAGGATCTCGAGAACTGGCAAACACGAGCATTGTCGGCGCAGGCCGACTCTGCGCAGGCGTCGGCCAATCTGGCTCTGGCCCGCCTCAATCTGCGCGACGCCTACGCCCCGGCTCCCGTGTCCGGCGTTATTCAAAGCCGCACGGTGCGCACCGGTCAGTATGTGCTGGCCGGAACGGTGGTCGCCACCATGGTGCGCCGCGATCCGTTGCTCCTGCGCTTCACCGTGCCCGACGAGGATGCCCGGCGGCTGCGCGCGAATCTTGACGTCGTGTTCACGGTTCGGGAGTCGGATCACGAATTTCACGCGCTCATCACCGCCGTGACGGAATTTGCGGACCCGGTCACCCGCATGGTCAATGTGATCTCGGAGGTCACTGATCCGCTGCGGCAGGAGCTGCGTCCCGGGACCTTCGCCGAGGTCACCGTTCGCGTAGGCGAGGTTCAACGGCTTCCCGTGATTCCGCTACTGTGCATTCGCCCCAGCGAACGCGGGTTCCTCGCCTACGTGGTCGAGGATAGCGTGGCGCGCGAGCGCGTGCTGTCCCTCGGACTCCGCTCGGAGGACGGTTACGTGGAAGTGCAGAGCGGCATCCGCGCCGGCGAAACCGTGGTGGTGCGCGGCGCCGAGGCCCTGACTGAGGGCGCCGCCGTGCGCATCATCCGTAGCGGAACAGACTCCACGGTCGCCAAGCCGGGAGCCAAGCCATGAACCTGACGGAAGTCTGCGTCCGTAAACCGGTTCTGGCCTGGATGCTCATGGCGGGCACGATTGTGTTCGGCTTGGTGGCGCTCTCGCGCATCGGCATCAGCCAGTTTCCCGACGTGGATTTCCCTACGATTAACGTGAGCATCACGTGGGAAGGCGCGGCTCCCGAAGTGATCGAAAACGACGTGGTGGAGACGATTGAAGAAGCGCTCTCGCAAGTCGAGGGCGTCAAGTCCATCACCTCGGTTTCGCGGCAGGGCAGCGCGTCGGTGACCATCGAACTCGATCTGGCGCGTGACATAGACGTCGCCTTGCAGGATGTGCAAACGAAGGTGGCGCAGGCGCAACGGCGCTTGCCAAATGATCTTGACCCGCCGGTCGTGTCCAAATCCAATCCCGAAGACAATCCGATCATCATGCTCGGCCTGTCCGGTCCCTATCCGCAGCAATTGCTCAGCGATATCGCGCGTTATCAGATTCGCGAAAAGCTGCAAACGATTCCCGGCGTCGGTGAAATGCGGCAAATCGTCGTCAAAGAAGTTCCCGGCGGCGCGATTTATCTGAAGGATGTCGCCATTGTCGAGGATGGTTTTGAATACGTGCGCCATCTCTCCCGCGTGAACGGATCGACGGCCACCGGCATCGGAATAAAAAAGCAGCGCGGAGCCAACGCCGTGGCGGTGGCGAAAGCGGTGCGCGCGCAGATGGCGATCATTCAGAAAACGCTGCCCGAGGGAATGGAACTCGGTGTCAACTTCGATTCGACGAAATTCATCGAGGATTCCGTTCGCGAGATCGAACTTGAACTCATCCTCTCGGTGTTGTTGACAGCGTTGGTGTGCTGGCTCTTTTTAGGATCGGTTTCCAACGCGCTGAACGTGGTGCTGGCGATTCCCATGTCGTTGTTCGGCACGCTGGCCGTGATCTATTTTCTCGGTTTTACGCTGAACACGTTCACGCTATTGGCCTTGGCTCTGTCGGTGGGCATCGTGGTGGACGATGCCATCATGGTGCTCGAGAACATTGTCCGCCATGCCGAAATGGGGAAAGACCGGAAAACGGCGGCGCTGGAAGGCACGAAGGAAATCACCTTCTCCGCCTTTTCCGCCACGCTGGCCGTGATCGCCATCTTTATTCCCGTCGTCTTCATGAAGGGCGTCATTGGCAGGTTCTTTCTGCAATTCGGTATCACCTTGTGCGTGGCCATTCTGCTGTCGTATATCGAAGCCGTGACTCTCGCGCCCGCCCGTTGTTCGCAGATTCTCGACGTGTCACGCGAACATCGCAGCCGCCTGGGCCGCCGCGTAGACGATCTCTTCCGCCGCTTCAGCGGCAAGTACTATAAATATTTGGCGAAAGCGCTGCGTCGTCCGGGAACGATTTTGGCCGGTGCGGCCGCTGTGTTCATCGCTTCCGTGTTCATCCTGCGGGCACTGCCCAGTGAGTTTGTGCCTTCGCAAGACCAAAGCATGCTCATGCTGCGGATTCAAACGGCCGTCAGTTCGGATATCCGTGAAATAGATCAGCTCTTCCGTCAGGCCGAGGCGGTGCTCAACAAGCGTCCCGAAATCAAACGGGTACTGTCCCAAGTCGGCGGCGGCGGCGGAAGCGGCGGTATGATCTTTGTGACGCTTGTGCCGCCGGCGGAGCGAAAATTCACGCAGGCCGAGTTTGCCGGTGTGCTGCGGCAGAGTCTCAATTCGATCCCCGGCCTGCGCGCGGTCGTGCAGGATCTCTCGCAACAGGGCCTGACCGCGCGGCGGGGATTTCCCATTGAATTCTCGATTCGCGGGTCGGACTGGAACACGCTGGAAAAACTCAGCGGCGACGTGACGGCCAAACTATCGTCCAGCGGCTACGCGGTGGACGTGGACACGGATTATCGCATTGGCGTTCCCGAATTGCGCATTCTTCCCGACCGCGCGCGCTGCGCCGATCTGGGCGTCTCCATCGAAGACGTGGCGCTGTCCATCAATACCCTCATCGGCGGCGAGCGCGTGGGAAAGTACAGCAGCGGCGGCCGCCGGATGGACGTACGCGCCCGTCTGCT
>JAPKYT010000024.1 GCA_026394155.1 bacterium | reverse complement strand
AAATCCGAATGTGTCATAAAGACGGAACGCTTCCTCGCCGGGTACGGTCGTGCCTTGCGAAGCGCGGACCGTGGACACAACCTCGGCGAACCTCTCCAATCCTCTATCTAATGTGCGGCCGAAATGCTCCTCCTCTGCCTGCATCACGCGAGAAATGTGCAGGTGCCGCTCCTTCACCTCCGGAAACGTCGCCGCCATGACATCCACCAACACCGGCACCAACTTGTAGATGAACGGCTCGTGCATATCCAACTTGCGTCCGAACCGTGCCGCTCTTCTCAGAATGCGCCGCAGCACATAGCCCCTGCCTTCATTCCCCGGCATCGCTCCGTCGGCAATCGCGAAGGAGAGGCAGCGTAAATGATCGGCAATCACGCGATGCGGAATTCCCGCGCCGTCATCTGCATACGGCTTGCCGGACATCTCGGAAATCGCCCGAATGATCGGCTGAAAGAGATCGGTGTCGTAGTTCGAGCGCAAGCCATTCATCACCGTGGCAATGCGCTCGAGCCCCGCTCCGGTGTCCACGTGCTTGGCGGGAAGTTCAAGGAGCGTGCCGTCCTTCTGCGCGTCGTACTGAATGAACACCAGATTCCACAGCTCGATGTAGCGCGGCGAGCCGGTGTTGACGAACGCTTTCGGATCGGAATCGAACTTGGGCCCGCGATCAATGTGCAGTTCGCTGCACGGCCCGCACGGCCCGGTGTCTCCCATCGCCCAGAAATTGTCCTTCTTGCCGAAATGCAGAACGTGCGAGGGCTCAATGTCCGTTTCACCGCGCCACAACTCCTCAGTCTCATCGTCAGTTTCGTAAATCGTGGCGTAGAGCTTGTCTTTGGGCAGACCGTACACGCGCGTCATCAAGTCCCACGCCCACGTGATCGCTTCCTTCTTGAAGTAGTCGCCGAAGCTCCAGTTGCCCAGCATCTCGAAGAAGGTGTGATGATAAGGAGACGGCCCCACCTCTTCGAGATCGTTGTGCTTGCCGGAAACGCGAATGCACTTCTGCGTGTCGGCCACGCGCGTGGAATCCGGCTTGGCTCTCCCCAAAAAATACGGCTTGAACTGATTCATGCCCGCATTGGTGAAGAGCAGGGTGGGGTCATCCTGCGGAATCACCGAGGCCGAGGGCACAATCGCGTGTCCGCGTTCGTGAAAAAACTCAAGGAACTGTTGTCGAATCTCTTTCGAGGTCATGTCTTGTCGAAGGTCTCGTCTTCGGGCGGAATCCGCAGCACTTTTTGTATGACTTCATATGAAAAACCGCGCCGTGCGAGAAACGCGGTCAATCGCCGCCGGCGCGTGGGCTCGTCCAGCCCTCGATACATGGCTTGTTTACGCGAGAGCAATTCGCGCGCCAGCGTTTCGTTGGATTCCGCGGGGACGAGCCGGTTTACAACTTCCTGCGCGGCGCTCCGTACAATGCCGCGCTGCATGAGCTCGCGAACCAGCACGAACCCTGAGCGCGGCCGAGTCGCCACGCGTGCCCGCACAAAATCCTCGGCATAGCGCCCGTCATCTAACAGCCGCTCGGCGCGCAGGCGGCGGATAGCAGAATCTATTTCATCCCGCGGAAACTTGTTGGCTAATTTCTCGCGCAGCTTTCTTTCGGAGTACGGCCGGGCCGAAAGCAGCTTCACCGCGTGACTCAGCGCCGTGGCCGGCGGTTTCATCGTCGCGGTCCGATCAGCATGTCAAAGGCCACGCCGATCTGCACCAGCCACGCCTTCGCCGGACCGACGGAGTTGCGACCCGACGGATGGTCCAGCCCAAAGTGAAACGAGCCTTCCGCCACCACCGTGACATCGGTTCGCGTCGGTGACTTGATCCCGAAATGCACCGAGCCGGTGGGAAAATCGCCGTCAAACTCCTCCTTCGTTCCGACCCAGCGCGGTTCATGCGTGCCGTGGGCGAAAGTGTAACCGGCCCCGACTCCGCCATACAAGGATGGAATAGACCGCGAGCGAACCGAGAGCCTCCCGCCCAATTCGATCTGAAAATACCGCGAGCGCGAGTTCAGGTCCGGATCACCGGTCAAGTTGTTCCAGTAGAGAAAGCTCGGCCCGAACATGACGGGCTTTTCGGGCGGCATGATGTCCACGCGGATGCCCGCCGCCCAGCCGCCCCCGCTCCCGAAATACTGCGTCGAGGTTTCCGGTTTGCGCGAGTTGGCGTAGCCGGCGGTCAGCACCAACTGGTGCGCCTGCGCCGACGCCGACAGCGCAACCAACAGCGCGGCGGCCCAAAGCGCCTTCACGCAACTCCGAGCCGAACTACTTCTTGCCCTTTGCGCGCGGCGTCTCAACTTCCGCTCCCACCGCCTCCTTGCCGTTTCCCGCCCGTGCAAAACCCAGCTGCTGTCTCACCGCGATCTCGATTTTCTTGAGAAGATCAGGTGTCTCCTTCAGCAGCTCCACCACTCGTTCCTTGCCCTGTCCCAGCCGCTCCTCACCGTAGCTGTACCACGTGCCGCTCTTGGCGACCACTCCGATTTGCGCGGCCAGATCGAGCACGTCGCCCGCGTGATCAATGCCGCGCCCGTAGAAAATATCGAATTCCGCTTCCTTGAACGGCGCGGCCAGCTTGTTTTTCACTACCTTCACACGCGTCCGGTTGCCGATGATGCTCTCTCCATCCTTGATGGAGGCCACGCGCCGGATGTCCATGCGAACCGTGGCGTAGAACTTGAGCGCGTTTCCGCCGGTGGTCGTTTCCGGATTGCCGAACATGATACCGATCTTCATGCGCAGCTGATTGATGAAGATGAGACTCGTCCGCGAACGCGCCACCACCGCCGCCAGTTTGCGCAACGCCTGACTCATCAGCCGCGCCTGCAGACCCGGCAGCGAATCGCCCATCTCGCCTTCGATTTCCGCCTTGGGCACCAGCGCGGCCACCGAGTCCACCGCCACTACGTCCAGCGCGCCGGAGCGAATCAGCATCTCGGCGATTTCCAGCGCCTGCTCGCCGTTGTCGGGCTGACTGACCAGCAATTCGTCGGTGTTCACGCCCAATGCCTTCGCGTAATTGGGATCCAGCGCGTGCTCGGCGTCAATGATCGCCGCGTAGCCGCCCTGCTTCTGGGCCTCGGCGATGATGTGCAGCGCCAGCGTGGTCTTGCCCGAAGATTCGGGGCCGTAAATCTCGATCACCCGCCCGCGCGGCACGCCGCCGATGCCGAGGGCCAAATCGAGGGAAAGCGAGCCGGTGGAAATGGTGTCCACTTTCTGTATGGGTCCGCTGTCGCCGAGGCGCATCACCGAACCCCGGCCGTACTGCTTGTCAATCTGTTGCAGCGCCAGGTCGAGATTCTTGCGCTTTTCGTCTGTTTCCTTGCTCATGGCCGGACTCTTAAGGTTGATGTGAAGATTCGAATACGCTTGTTTCGCCCCGGCTCACACCGGGCGGCCCGTTTCGGCGTAGGTTTTCAGCCGCTCGAACCAGAGCCGGAGCGAGCCCACGAAGGTGCCCATGACCACCTTCTCCAGCATCTTGTTCAACAGCCCTTGCATCTCATAGTCAATGGTGAAGATGAAATTGCAGGTCTTTTCGTCCACCACTTCGACCCGGTAGATCATCTTCAGATGTTCGACCTTCTCGTGCAGCTTCAGCGTTCCGCCGACGGGCGTTTCCGCGTAGGTCTCGCCCGGAGTCAGATGCGTGATGCGGGTGTCGAGTGTCTCGATCTTCCCGCTCACGTCGAGCTTGAAGCGGCGGATCGTGTCCACTTTGAACACGTCGGGTTCTAACTCGAGCTCCCGCACGTTGGGAGCCCAGAAGGCAAATTCCTTGCAGTCGGTCAGAAGCTGCCAAACACGATCGGCCGAAGCGCCGATCTCATTGAGGATCACTTGGCGCGGCACGGTGTCTCCTCGCAAGTTGCGGAACGTCGAACGGGGCCGGTTATGCGGACGGCGGCGCGTCTCCTCCCAAAGCGCACCGCCAGATGGCTTCGTAACGCGCGCCTTCGCTGGAGAGATGACTGCGCATGAGCAGCACCTCGCTTACTTCAGCGGGCTCGCTTTCGAGAGAGTAATTCAGCAACGCGTCGGTCATGCGCTGCTTGCCGATGGGATCTTTGATGCGGGCCAGCGTCAGGTGCGGACGGAACTCCCGTTCTTCCGCCGGAAAACCCAGACGCTGCATCTCGCTATCCACGCGGGCCTGCAACTGCAACAGCGAGGACGGCCCTTCGATGCCCGCCCAATACACTCGCGGCCGCTTCGCATCGGGAAAGACGCCGGTTCCGCGCAGGTGAATCGTGAACGGCGCAAACTCGCCGCATGCTCTCAATAGGCCCGTGTGGATGCCCGGCAAGAGCTTCTCGTCAACCTCGCCCAGAAACTTGAGCGTCAGGTGCGTGCCGCGCGGGTCCACCCATTTCACCCCGCGCCCCAGCCAGCCGATGCTTTGCTCCGGCTGGGCCAGAATGCGCCGCCAATCATCGGGAAGGTCTATGGCGATGAACAGCCGCATCAGGCTCGCGTTTCGATCAAATGCTGATAGAGAAAACTCAAAGCGGCGTGTGCGGTGCGCAGCTTGATGGTTTCGCGCAAGCCGGAGAACTTGAGATGGCGTGCCCACACTCCGTGCTCCGCGGCCGTTGCGATCCACACCGTGCCTACCGGCTTCTCCGCCGATCCTCCCGTCGGCCCGGCGATGCCCGTGCAAGCCAGCGCCCAATCCGTGCCCGCGCGCTTCCGCGCTCCCTCGGCCATGGCGCGCGCTACGGATTCCGACACGGCTCCTTCTTCCTCAAGTATGCTTGCCGGAACGTTCAGATCTTCGCACTTGGACGGATTCGAGTAGGTGATCCACCCGCGTTCGAACCAGCGCGACGCGCCGGGCACGTCCGTCATCATGTCGGCCACCAGCCCGCCGGTGCAGCTCTCGGCGGTCGCCAATGTCCGGCCGCGGTTCATCAGAATGTTGCCGATGACTTCAGCCAGCGACGTGGAGCCGGTGGCGTACACGTGCGCGCCCACACGCTCGCGAATGAACCCCTCGGCAAAGGCGATTTGCGCCGCGGCCTCATGCTCATCTTGCGACCGCGCGGTCAGCCGCACATCGAGCAGCCCGTGATGCGGAAGGTACGCGATCTGCACCAGCGGCTGCAATTCGCGTTGATCTCCCATTTGCTCCAGCAAGTGCGACTCGCCGATGCCGGCAAGGCGCAGCGTGCGCGTCTGCACCCGCGCGTCGGCAAAGGCGGCTCGCAGGGCGGGTTTGACGTACTCATCCGTCATCTGCCGCATCTCGACGGCCACGCCCGGCAGCGCGAACAAATGCCGGCCGTCGTGAATCACGTGGATGCCCGTGGCCGTGCCGTGGGGATTCGGAATCTGCCGCGCTCCCACCGGAAACAGCGCCTGATTACGCGAGATCTCCGGCATGACCATTCCCCGCTGCCGGAACAATTCCTGAACATGCGCCAGCAGGGCCGCATCTTCCACCAACGGAAATCCGAAATAGCGCGCCACGGCGTCCCGCGTCACATCATCGGGCGTCGGACCCAAGCCGCCGGTGAGGACGATCACCTGCGCCCGCGTCAACGCGTTTTCAACGGCTGCCGTGATCGCTTCGAGGTCGTCGGGAATCACCGAGCTGAAGCGCGCGGGAACGTCGGCCTCGGCCAAGACGCGACCGACGTAAGCGGCGTTCTCGTTCACCACGTCGCCGCGCAGAAGCTCGTCGCCGACGGTGAGGATTTCGCTGCGGTACACGGGGGCCGTCGCGTGGCTCATCGCAAGAAGGGGGGAAGGACTTTGAACACGATCACGAGCAGCACCGCACCCCACAGCCCCGCGGCCAAGTCATCTAACATGATTCCCCAGCCGCCGCGCGCATCCTGCAGCGCTTTGATCCCTAACGGCTTGAGAATGTCCAACACGCGGAACACCACGAACGCGGCCGCAAATCCCAAGAGCGTGTGCGGCACCGCCAGCAGCGTGATCCACTGGCCGACGAATTCGTCAATCACCACCGGATCCGGATCATCGGATTTCTGATCGCGCCGCCGCAGAGCGGCATATCTTGGGTCGGTGTCCACGCGAAAAGCCCCAATCGCGCGCGACGACAACCACACGCCAAGAAAAAACACCGGCACCACGAAGAACCAGCCCGGCCAGCGCAGAGCGGGGGGGATGAACCAGAGGATCACGCAGGTCAGCGCCGAAGCCACCGTAGCCGGAGCCACCGGGCTGTGTCCCGATCCGAACAGCGTGACCACCGCCCATTCCGGCCACGAGAGCTTTTTCACGGCCGGCCCCGCCGCCGGATTTCGAGCAGCAGCTCCTTGTTCCCGCGCAAGTACTCGACCAGAGTGAACACCGTGTAAGCGGTGACGAACACGAACAGCCAGTAAATGATTTCGCTCAGGTACGGTATCGGCGTCAGGCGCTTGTCCACGATGCACAGCGCCAGCACCACCAGTGCCGTCGCGCCCTGCAAAATCCCCTTCCACTTGCCCGACATGCGCCGCCCCATAGCCGTGCCGGTGAGCGCGGAAAATACGCGCAAGTACGCTACCACGACGTCGCGATAAACGAGAATCGCCATCATCCACGGCTCGGCGTAGCCCATCACCAGAAAGCCCATGTAGTAGGACAGGCGGGCAATGGTGTCGCTCATGGGATCGAGCAGCTTGCCCACGTCCGACACCTGTTTCCGGCGGCGGGCGGTGATGCCGTCCGCCACGTCCGTAGCCTCGATGAGAATGGCCACGAGGAAAGCGGACTCCAGCGAATACCGCCACGGACTCAGATACGCGACCAGAAAGAGCGGCCCCAGAGCCAGCCGCGAAAGCGTGATCTGATTGGCGAGATTGAATCCGGGAATCAACAGAGGAACCTGTGATGAATACCGCGAATCTCAGGACAGCCGCGTGCGTGATTCAAGAGCGCTGGCCAGCGTGACTTCATCCACCTGCTCGATTTCGGCGCCCACCGGCACGCCCCGTGCGATGCGCGACACGGCTACGCCGTACTCTTTCAGCGCGCGCAGCAGATAGTGCGCGGTGGTATCGCCGTCGGTGGTCGGATTGGTGGCGAGAATGACTTCGCGCACCGCGCCGCCCTTGACGCGCTCGATCAGCTCGGCAATGCGCAGATCGTCGGGGCCGACGTCATCGAGGGGCGACAGCGTTCCGCCTAACACGTGGTACAATCCGCGGAACGAACCGGTTCTCTCCAGCCGCAGCACGTCGCCGGGCGTCTCGACCACGCAGATGAGAGCCTGATCCCGCCGCGCATCCGAACAGAACGAACACACCTCGTCTTCCGTGAAGTTCGAACAGATGCGGCACAAGTGGATTCTGGTCTTCACGTCGAGAATGGCCTGCGCCAACTCGCGTGCCTCCTCCTCGGGCTGCCGCAGAATGTGCAGGGCCAGACGCGCCGCCGATTTGCGTCCCAGCCCGGGCAGCTTGGAAATCTTCTGCACCAGCCGTTCGAGCGACGGCGAGAACTTGGAAACATCCACCACCATCATTTCGGCTCGCGGGCTTGATTGGGATCAATCTCCACACCGCCGAACCGGCTCATGAAGTTGCTGAACAGATCGTCGCCGGAAGGCGGCGTGGCCGGTTTCGCAGGCTCGTCCGGCTGGGGCGCTTCCGGTCGCGCCGCACCCGCCACCAGAATGGGCGTGATGCCGCAGACGTCCTGAATCGCCGCCGCTAAATGGGCAAAGCTCTCTTTCATGCTATCGGTCGCGAACTTGCCGGGCATGGTGCAGCTCACCGTCAGCTTGCGCCCGTCAAACGCCTCTAACACCCACGATTTTTCAGCCGTGGCGGCCGCCGCCTGATTGCGCTTGCGCAGCGCCGCGGTGATTTCCGGCCACTTTTGCCGCAGAGTGTCAAGGGTGACGGCATCCGCTGATGGTGTCGCCGCGCGCGGGCTCTGCGGTGCGGCCGGCGTTTTCGCCTCGCGCGGCGGGGCAACAGCCTCGCTTCGTGCCGGCGGAGCCGTTCCGCCCGTTGAGGTCCCCAGACGGTCCAGAATATCGCGAATGGTGGCTACCCGATCCAGCGACGCCCAGCGCACGAAGGAAACCTCAAAACGCACGCGCGGCGCGGTGGACCATTTCAAATCGTCTTCGAGCCTTTCGGCCAGCCGGATCAGCCGGAAGAGGTCTTCCACCGAAAGCTCGGCGCCGGCTTTCTGCATCTGCTCGATCTCCACGTCCACGCGGCCCTTCACCGGCAGCCCCTGCTTGATGAAGATCAAGTCCATCCAATAGGACTGAAGGTCTTTCAGAAGTTGGGTGTAATCCACGCCGCGTAGCGCAAGCTGTTCAAGATAGGCCGGCACCGACCGAACGCTGTTCGACACGAGCAGCTCTGTCGCTTCCGCCAGGAGTTCTCCGGGCAGCACTCCCAGCGTTTCGCGCGCGGCTTGGAGGGTAACTTTGCCGCCCGCATAAGAGACCACCTGATCGAGGAGCCCTTCCGCATCGCGCAGCGAGCCTTCGGCGCGGCGCGCGATGAGCCACAACGCTTCCTCTTCGGCCGGCCAGCCTTCATGCTCACAAATCTTACCCAGATAAGGCGCCGTGTCCACCGGCTGTACGGGCCGGAAATCGAAGCGCTGAACGCGCGACAGAATCGTGGCCGGCACTTTTTGCACGTCGGTGGTGGCCAGAATGAAGATCACGTGCGCCGGCGGTTCTTCCAACGTTTTCAGGAACGCGTTGAAAGCACTCCGCGAGAGCATGTGGACTTCGTCAATGATGTAAATCTTCATCCGCCCGGCCACCGGAGCCAGACGGCAGTTCTCGATGACGCGCCGGATATCGTCCACTCCGGTGTACGAGGCCGCGTCCATTTCGATCACGTCCATCTCGCGGTCTTCGAGCAGCGCCCGGCAGGTCTCGCACTCGTTGCACGGCTCGGCCGCGCCGGAGGACTCCATGTTAGGGCAGTTCACCGCGCGAGCCAGAATGCGCGCCGTGCTCGTCTTGCCTATGCCTCGCGGTCCGGTGAACAAAAAGGCGTGAGCCAGCCGGCCCTGCCGGATGGCATTCTGAAGGGTGCGAGTGACATGTTCCTGCCCAACGACGTCGGCAAACCGCTTAGGCCGCCAGCGCCGGGCAAGCACTTGATAGGACATGGCTGTTCAGGGAAGTCGCGACAGAAGCGGGGAAAGAGGCAGTCAAACCTAACTTTACAAGATACCCGTTTTGCCCTCGAAAGTCAACTCGCCAAGCCGCTTCCTTTGCTACCCCGTCAGCGGTAGAGTGCACAAAAACAATACCTAAAATACCGTCCCCCTGCTGACCAGATGTTCAACTCCGAGCCGAAAAAACCGCCGCATAGGTATCGCCAGGCTGATCCGCAACACAGTGATGAACAGCTTACCGTTGCTACCTTCCGGTCCTGGCGGGGTTGGGCGGCCATCCCTTGCACGGGACCCGGCGATACCTATTCGGCGGAAAGGCGGTGGAGCAGAGCGGGATCGAACCGCCGACCCCCACGTTGCGAACGTGGTGCTCTCCCAGCTGAGCTACTGCCCCAAAGCGAACCCAAAGATATCCAAATACCCCTCCAAAGTCAAGGCCGCGTTGTTCTTGATTCGTGAAATCAAGACGCGCATTGCAGATTTCCTCTCGTGTTGATAAGTTTATTAGAAATAATGAATAATCTGATGGATTCGCACACGGATCGTGGCGAGGCTATGTCCTATCCCGGTTGTGCCTGTCCGGCCGGTAGTGCCGCACGGCAGTGCGCTCGGATCGGCCGAAACCTGACCTGCGTGCCGCCAGCCGCGCTTGCAGGATAGACAAATTCTCGCTACAATGAATCATACTCCGCCTCCCGCCGAGGTCTCGCATGCGGGCGCTTCCAACAACTCGTCCGTCCAAGTCTGCTACTACATCACAAAATACACGGCATAGAGGGAGATCACAGCCATGGATTCGGGAATCGTGCCGGTCGTCGTCTGGATCGCCGTCGCACTGCTGGCGCTGGTGATTCTGCCATCCATCCGAATTATGAGGCCATCTTGGAATTGAGTCTTGACGGGGAGGATAAGATTTTGTTATCTTTGGGGTATGAG
>JAPKYT010000126.1 GCA_026394155.1 bacterium | reverse complement strand
GCAGGCGGGCGGGCTGAATTTGGGCGATGCGCTCACTCTTCTGTGCGCGGTGAGTTTTGCCTTACAGGTGGTGTTCGTCAACCGCTGGGCGAAGCCCAAATGCGAGATTCAACTCACGTGGATTCAGATCGTGGTGGCGGGATTGCTCTCGCTCGTCACGATGCCGCTGGAAGGCCCGCGCCTCACTTTTGCTCCGGTGCTGCTGTGGGCGATTGTCATCACGGCCGTTTTTGCCACCGCGCTCGGAATCTGGGGGCAGCTTCGCTTTCAGCCGCGTATTTCGCCCGCCGCGGCGGCCGTGATCTACGCTTCTGAACCTGTTTTCGCCGGGCTGGCCGCGTGGCTGATGCTCGGCACCGTGCCCTCGGGCGGGACGCTCTGGGGCGCGGCCTTCATCGTGGCCGGGATGGTGCTCACCTCCACCACACCGGCCGAAACCAAACCGCATTTGCCATGAAACAACTCCTGCTTTTTCCTGCAATGCTCCTCTGCTCGGCCATGCTCGCGCAGTCGCATCGCGTCGTAATCGAGCGCGAGGCCCCGCCCGCCGACAGCACCCAAACCGCGCCCGACACGCTGCGGCGCATGGTGATTGATCCCGGCGCGCTGCTCTATCAGATGCAAGAGGATTCCATCAATCAGGCCACCGAGGACAAAATCCGCCGCCTGATTGCGCAGGTTGAAAAGAAGTTCGAAGATCCGAAGGTGGAAGAGGAGGTGGGGAAACTGATCGGCGAGGCGGTCATCGAGCAGCAGATGGCGCTCCTCGATCTGCAAATCGAGCGCGCCATCAGTGTCAAGGATTCGCTCTTGCTGAAGGGTCTGGAAGTCGCCTTGCAGCAGCTTCTTCTCAACAGCGACGTGATCCGCGAACAAGTTCAGAAGCAGCTTGACGCGCTGGAAAGGGAATTGAAAGAACCGTAGGGACACGGCCTGCCGTGTCCTTCATGTATGCGACAAAGCGGCGACCTCGATCGGGTCGCCGCTTTTCTTTCTCCGCCGAGGCACGCGTCCCCGCGTGCCCGGAATCTGTCGAGAGGCGCACGGCCGTGCTATGCGGAAAAGAACCCCCCTCTTATCCCCCCGCAAGCAGGGGGAAACAACAAGCCCAGCAAGCTGGGCGCTACAAGAGCAAACTGCCGTTTGCCTCTACAATCGGTTTCATCCCTCATCCCTCCGCCCTCATCCCTCGTTACTCCTTTCCCGTGAATTGCAAGATCAGCCACAAGGCGGACATGAGCGTGACCAGCACCACAAACGTCCAGCAGAAAATGTTGTAGAGGCGGCTGTTCACGTGCTCGCCCATGAGCCGCTTGTTGTTCACGAAGAGCAGGATGGGCACGAGAGTGAAGGGCAGCATGATGCCGTTAATCACCTGCGAGAAGAACATCACCGAAATCAGCGGCAGGCCCGGCAGCATCACGAACAGCGCGCCAATCGCGATAAGCGCCGTATACAGCCCGTAAAATTGCTTGGCCTCGCCGAATTTGTGATCGAGCCCCGATTCCCAGCCCATCGCCTCGCAAATCGTGTACGAGGTGGAAATGGGCAGAATCGAAGCGGCGAACAGACTCGCATTGAGCAGGCCGACGGCAAAAAGCAGAGAGGCAAAACGCCCGGCCAGCGGCGCGAGAGCTTTGGCCGCCTGATCGGCCGTGTCAATCCGCACCGCGTGCACGAAGAGCGTTTCAGCGCACACCACCACGATGAAGAGCGCCACCAGACTGACCGTGATGCCGCCGATAATCGTGTCCAGCCGCGAGAACCGGTAGTCCTTGAGCGGAATATTCTTTTCCACCACAGAGGCTTGTTGATAAAACTGCATCCACGGCGCAATGGTGGTGCCGATAAGCCCGATGAGCATGAGCAGATAGCCGCGTTCGGGCGTGATGTGCGGAATCACCAGCGCCTTGCCGACGTTCGCCCAGTCGGGATTCACCCGCAGACCGGTGATGATGTAAGCCACGTAAAAGAGCGTAGCCACCAGAAAAATGCGCTCGATGGAGGCATACGTTCCGGCAATCACCAACGCCCACACGAATGTCGCCGCCAGCGGAACGGTAATCCACTTCGGCACACCCAACAGCTCGCCCGAGGCCGCCACGCCCGAAAACTCGGCGATGATGTTGCCGAAGTTGGTGGCCAAGAGCGCGAGCATGAGGTAAAACGTCCAGCGCACACCGAAATGCTCACGAATAAGATCCGATAAGCCTTTGCCGGTGACGACGCCCATGCGGTTGACCATCTCCTGAATCATAATCAGGGCGATGGTCATGGGAATAAAAATCCAGAGCGTGGCCAGCCCGAAGTGCGCGCCCGCCTGCGAGTAGGTGGTGATGCCGCCCGCGTCATTGTCCACGTTGGCGGTGATGACGCCCGGTCCCATGATGGCCAGAAAGAGCGTCGCCCGCGCCCACGCGGGGGAAATTTTCGATTTTATGTTACGAATCCAAGAGAGCATTGGAGATCATGACTTGAACGCGGCGGCATGTGTCTTCACGTGCCCCGCTCGGGAAAAGACGGACACAGCAAGCCGTGTCCCTACCGTTTTCGCGGCAGCTTTCTGCGCCGGGACATGTGGAAGCTGGTGGGAACGTTTACGCGGCTGGTGCTGGCTCTTTCCAGTCCGGTTTTTTTCTCGGGCGCGGGCACGGAATAGTCGAAATCGCGCACCGCTACCCGGGGCAGCACGTGGCCGAGATGCGCTTCGATCTGCCGCATCTGCATCTCTTCTTCCGGAGCCACCAGCGTGAACGCGTCGCCCAGAGCGTCGGCCCGCGCGGTGCGGCCGATGCGGTGCACGTAATCGTCGGGTGATCCCGGCACGTCGAAGTTGATGACGTGCGTGATGCCTTCCACGTCGAGGCCGCGGGCGGCGAGGTCGGTGGCTACGAGCACTTCGGACTTGCCGCGCTTGAATCCATCGAGCGCCGCCGTGCGCTGGTTCTGCGAGCGGTCGCCGTGAATCACCGCGATGCGCAGGCCGGTCTTGGTCAAATGCCGCGCGAGTTTGTCGGCCCGCCGCTTGGTGCGCGTGAAGACCAGCACCGAGCGCGCGCCGATGTCGCGCAGAATCGCCGGCAGAAGCAGGGGCTTCAGATGCGACGGCACGGGATAAACCGCGTGCGTGATGCCCACCGCCGGCGCGGCTTGCCTTCCCACTTGCACGTGCTCGGGTTGTTTGAGCAGCGAATTGGCGAGCTTGGCGATTTCCGGCGGAATGGTGGCCGAAAAGAGCATCGTCTGCCGCTTGGCGGGAAGCTGCGCGATGATGCGGCGGATGTCGGGCAGAAAGCCCATGTCCAGCATGCGGTCGGCTTCATCGAGCACGAAAACTTCGAGCGCGCCGAAGCTCAGGTTGCGCTGTCCGAGATGATCGAGCAGGCGGCCCGGAGTCGCAACGAGTATGTCTATGCCTTCGCGCAGCTTCTTGGTCTGCGGCCCGATGGCCACGCCGCCGATCACGCAAGCGATCTTGATCTTGGTGTGGCGCGCGTAGTCCTTCAGCGATTCTTCGATCTGCGCCGCCAGTTCGCGCGTGGGGCTGAGAATCAAGACCCGCAGCCCGCGCTGCTTTTGCGGCTCGCTGAGAAGTTTGTGCAGAATCGGCAGTCCGAAAGCGGCCGTCTTGCCGGTTCCGGTTTGCGCCGAGCCGGTCACGTCCTTGCCCGCCATGACCAGCGGAATGGCCTGCTCTTGAATGGGCGTGGGCCGTTCGTAGCCCATCTCCGCCACGGCCCTGAGCAATCTCTCGTCGAGGCCGAAGCGGGCAAAGGGATTGGGAGTGGATTTTGTTGTCAATGGTTTCCTTTGGTTTTTCTTTTTCCGCCGAGCAGGATTTCCAAATCCTGCCGGAATCTTCACTTTCCACCGCGAGTGGGTGACTTCATCCTTTGTCTGACAGCGCGGGTCCATCGCTCGCACTATGGCATGAAGAAAAGGCTGACGCTGCGGAAGCGCGTATCGTCCGCCGGCGAACTGACAATCCATCGGCTCTCATTGAGTTGCGCGTCAACGTGACGAGCGAGATACTTCACCGTGCGACTTGACTCGGCCTCCGGTACAAGTCTCTGCACAATCCGAAACAGGCCCATTGCCCTCAAACCCCAACCTTCGCTTTCAATCACGTACCCGTCGGCCGCCCATTCCTCGCTCCCCCGACGCACGTAGAACGCATCCAGGCAGTTGACCTCGCATCCTCGCCGCTTGACAATCCGTCCGTTGCCCTTGCCTAAAATCAGGTCACCAAACACGTGAATATCGCCAAGCGGCTGGACGTATTTGTGGCCGTTTTCCTCGCGCAAGACGAGTTCGTCCTCACCCTGCACCGCGACTTCGACAGACAGAAGTTGCCAGGGCGGGCGATGCGCCTCGTTAGAGGCGAGTCCGGCTCCCACCCCCACCGTCACTTTGCCTGTCCGCGGCAATGGAGTGAGATATGTCGGGCCGCCAGGGGATGATACGTATTCCACCGCCTTCCCGACATCGGTGGCCGCATAGGATATCTGAGGAGTCACGAAGCAACTTACACCGTCTTGCCGAGGGCGGTCTGCGCGAAGAACCTGAGGAAAGGGCGCGAAAAACACGAGTCCATAGTCAGCACCCCACCCCGAAGCATCATTCTCCGAAAACGTATCCCGCACGCGCTTTGTGGTCACGCCCAAACCTATCTTGATTGGTCCGTCATAGCCCAAGCCAAACGAAGCTCCGTGAGAATATTGACGATCTGTCACGCGAGTGATCTCTCCTCCAGTGCCGTAGCGATCATAGGTGGCGCGGAATTCGACTTCGCTGTAACCGATGCCTATGCTAACCGGTATCTTCCGCTTGGTCCAACGACTGGCCTGTCCCGCGCTAACCCCTGCAATGGCCGCGCGGGACCAGTATCGCAAATCATCGTCATCCCAGTCTGGAAACCACCGCGTGCTGGGCGCGTACACGCACCCGGCAATTACACCATGATTTGCAAGAATTCCGATGGCTCCAGGGTTGATGATCGGCGCCAGCGGGTCCTCCATCCCCGCGGTGGTCAGCACTCCGCCCGCACCGGTTGCGCGGGGCGATGGCGGCAGCGTCAAGAAATCAAAGGCCCCCGCCGAATGTGAGAACAGCAGCAACGCACATAGACCGGTGTAAATCAACCCTGGTTGCCGGACTTGCCGATGAGAATGCATCGTGGTCTCCTCGTTAGTGGTGTCGCACATGATCGCCACCGTTTGATTTTCGTATGCGCTTCCCCATTCACTTTGTTCAGCGCAAGCCATGCGCGGCCATGAATCGGCTCGCGCTTCTTCATCCTTCTCTTCAGTCCGCTTTCCACGCTCTGTACAAGTGCGGCAGAAGTTGGTCGAAGGCGTGTTTGAAGGTGATGACGCCGCGCAGAACGCCGCCGTCGTCCATCACCGGCAGAGCGAGGAAGGCATAACGCAGGAACTGGTCGGCGATTTCCGCGATGTCGGATTTCAGTTGTAGAGCCACGAGGCGCGGCTGCAGAAGATTGCCCACCTTCAGACTCGGATCCTCCTGCAACAGATGCCGCAGACTGAGCGCGCCGACGAGCTTGCCGTCGTCGTCGTGCACATACACATAGTAGAACGCTTCGATCTCGGCCGAGGCCTCGCGCACCTTCTCCATCACCTCGCCCACCGACGCGTCGCCGCCCACCTCGATGTAATCGGTAGTCATGAGCGAACCAGCCGTGTCCTCGCTGTAGGTCATCAGTTCCTGCAGCTCGGCCTTCTCTTCCTCGCCCTCGAAGGCTTCGATAATGGCCGATGACGATTCCTCATCGAGGCTCTGCAAAAGGTCCGCGGCTTTGGCGGGCTCCATCTCCTCGATGATGTCGGCCGCTTTCTCCTCGTCCATCGCTTCGATGACCGACTTCTGCACGTCCTCATCGGTCTCTTCGAGCACGTCGGCGGCCACGTCGTCTTCGAGCGCGGCCATCATCGCCTGCCGCTGATGATGACTGAGGTCTTCAAGAATATCGGCTAACTCGCCGGGATGAAGTTCGTTCAGGCGCTGCGCTCCGACGGTGAGGCGGATCGGTTCCAATTGCGCGCTGCGCGTGGCTACCGGCTGCACGAATTTCCACGAAATGAGTTCATCCTGAATGTGCCGGCCCAGCGCGCGCGCCACGGGCTTCATGGACCTCTCCCAGCCGAGACGGCGCAAGAGTCCCGAAAATCCCACGTCCACGTGCACCACCCATTGCCGCTCGCCGATCAAAAGATGCACGTCGTTCACGCGCTCAACTTTCGCCCCTTCCACGTCCACGATCTGCTTGTCCCACAGCACATCGCGCAGGCTCATGTCGTCCGCACCGAGTTCGTAGGGCGCGATGCGCTGCTCGTCCACCGTCAGATAGCCGCGATGGATAAGATCGAGATACTCCTCTCCGGTAGCAGGATACAAAACGAGCGTGTCGCGATGGCGCAGCACAATGCCGCGCACTTGCGGATAAAGCTCGGTGAGCGTGGCCACCACGTCCCAGACGCGGCCCATCGCCGTGCCCAGCTTTTTCGAGCGCGCCGGACGGCCGAGAAAAGACGAGAGAAAATGCAGTTCTTCAACCTGACGGGGAGACATAAGAAAAACCTGAGACTTGAAACTTGAAACCTGAAAGCGGAAAATCAAATTTGTAGGGACACAGCCTGCTGTGTCCCGTACTTTCCCCCGTGGACGGGGGGACAAAAGGGGGGTAGCGTCTTACCGGGAAGGGGGGCTTTGCGTCAATAACATAGAGAATTATAGCATGTTAGTCAACCGTCCGGCTTGATTTTTCACCCTCTCCTCTGTATCTTGTGTGAAAGAGCGCACATTCAGACAAGGGAGACATCGCCCATGGCCAAGATTGCACCCTTTGCCGGTCTCCGCTACGACCCTGCTGTGGCGGGCGACATCAACAAGCTGGTGGCCCAGCCCTACGACAAGATTGACAAGGTTCTGCAGGCCAACTACTACAGCCGCAGCCTGAACAATGTGGTGCGGGTCATTCTCTCGGACGAAGCCAACCGGCACCCCGAGACCCCCTACCCCCAAGCCGCCGTCGCCCTAAGCACATGGATTCAACACGGCGTCCTGAAAGAAGACCCCCAGCCGGCCATCTATATCTACTACCAGATCTTCAGCTATGGGGGAAAGACCCATACCCGCAAGGGGTTTGTGGCCTCGGTGGAGCTTGAAGAAAAGGGGGTGCGGGCGCACGAGCACACACTGGCCGGGCCGAAGGCCGACCGCCTGCGGCTTTTGAGGGCCATTGAGACCAATGATGAGAACATCTTCCTGCTCTTTTCCGACGCGGCGGGCGAGGCGGTCAAGATCATGGATGCGGCCGTCGCGGGGCAGCCGCCGGTCATTGAGTGCAAGGATGACTTCGGCGAGACCCACAAGCTCTGGACAATCACCGACCTGCAAGCGATTAAGGCTTTGCAGAATCTGGTGGCCGCGCGCGAACTCTTCATTGCCGACGGGCACCACCGCTTCGAGACCGCCGTCAACTACAAGAATGAGTGCCTCGCAAAGGGTTGGAAACCGGTGGGGGATCAGGGCTTTGACCACCGCATGATGGCCCTGTTCCCGATGGAGGACCCGGGACTGGTGATTTTCCCTACGCACCGGCTGGTCAAAAATGTGGCGGATTTTTCGGGCGTGGCTCTGGTGGCCCGGCTGGTGACGAGCTTTCTGGTCGAGCAGGTTCCCACGGCCGAGGAGCTGTTCAAGCTGATGGACAGCCGCAAGGATCGGCATGTCTTCGGAATGTGCGCGGTGGGGACTCCCTCGCCCTTCTACCTTCTCCAGCTTAAGGACGGCAAAATCATGGATGCGGTCGCGCCCGAGCTTTCCGTGGCTTTGCGCGGACTGGACGTGACGATTCTGCATAAGCTCATTCTGGAAAAAGAGTTAGGGATAGACAAGGCCAAGCTTGAGGCCTTCACGCATATCGAGTACTACCGCTACCGCGAGGAGGCAATAGCGAAGCTCGGCAAGGGAGGCATTCAGGCCGTGTTCCTCCTGAATCCCACGAATGTGATGGGGGTCAAGGCCGTGGCCGAGCGCGGCGAGCGCATGCCGCAGAAGTCCACCGACTTCTACCCCAAGCTCCTCGCCGGCCTCGTCATGATGCCGCTGAAGATGCAGAAATAGTTGTCTTGCACGGTTGACTCAACCACGGGGGTTGTCATGCACTGCCGAATCATTTCCGCGCTCATGCTCGCGGCGATTCTCTTCGCCGCCGGCCCTGCTCTTTCCCAGCGCGTGCCTCTCATTCTCGATCAGACGATTCCCCTTCCCTCAATGAGCGACGTCTGGGACGTGATGCCGCGCTCGGATGGATATTATGTGTGGGGGCAACTTGACCATTTCTACTCCGACTCAATTGCTGTCATTTGGGGGCAGACGAACGCCTCATCTGTCGACTCCTTTCGCTTACGTGCCGGAGCACCACTTTCCATCAGTTGCTTCTTTGAAAATGAAGACAATTCGCTGGTTCCTCACGCTCTTGTAGCGGTTCAACGGACAAACGTGAACCCCTATGGAATCCTCACCCTTGACAACTTCAGGCTAACAGATCATCAAATAGCATGTTGCTCGAGGGAATACCGAGGTGGCCGCCCTTATCCCGGTGCCCCTTACTCTGCTGATTTTCGGCCAACAGGCGTCATGCCTTGGCCAATGCCGCCGTCGCCAACGGATCACTTGGCCGTGGCGATGACTTATGAACTCGGTGACGCGGAGGATCTTGTTGACGCAAACATAGGATTCGTCATTCCAGATTTCTTGTCTATTAGCTCGCAGCCTTCAGAAGTTGGCATAGCGAGGTTTCTCGACTTCGCTGCGACTCTCGCGCAAATCGTTGGCGTTGCCTCCGGCAGACTCTATCCGTTCATGTCAGATTGCCATTGGGTTGCGTGTTCCTTCCAGATTACTGGCGACTCCGTTGTTCAACATGCAGCCTTGGACTTGGGGGGGTGGGACTGTAGGACCCTGAGGGAATTGCCGATCGCATGTGCAGTGACACCATCAAGCTTGTCCATTTATGGTTTCACTCAGATAGACACGTTGTACGGGACTTTCAGTTCTACGCAGGACACCGCTTTGAGTTGGACCACTGCCGGGCCCTACGATTTCTGGTTCGCCGCCGAGTGTGTGCCAAGCAATTCGGCGGAGGAGTTTCTTTGCTACAACCGAGGTCGCCGCGTGTTTGATGTACTGGATGCCGCGGACGGGCACAGCTACGGTGTGACGGACACCATTGACATCGCCACATCCGGCGCCCGTATCATCGGCCGCTATGACAGCACGTTCCGGCGGCTTGTCATTCGGGATTCGACCTCGCTCAAGCTCTACCGCTTTGGCGAATATCTGGCAGCCGACGAACCTCCGGTCCCGATCCCTTCGGACTTGAGACTCGCGGCATATCCGAATCCGTTCAATCCCTCGGCCACAATCCGTTTCTCGCTACCGCGCAGAGGCGAAGCCGAACTTGTGGTCTATGATGTCACAGGGCGAGAGGTTTCGGTGTTGGTGGATGGAGTGCTTGTTGCCGGTGAGCATCGAGTACCGTTTGACGGTGCGAGGCTGCCTTCAGGCATCTACTTCGCGCGGCTGACCGCCGCCGGAGCACAGGCCACACAGAAACTCCTGCTCTTGAAATGATCTGGCTGTCCGCCGCGGCATGTGTCTGCACATGCCCGGTCGGGGAAAACCTGTCGCATTGTCGCATTCCTACCGAGCGGGGCACGTGAAGACACGTGCCGCCGCGAAGATAGAGATCGCCGGGCGGGTCACGGACCGCACCACGGCGAAAAAGGAAAACTGGCGGCAGTCTCCGACTGTCGAGCCTCGATTCCCGCAGGGTTTGGAAACCCTGCTCAGCGGAAAGAGCGGGGCAGGCGAAGACGACCGCCGCCGCGAAATCTCTCTTACCGCCGTTGTCGGTCTCCCGACCGGCAATGGCGCAAAATGCTCACTTGGCTCGATCCCGATTCCGGCAGGGTCGGCGACCCCCGCTCGGCGGAAAGATTCCGGGGACGCGTGCCTCGGCGGACAAGACCGAAAACATCTCATCTCAATTATCGGAAGGAGGCTGCGATGAAGACTCTCATGATCGTTTGTCTCGCTTCTTTGCCTGCTTTGCTTTTTGCTCAGCCGCCCGACAGTCTGTGGAGCCGGGTATTCGGCGGGGCCGGGAATGACGAATGCACCTCGATTCTGCAAACCGCGGATAGCGGATACATCCTCGGAGGATGGACCGGCTCTTTCGGCGCAGGCGGAATTGACGTGTGGGCGGTGAGAACGAATGCGAACGGGGACGGCGTCTGGAGTCGGACCTTCGGGGGAAGCGAAGAGGACGCCTGTTATTCGGTCGCACTGGCTGCGGATGGCAGCTACCTGTTGGCGGGTGATACCCGTTCTTTCGGCGCAGGCTATTATGATTACTGGCTGGTCAAGGTGGGCGAAAGCAGCGACAGCATCTGGAGCCGGACGTTCGGCGGCAGCGGCTTGGACCGCTGCAGTTCCATCGGACGGACTTCCGACAACGGCTACCTGCTCGGCGGAAACACCATATCATTCGGCGCCGGGAACACGGATTTCTGGCTGGTGAAAACGGATGCGACGGGCGAAGGCCTCTTCAGCTACACCTACGGCGGGCACGAGTATGATGAGTGCTACTCCGTCCGGCAGACTTCCGACGGGGGATGCGTTCTGGCCGGATACACCGAGTCATTCGGCGCGGGGAACACGGATTTCTGGCTGGTGAAAACCAGCGCCAACGGAGACAGCGTCTGGAGCCGCACCTTCGGAGGCAGCCAACTGGATGTGTGCCTTTCCGTTGAGCAGACTTCAGGCGGCGGCTACATCCTCGCCGGGTACACATTCTCCTTCGGAGCGGGCGGTGCCGATTTCTGGCTCGTCAAGACGGATGCCAACGGCAACCAGCTCTGGAGCCGAACTTTCGGGGGAAGCGGGGATGACCGCTGCAATTCCGTTCATCAGACGGCCGACGGCGGCTACATTCTCGGCGGGTACACGGAATCCTTCGGAGCCGGAGGCGCGGACTTCTGGCTGGTGAAAACGGATGCCAACGGCACGGAACTCTGGAACCGCACTTTCGGGGGAAGCGGCGACGATCTATGCCATGCTGTGATACGGACAACGGATGGCGGGTACATGTTAGCGGGCTACACCACGTCGTTCGGAGCCGGTAATCGTGATTTCTGGATGGTAAAGACCGGGCCCGATCCGGCGAACGCGACCGACGAGCTACTCACGCTCGTGCCGTCATCGCTTTCGTTGTCAGCTTTTCCGAATCCATTTAACCCATCCGCCACGATTTCCTTTTCGCTTTCGAGAGAATCCGGGATCACGCTCGTGGTTTTCGATCTCGCCGGCGGCAGCGTGATGACACTCGCCGAGGGTCGCTGGCGCGCGGGAAAGCACAGCGTTCCCTTCGACGGCTCGGGTCTGCCCTCCGGCATCTATTTCGCGCGGCTGACTGCCGCTGGCACACAGGCCACGCAGAAACTGTTGCTCTTGAAATGATTCTGGGCCGAGCGCACTTTTCTTGTCATCCTGAATCCCCAAGTCTTCGAGGGGTGAAGGATCACTGAAAGTCGAGTTCGGATACTCTGAGTGATCCTTCAGGCCGCAAGACAAAAAGAGCGACTTTCAGGATGACACGCAGACAGAAGATTCCGGCAGGGTCGGCGATCCCTGCTCGGCGGAAAGAAAAAAGGGGCGCGTGCCTCGGCGAATAAGGGGAGGCTCTGCCTGTCTCTCCTCTGGACACAGACCCTTCGCGCTTGACTCGCGTTTTTTCGTTGCTTCTTATGAGGAAATGTGCGATATTACGGACTGAAGAGCGGGCCGAAAATGCCCGCTCTTGTGTCGCAAGTCGCTGATTTTATGTTATTTGCTGCCGCGCGTCGAGGCATCTTGGCATTGGGGCTTTTCGGCTTTTTGACCTTTTGAATCGCTCACCCAACCATAAACTCTCCACCATGCTCCACCATCAATCCATCGGAAGCGGGCCGCCGGTTCTGCTCTTGCCCGGGCTGTTAGGCACCATCGAGTCGGACTGGCAGCGCTTCATTCAGCCCATTGCCGACATGGGCTACACCGTTATCGCCGCCGATCTGCCCGGACACGGTCAGTCGGAGATGACCAAATCGCTCACCATGCGCGTCATCGGGGAAGAGCTCGAGCGGCTGTTGAGCGGCCTTCATGCCGATCCGGCGGTGATTCTCGGCTACAGCGTGGGCGGCTACGCGGGGCTTTCCTTTGCGCTCAAGCATCCCGGGCGGGTGGTCGGTCTGTGGATGCACGGCACGAAGTTCTACTGGTCGGGCGAAGAAGCGGAGAATCTGGCGGCGGAATTGGATACGGCGTGGCTGGCAGAAAACAATCCGGATCGTCTGGCGGAATTGCGCAGCCGGCACGGAGAAGAAAAACTCGACGCCATTCTGCCGTGGGCGACCAAGATCATTTCGGGAATGCCGGATTCGGGTCTCACCGTCATGGAGCTTGAAGACCTTGATTTGCCGATGATGATTTCGGTGGGCGATCGCGACGAGTTAGTGCCGGTCAGTGAAGCGTTGGATCTACAGCATGCCTTGCTGCGCGCACAACTTTCGGTGTTTGCCGACACCAATCATCCGCTCGCCAGTTTACGCGATCATGTGTTTCTGCCCGCCTTCCGCGATTTTTTGAATAGGCTGGATTAAACTCTGTCCTTGCCGGGTCTTGGTACGCGGGATTAAACCTCTCCGCCGCGGCCGCTGTCCAACGAGCGGAACATGACCCGAAAGCAGGGAGGACAACCATGAAGAGAATATTGCTGCCCCCGCTGATTCTGGCGCTGATGATTGCCGTTGCCGGCGCGTTGGCCCAGCCGCCCGAACCGGAACGCTATTCGAGCGATCGCGCTCAGGACATGAAACACGTCAGCGTGAAGGGGAAGATTGAGAAAATCAGCGGACAGCGCGCCGTTCTGAAAACCGAAGACGGCCGCAAGGTGACCGTGCATCTGGGTCCGCAGCGCTACTGGCGCGATCAAGGCTACGAGCTGAAGAGCGGCGCGCGGGTGACGGTGGACGGCTGGGGCGAAGTTCTCGACGATGACGGCGGATTTATTTACGCAGGCGGCATCTACGGCGACGGCTATTCCATCGAACTGATGGACAGCCGCGGTTATCCGATGTGGGCCGATCGCGACGACTGGGCGGATGACTGGCGTCCGTCGTACGGAAGCTTCGAACTTTACTTCGGTCAGCCGTGGGGGTATGGGCCGTGGGGCTACTGGGGTCCGCCGCCGCGCTGGTGGCGGCCGCATGGATCGTGGCAGCCGGGATGGCGCTCTCATGATCGCCCGCATGATCGCCCGCACCGTCCGCCTCCGCCTCGCCACCAACGGCACGGCCGCTGGTAGAAGATTCGCGGCACCGATGTGCCGCCGATCACCACACATCAATCCGGCCGGCAATTCTGCGTTGCCATGCCGCGAGCACATCTCACAATCGAGATCATCTCACCGCAGCCACTGCGATGGAGCCTGACGAAGACGTTGTTCTTCGCCGGGCTCCTCTTGTCTTGGACGGCTGCTTTCCCCTTTGTCACCGAAAGCGAACCCAACAATACCATCGCGCAGGCCGATCGCATTCAGTGCGGCGACACGGTGTACTGCGCGCTGCTGGACGGGCTGGGCGATCTTGACCATTTCCGGTTTGCGGCGGTGGCGCAAGACTCGATCATCGTCTTCACGGAGAGTTGCGGCGACAGCCTCACCAATACCGTGCTGGTGCTGTTCGACAATCACGATTCGCTTCTGGCCGTGAACGACAACGGCAACGGCGGCGGATTCTCGCGCATCCGCTACCGCTCCCTTTACAGCGGCGATTATGTGGTGCGGGTGTTGCGGCAGTCCTTCTACGACTCCGTGTACTCGTTGGTGGTCGTCTGTCCGCGCGGCGTGCCCGAAGCCTACGATCTTTGCAGCTCGCCGCGCATCATCCCCTCCCTTCCCTACTCCGATTCGGGCAGCACCCGCAACGCAACCGACAGTGATTGCGGCACGGCTGCGCCCGACGTCTTCTACAAGTTCTACAATCCGGTGCGGTCGCACGTCATGGTGACGGTCTGCTCGAATCCGTTTGACGCGCGGGTGCAACTGATGGCCCAGTGCTGCGGAGGCCCTCTCGATGACGCCAGCGAAGGCTGCGAGCGCGGCGCGGAAATCACCTACCTGAACGCGGTCGAAGGAGACTACTACATCATGGTGGAGGGCACTCTGCCCGGAGAAGTGGGAGAGTTTTCCATCAGCGTTGACGCGATCATGCCGGGCTGCCCGGAGCCCGGGCCGGTGGTGCTGACCACTATCGGCGGATATCCGTTTCTCGATTGGCCGGAAGTGGCGGGGCCGTCGTACTTCATCGTGTGGCAAACCACCTCCCTGAGCGGTTATTGGGAACACCTCGGCGTCACCTTCACCACCTATTTCGTGGATTCCACCGGTTTCTCGGGAACGCGGAAGTTCTATCACGTGACCGCCATGTGTCCGTGGTGAGAATTTCTGCACACTTTCCCCTACTTCGTGGGGGAAACACAAAGGGGGAATCCTTAACACAGAGGGCGCGACCATGGTCGCGCCCTTCGTGTTTTCCGCCCTGCTGAAGCTACTGCCTCAGCCGCTTGAACGGTGATCGCGGATGAAGCGTTCAAGCTCCGCCAGCTCGAAGAGAATGGCTTTGCGCGAGAGCCGCACACAACGCAGGCCGCCTTCCTTGACCCAGCGCATGACCGTGGTGCGATGGACTCGACCGAGACGGAAGGCCGCTTCCGAGAGGGTGAGCAGGCGGTCGGTGCGCGGCGCGGCATCGGTGGGAGGAGTCGGCACAACCTTGGTTCTGGTCGAGCGCCTCCGCGGCGGGGATGAAGATTTGCGTCCGCTGGTCATGGTGTCACCTCCATGCGCTTGGCCCACTCCCGGAAGAGCAGTGGGTTGTGTACACTCCGGCTGCCGTCACGCCGCAGCGCGGCAGCCAATCGCTGATATTTCATGTTGACGGAGTACCCCGGACCGGCGAGCGCGGCCAGACTGTCGCCCATTGCCTGCCATAAGCGGAGCGTGTCGGCATAGCTGGCCTCGTGGCAGCCGGTGCAGCTTTCCGCATTCACGCGCGTGATGACGCCGCCCTCAAGGGCATGGCAATCGGTGCAGGCCACTTCCGCCGCGGCCATGGCCGATGGAAGCGCACCCGGCACGTCGCTCAGCGCCCCCTTGTACACGTTGGCTTGATAGTCGTGGCACGTTCCGCACATGTTTTCGGCGGCGCCGCGATGGTGACACTCGTTGCAGGCTTGGGCCACAGAGGTCAGCGCACCATGCCGCGGTGTATCGGTGAAGTGGCAGGTCTCGCAGGAAATCCCTTGGCGGGCGTGCGCAAAATGCGGCACCGGGCGTCCCTTCCACGTGGGCGCAGCGTTGTCGGCGGCGGGGTGGCACGCGGCGCACGATCCGCCGCGCGCGGCCGATCCGGTCACCCGCTCTTCGAGAAGCGGAAGCAGGCCGGGATTGTGAATCGGGTCTCCGGCTTGATAAAGGGCGATGGCATGCAGCATCGTGTCGCGGGCGGCGCCGCGCAGAGAATAGGCGCGGTTTTCCAGTTTCTGCGCCGCCACTCGCAGCGGCCGTTTCCACATGCGCCACAGCCGGTTGTACGATTCCTCATGGCAGGGCGTGCAGACCGGCGCGCCGAGCTTTTCTCCCTCTGCGGCCTGATGAATCGGTTCGGAGTGGCAGGACACGCAGGTCATGCCGGCGGCGGCCATGACAGACGGCGTGCGGGCAATGCCGGGGAGTTCTCCCTTCCATACCATTTCGACGGCATCATGAAGCACGCCGTGGCAGGCGGCGCACTGCCGCGCCGGGTCCTTCTCCGCCGCCACGTTGTGACCATGGCGGATGGCGATGTGACATTGCAGACACTCGACCTTGTGTTCGGTGACGTGCATGCGGTGCACGAATTCGAGATCGCCGTAACGCTGAATGTGCTCCGCCTTGGCGTGACAGGAGCTGCAACGCTCGGGCGGCACGTAGCCGTCGCCGGAAACAGTGGTGGCATGGCAGCTCGCACAATCCACGCCACGAGCCAGCACCGACGCATGATCGAAGCGGGCAGCCGCTCCGGTGGGCGCATGATGGCAGTGTGTGCAGCGCGCCAGATCCGTCATGCGGCCGCTCGAATCCGGTTTGAAGTGACAGAGAAAGCAGGTGCCTTCGGTGACCGAGATGTGTTCGCCTTGCACGATCTGGGCGTGACACGACGTGCAGCGCAATCGCCGGTCGCGGCGCGGCTGCACCAGATGTGGTGTGTGGTCAAAGAGAACGCCGTTGAAATGCTCGGTGCCTTTCAGAAGCCGCGTCTCATGACACCCGCCGCGCAGGCAGGCAGCGTCATCAATTTCCGCCCACGGCTTGGAACGCTTGTAGAGGCCGGTCACGTAATTGGCCACCATCGAGAGCGCCATGAATTTGTGCTTCAGCGTGCCTTCCAGCCCGGGCGGCACATGGCAGGTCACGCACGTGACCTTGTTGTGGGTGGAGGAGCGCCACGCATCGAAGTAGGGTGCCATGACATGACACGACACGCAGAACCCCGGTTGCGAGGTCGCTTGGATGAAGGCGCTGCCGGCCACGATGGTGACGATGACGGCGGCGACGAACAGCAGGATGATCTTGCGCGCGCCGAGACCGAACAAGCGCCCGAACCCGATGCCGATCAGCACAAAGGGCAGCTTGGCGACTTCCCAGCAAGCGGCCACGAAATCGCGCAGCAGCATAGCGAGCGCACGGCCGAGTCGCGCCCACCATGACGGCTTACGGCCTGCCGGATTCATCTTCTCCTTCTTCCCCGGTTTCATTAGCGGCCGCGGGCTTTCCCGTGATGGCAGCGAACCAGCGGCCGTGACGATGGCGGACGTGCTCGAGGGAGAGCTTGCCCGTGAGCCATGTCCAGCTCATGGGATATTCTTCCGGATGGAAGATGACGAAGAAGAAGTGCCAAACAATGACGGCCAGTGTGGCCAGCCACGCTTCGTAGAGATGAATGGTTTGCGCCGCCGTCACCGCCCAACGGGGCAAGAGCGGCGAGAACTGCGCCGGGAACCAGAGAATCAGGCCGGTCACGATCATGGCCATCGTTCCCCAGATCAGCGCCCAGTACTCAGCCTTTTGCGAATAATCATAGCGGCCGTACTCCGGCTTGCGGGGATTCAGATTGAGGTGGAACTTCATGGTGTCGGCCAGATCCGCGAGGTCGGATTTGGCGGGAATGATAGTGGCCCATTCTTCGCGGCCGCGGCGGGTGAGGAACAGATAGACGACGTGATAGATGCCGCAGGCGATGAGGATCACCGCCATGATGCGGTGCAGAATGCGGCGCAGTGGTTCCTCCAGACCGAGGCCGGACAAGAACTTCACCCACCACGCATCCGGGTATTTGAGCGCAAATCCGGTGACGGCCAGCAGGATAAAGGACACGGTCAGCGCCATGTGCTGAATGAGCTGGTGCGCATCGAAGCGCACGATTTTGCGCCCGGCCGTTTGCCGCCGTTTGGCCTGCAATATGTGGAAGTTCAGGATCACCAGATTGTGCAGCACCATACCGCCGATAATCACCGCAATCAGCACCCAATAGATGCGCGTAATCCAGTAGTTGACGCCGCCCTTGGCGGGTTGCAGGGTTTGATGGGTATAGGACTGCGCGAAGGCGGCGTCGGCGCGCGGGTGGCATTTTTGACACGTTGCGGCCACGTTGGCCGGATAGATGGTGGACAGGGAATCGCGGTGCGTGCGCACCGCGTGAGCCGTGTGGCAATCGGAGCAGGTGGGCGTGTTCTTGCTGTGAGCGCGGGTGGCCAAGCCGTGATAACTGTCCTCATAGGTGGAGAGGACCCGGCGAGAGCGGATCGGACAAGCGGCGGATGTTGTGCGCGCCGTGGCAGCTTTCGCAGCGCGGGGCGCGCGGCGATCCGGCGGCCAGCGCCACGCCGCACAAGACGTCAATGCCGATCCAGATTCCCCAGGGATTGGCATCGGAGAGATGGGTTACCGCGCTCAGTCCGTGGGTGAAGCGCAGGAACGTCACCGGAAGTCCCACCGCGAGAATGGCGGCCAGCACGGCATTCCACGGCCGGATCAGGCTGCGCAGGTACTCGGCGGGTCTCATGCCGAGAAAGAGTTTGGCGCGCAGGCGATCTCGCAGCGACGGCAGTTGAGACCGATGCACACCGTGGTGTCAGTGAGCACGCCGAAGCGATCTGGATTGCCTGAAAAAGCCTCGGTCGCTTCACAGCAGAGCGGGCGCGCCGCAACACCCGCCGTCATCAGGAATTCACGACGTGTCCAGCTCATAAGTCATCCCAGCGAAAAACGTCCGTTATCCGAACGTCAATCTTTTCGCCGTTGTCGGTCTCCAGACCGGCAATGGCGCTGCGTCTCAGAGAACTCCCCCCTTTGTCCCCCCCACGAAGTG
>JAPKYT010000006.1 GCA_026394155.1 bacterium | reverse complement strand
TCCAGAGATGAAGCGGGAATTGGCGACGTGTATGAGCCTGAACGAGAGCGTTATTTCGATCAAGGCCACCACGCTGGAGCGGATGGGTTTCACGGGACGCGGCGAAGGCATCGCGGCGCTGGCGGTAGCGATGGTGGAGTGTGTCGAGCATGAGCGTTAGAGTCCGCTACGCGCCCAGTCCGACGGGCTATCTGCACGTGGGCGGTCTGCGCACCGCGCTCTACAATTGTCTCTTTGCGCGGCAGAAGGGCGGGCGGCTGATTCTGCGCATCGAGGATACGGATCAGACGCGGCGCGTGGAGGGAGCCGTCGAGAACCTGCTCAGCGTCTTTGACTGGATCGGTCTCGCCTTCGACGAAGGGCCGCACGCGGGCGGCGCGTTCGGTCCATACGTGCAGTCGGAGCGGCTCGATCTCTACCGGCGGCACGTTTCTCAACTGGCGGAAGCGGGCCACGCCTACGCATGTTTCTGTTCGCCGCAAACCCTCGAAGCAATGCGCGCGGAACAGGCGGCGCAGAACCGGATTCCCATGTATGACCGCCGCTGCCGCCGCCTCAGCAGGAATGAGGCGGAGAAGCGGATCGGCGCGGGGGAGCCGCATGTCTGGCGGATGGCCGTGCCCGAGCGGCGCGACGTTCTGGTGCGCGACCTGATTCGCGGCGAAGTGCGCTTCGAGAGCGCCACCCTTGACGATCAGGTGCTGCTCAAGTCCGACGGTTTTCCCACCTATCATCTGGCCAACGTAGTGGACGATCATCTCATGCAGATCAGCCACGTGATTCGCGGTGAAGAGTGGCTGCCGTCCACGCCCAAGCACGTTCTGCTCTATGAGTTTTTCGGTTGGGAAGCTCCGCAGTTTGCCCACTTGCCGCTGCTCCTGAATCCTGACCGCAGCAAAATGTCCAAGCGCTCGGGCGACGTGGCGGTGGAGGACTATCGCAAGAAAGGCATTCTGCCCGAAGTGCTCATCAACTTCGTGGCGCTCTTGGGATGGCATCCGTCGGATGACCGCGAGATCTTCAGCTTGAGTGAACTGGTACGCGAGTTCTCGCTGGAACGGGTGGGGAAGGCGGGCGCAGTGTTCGACCAGACCAAGCTGCTGTGGATGAACGCCGAGTACATCAAGGCACAGTCCGATGAGGCGTTGTTCGAGAACGTGCGCCGCGCGCTGGCCGACCTGATTGCCTTGAACGGCGAGCCCAGAGTCAAATACGCGCTGGTCGTGCTGCGCGGCGGTGTGACCAGCTACGACGATGCGGTGAAGCGCGTGCGCGAGGTGTTCGCCCCGCTGCCTCCCGCCGATCCGGAAATGGCGGCGCTGCTGGACGATGAGACGGCGCGCGCGGTGGTGCAGGAACTCGAAACACGGCTCGCCAAGCTGCCGGCTCCTCTGTGGCTGCGCTTCGACGAACTGGAAACCGCTTTCAAACAGTGCGCGCAGGAGGCCGGACAGACGCGCGGACTTAAGGGCAAAAATCTCTGGCGGGCGGTGCGCGCGGCCATGACCGGTCAGCCGCACGGACCGGAGCTGGCGAGGCTGGTTGGCATTTGGGGCCGCGAGCGCGTGCTGGCCGAACTCAAGCGCTCGCTGGCAACCGTGATCGGACACGCCCCATGCTGAGGCCGAGGCTCACGAACCGATGAAAGTGCTGGTACTCTGCGGCGGCGAATCCGCCGAGCGCGTGGTGTCGTGGGCGTCGGGCGATGCCGTGGCCTTGTGGCTTGGCGAGGCCGGGCACGAAGCGACCAAGTACGATCCCGAGGCGCCGGGCGTGCTGCGTAGCGTGCATGAGCGTATGGCTCCCGACGCCATCGGTGTCGCCGCTCCGCTTCCGGTGGCGCACGGCGAATACGATGCCACCACGTTGCGCGGTCTGTTGGATGCCCTCGACCGCGTGCGGCCGGATGTGGTCTTTCCGATGTTGCACGGCGGGCGCGGTGAAGACGGCACCCTGCAAGCGATTCTGGACTGGGTGGGCATTCCCTATGCCGGTTCCAAGGCGCTGGCCTGCGGATTGGCGATGGACAAACATCATGCTCGATTGGTGTTCAAAGTTCACGGCGTTCCCATCACCGACGGTTTTGTGGTTCCGTTCGAGCACATGGCCGACAGCGAATACGTGCGGCGGCGCATCTCGCACAACTTCGGCTATCCGGCGGTGGTGAAACCGCAGAACGGCGGTTCGACGGTGGGGCTGACCAAGGTCTATCAGCCGGACGACGTGGCCGGTGCGCTGGCGGCGGTCAGCGCGCTGGGCGATCAGGCGCTCATCGAGGCTCACTTCACGGGCCGTGAGATCGCCGCCGCGGTGGTGGCCGACGAAGCCTATCCGTTGGTGGAGATCAAACCCAAATCCGGCCACTACGACTACGCGAACAAGTACACCTCGGGTCGCACCGACTATGTGTGTCCGGCCGAGATTTCGCCGGCCGAAAGCGCGCGCATTCAGACGGCGGCGCTGACCGCCTTCCGCGCGTTGGGCTGCTCAGGGTTTTCGCGGGTGGATTTCCTGTTGGGAGCGAACGGCGATTTCGTGTGCTTGGAACTCAACACGCTGCCGGGCATGACGCAGAATTCGCTCGTGCCCAAGGCGGCGCGGGTCAAAGGCGAACAGCCGCCGGAACTGATGCAGAAGATTCTCGAATGCGCGCTGGTGAGCGTTCCGAGGACGGGGTGAGCGACCGCACGCGACGGGCGGACGAACATTTCATGCGCATCGCGTTGCGCGCGGCGCTGAGGGGGATCGGTTTCGTGAGCCCGAATCCGCTGGTGGGAGCGGTGGCGGTGAAGGGCGAACAGGTGGTGGGCAAGGCTTATCACCGCCGGTTCGGCGAAGCCCACGCGGAGATCGCGTTGCTGGAGAAGCTGGCCCCCGCCGAGGCCCGCGGCGCGACTGTTTACGTGAATCTCGAGCCGTGCTGTCATGTCGGCAAGACGCCGCCCTGCACCGATGCGCTCATCTGCGCTCGCGTGGCGCGGGTGGTGGTGGGGCATGAAGATCCCAATCCGCTGGTGGGGGGCAGGGGCATTGCCCAGCTTCGCGCCGCGGGGGTAAAGGTGATGGTGGGTGTGTTAGAAGCGGACGCGCGCCGTCTCAACGCGCCTTTCCTGACCTACATGACGCGGGGCCGGCCGTGGATTCTGCTCAAAGTGGCGCAGTCGCTCGACGGCCGCATTGCGCTGGCCAACGGGCAGTCGCGCTGGATCACCGGCGAGGCGTCGCGCACCGAAGTCCACCGCCTGCGCTCACAGCTCGACGCGGTCATGGTGGGATCGCAGACGGTGTTGGAGGATGATCCCGAACTTACCGTGCGGCATATCGAAGGGCGCGACCCGCTGCGCATCATCGTGGATTCACAGTTGCGCATTTCGCCCACGGCCAAGGTTCTGCGGCAAGCCGAGCGCGGCCGCACGTGGGTGCTGGCTACGGCCAACGCGGCTGCCGAGAAGCGGCGGATCATCGAAGAGACCGGGGCCGGCATCATCGCCTGTCCGGCGGGCGCGGACGGCAAAGTGGATTTGCCGCGGGCGATGAAACTCTTGGCCGAGCGCAGCGTCACCTCGCTTTTCGTGGAAGGCGGCGGCACGCTGCACGCCGCCTTCATTCGCGCGGGACTTTACGACAAATTCATCGTCGCCATTGCGGCGAAACTTATCGGCGCCGACGGGCGTCCGGCCATCTGGGATCTCGGCATGGAGAATCTTGAACAGGTTCCTCAATTCGTGATTCGCCGGAATCGCCGCGTCGGCAAGGACATTTGGCTGGAGTTGGAACCGGATGTTCACGGGAATTGTTGAGGGCACCGGCAAGGTGCTTGAGGTTGAAGAGCGCTCCGGGGGCCGCGCGCTGCGCGTGGATGTCGGAGCCTTCGCCTCTCGTTTACGCATCGGCGGCAGCGTGTCCCTGAACGGCTGCTGCACGACGGTGGTTAAAAAGGATGGCTATTCCTTCACCACCGAACTCATGGAAATCACCCTGCAGAAAACGAATCTGGGTGACGTCAAGGCCCGCGATCCGCTCAATCTGGAGTTTCCCATGACGCTGGGAGCCGAATTGGGCGGGCATATGGTGCAGGGCCACGTGGACGGCGTGGGCGAAGTGATGGACGTGCAAACGCTGGAAGCGAGCCACGTAGCGCGCATCCGGCTGCCGCATTTTCTGACCAAGTACGTGGTGGCCACGGGCTCGGTGACCGCCAACGGCGTGTCCATGACCGTGGCCGACATTCAAGGCG
>JAPKYT010000074.1 GCA_026394155.1 bacterium | reverse complement strand
CGCCCTCGTCATCGCTGATCGGTCGCAACTGAATCGGTCGGGACATGGTCACCTCAGGTTGAAGGAACTCCAACCCTTCAACGCATGACCCCGCCATCCCGACTCACATCAACACTCCAACCTTGAGTCGGTCGGCACTAGCTGTGGCCACCGGAATACGTGATGCCGATGCGGTGCGCGCGAACCTCTCCATCATCCGCCGTGTGGCTAAGAAACTGAAATTGCTGGATTTTCCAGAATAGTCGGGTCCGTCGTTATTCCCTTAGTCGGGCGAAGTGATCGCGACACTTCAGATCCCCGAGGAAGGTGCCGGCGGACTTGCTCTTTGGAAAAGGTTGTAACCCCATCGGAAGGGATTTCCGAATCCGCTGTCCGCGGACAAACTTTCAACACGAACCGCGTCATCGCGTGATAAAGTCGGGCGCTATTCCACCACACGACGCATCGCGGTTCACCACTCGCTTCATGGAGGATGTCATGCAAAAGTTTTCTTCACGCAACCCGCGCCGGTTGGGCCGAGAGGATGTTGCTGGTTGCTTGGCGTACGAAGGCCCGGACATCTTGTCCGGTGACAGCCCGGTCACGGGATCGAGCCTGTCGGGCGAAGTTGATTTTCCAAGGGGCACACACCATCCGGACGGTCATGGCGGTAGCGTTCATGTGTCAGAAACGCACGCGATGACCGCGCGGGTGGCGTCCCAGAACACGAAACCGGGGAGGAGGAAATAAGAGGTGTCGAACGCGTTATTTGCCAGCGCGTGGTGTTTGGCAAACCAAGTGTTGCCGGCGGCGATGGCGACAACCAACAACCACTTTTTTTGGAGACGAAACATGGACAACCCCATGGCATTCGTTCCGCTTCAGACTGCAATGGAGACGCTGGGGGCCAGCGACGAAACGGCTTTCGTCAAGACAGCCAAGCGTCACGCGTGCTTTCTGAAGCGCGGCGGAATCGTCCGCATCAACCTGCCGGAGTTGCAGCGCTGCATCAACGAGGAGTTCTCGAAGGCGCAGGAGCAAGCAACGAAGCGCAAGACGGTCAAACGCGACCGCGGTGCGGATCTTGGGCTCATGGAAGCGAGGCTGACGCTCTATCCGGGGCGCATCGACGCCAAGAAGTCCAAGATCAAGTCCGCCGAAGCGGCCGTGAAGGCGGCTGATTCCCCCTACTTGCGCCGTAAGCTGGAAAAGGAACTGAAGACGCTTCGCGACCAGCTGACGAAGCTTGAAGAGGGCCAGCAGCGCGACCTGCGGAGCCGGGACGAAATCCTGAACGAGCCCGAAGAATAACCTTCGGGACAACCCAACCCCCAGACGCCGATCCGCACGGCAACACGCACCGCAGCATGGTCGGCGTCTGGGCTGCTACTAAACAGTTTCACCAACAAGGAGGATGCCATGAAGGCATCAACAAACCAAACCGGTCTGATCCGACCCTTCAACATGGATCCGGGGGAGTGCTGTGCGATGTTTGCGGCACCAATAGCCGAGAATATCGTCATGTCACTCTCTATTCAGAGGACTCCCGACGTGTCTGCCGACCACGCCGAAAGGGCATACAGCAATACTATTGAGGAACTGCTCCGCGTATTCACTGTTTGTGCAGAAGAGGCTCTTGACTTCAAGGTCGCGGCAGACATCGGACTCGACCATTCACTCTCAGTTCAGCTGGTGGGTGATTGGCTACCTCTCAGTGACAAA
The DNA here is from genome assembly GCA_026394155.1 of bacterium. Lineage (GTDB taxonomy): Bacteria > Electryoneota > RPQS01 > RPQS01 > RPQS01 > RPQS01. The sequence goes on along the minus strand of JAPKYT010000074.1, from coordinate 10,625 downwards.
CAGAAATCGTGGCCAGTAGACGGCCTGTATGTTCAAGTCGCCTTCGACAACCCCACACTGCTTGAGGCCTTTGATCCACAGTACTGCACTGGCCATGCGATGTCTGTCTATGACCACTTGGTATGTACCAGTGGTGTTCTTAACCCTGGCCAGCAATCAGCGGTCAAAGTTGAACCCAACATAGCACGCGACTACCGCCTGCTGGTAGGTGATCTCTACCGCGAGAAGGTGGGAATTTGGTGCGCGTCGCTCATGTCGTTCCGCAACATGACAATGATCAAGTGCCGCGCGGTTCTCGCCGGTCTCGATCCCGAAGCGGAGTACGCACTCTACCGCGTGCGTGGCGGCTATTGTCTTGATCATCAGAGTCGCAGCAAGTAGACCGACAGCCTGAACCCAGTGGGCGGCGAGACGTCACCGCCTGCTGGGCAACGGCTGCGTCGCAACAAAGGACAAACAGAAATGACAAACCATTCACCTGGGCTTATCAAGCCCTTCAACCTCGGCCCGGCTGACTATGAGGCCATGTACCACGGGCCGCTGCCCGACGGAATCATCATCTCCATCAATACGCTGACAACCAACAGCGTGACGTACAGCGCCATGGACATGATGCGCCGGCGAATCAAGGACGTGACGGACCTGGTTCTGGAGGAAGGCATGGGCGACCCGCTCGGTGTTCTGAAGCTCGCCCCGTGTCCGATCATCGAGATTCTCGAATGCGTCCATCCGCATGTGCTGACACCTGACGTCGAGTCAATCTTGACGCCGGCGCAGACAGCCTGGATGGTTGATGGAGCCTATCACCAACTCGGGTTTCACATCGTGCCCGAGCAAAGCGAAGAGAAGGTGCATGCCGGCACCGGGCTCGCCATGAGTCTGCTCGACTGGTGGCACTGTACAACCAAGTCGCTCGATCCGCATTTTCATGTACCGACGCCGTTCAGTGCGTCCTTGGCCCGTCATCATGACGACCTTGTGGGCGATTTGTATCGGACCGGTACAGCACTCTGGCACGAACAACTCGTCCGGTTGCGCAATGAACTGCTCATCGTGACTCGCGCGGCGAATACTCGCCAGAGCGTCTTCAAAGCGCTGGATGCCTTTCGCGCGTCAGGTCGAGTGAGTGTTCTTTGGTAATCACCTTTGGCGAACACAAGGGAGACCTATGAACATGTCCGAGATCGTACCTTTCAATGCCCCTGTGGACACGAGGGCTGCGATGTACAAACGCAAACAGCCGGAGGTGCTTTGGATGCCCATCATCCTGTACCATTTTCCCAACGCACCTGCCTCTGATCTCGAGACGGCCGCCATGCGCCTGAAGTCCCACTTCGAAAAGAAATCGGATTTGACGCAAATGGATGGGCACGTCATAGCACCCACGGTGCGGATGATAGAGATGCCGGCATTCCTAAGCACACTCCTTCATCAGAGGCAGCTCGACTGGATGCTCAACGGCGCCTACCTTCAAGCGGGCTACTACGGCGAGCCGGGTGTGGCAGGTGTAGCTCGCAGTGTGGCGTGTGGCATGACAGTCAACGATACATGCGTCTGCACCCAAGGAGCCACTGATCCATCGGCTCAAGTGGCGGTTCCGGCTTCTGCAGAGGACGCGCATGACTTCGAGCAAGAGGTGCGGAACTACTTCCGCAGTGGCATCGGAGTTTGGCCAAAGGTGCTGGTCGAGCATCGCAGCCGAGTACTCGTGACGGCTCGCGCGATCATGCTCGGACGCGATCCGGTGGCAGAATATGATCGCTTCAAGGCAGCGGGCGGCCTACACCATTTTGACTACGTCCGTTTGTGTCCCTAACACCAGAGGGCAAATGGCCACCAGTCGCCGGCATGAACACCGGCACGGCTGGTCCACGCGATTTGACAACCACAGCGCGACGGGATATGGCATAAGGTAGAGTAGGTGCCCTGCATGTGACGTGACATGTAGAGACACATGAACTGACATTGCGCCAGTCATTGAGTCAACAGGCTTGGGAACATCGGGAGTGAGACAGTGAGCACAACAAAAACGCATCGAGGACGTACGCGGTCGTAACAGCCGTCTCCTCGAGTAACGGACGCGCAGAACACACCTGTGCGCCATCATTGCCGAGGAGGAGTCAGGATCATGCCGAGTCTACGCAGAAGAAAACTCAAATCAGGTAGCAGTCGATGGGTCATCGACTATCGGGTCGAGGGCAAGGCAAAGCTACTTTCTCTCGGCGATGTCGATAAGCCGACTGCCCAGCGACTGTTCCATGAGTTTTGCGCCAAGCAGCTGGGAACGGATGGTGGATCGGTTGTTGACACTGCTGAACCTGCATCAGGGGAGCATTCGAAGAACCCTCGGGGCGAGCAGCAGCCACATCGGACATCGAAGCAATACAGGATTCCCGATTTAGAAAGGGAGTACTTGCAGTACAGCAAGACGAACAAATCTCCGAACACGGTCGAGATCATTCAGCTCGCGCTTTGGAAGCTCCGCGAATTTGCTGATGATATCGCGCTGGCGGACGTGACCTTTCAGCTAATCGAGCGATTCAAAGCATGGCGGTTGCAACAGGTGAACGGGACAACTACTAACATTTGCTTGCGTGCGTTGAAGGCAGCATTTGAGTACGCGGTGAAGATCGGATGGCTCGACAAGAACCCGTTTCGCGGTGTTAAGCAGGTGCATGTGCCGGAGCCTGACTATGCAGTTTACCTGAGCGAAGAGGAAGTCCAGCAGTTGCTTGCTGCCATTCCTGATGCGGAGTTTCGACGGCTCATCCGCTTCTACTTGCTCACGGGCTGCCGCAGAACTGAGGGGGCAAGCGTCGACTGGCGTGACATCGATCTGGAGAAGCGCACACTCGTGATCCGGTCGACCTACAGCAAGACAAAGAAGAATAGAGTGTTGCCGATTGGAGACAACCTTCATGATCTTCTGGTCGAACAAGGACCGAAGAAGCAAGGCAAAGTGTTCCCCCGTTGGAGGGCAGAATCAGTAACGGTCATGTTTAGCCGGTATGCAAGAGTCTGCAACTTCGATCGAAAGATCACAGTGCATTCATTGCGGCACACGACAACCGCAGGCTTAATCACAGCTGGTGTCGACTTGTACACAGTCTCAAGGATCTTGGGTCACTCATCGACCAAAGTTACTGAATCGGTGTATGCGCATGTCAGTCCTGCCCACAAGCTTGAGGCCATGAACAAGCTCCGCTTCTAGCTTTCACGACTGAAAAAACAAAGAAAATGTCGTCACGCGTGACGACATTGTTTTTCACATGATCACAAGAGCCCTCATTTCGGGGGCTCTTTTCTACGATACTTGCGAACGACGACGGTGCTGACTTATAGATACCAGCCGTGGCGACATTCCATAACTGATTGTCTCCTAACTTATTGAACTACCTTGTCAAGATTCCTGTAACAGGGCTCACGACATACGTAATACAAAGCCCCCGACATTGAGGTGTCAGGGGCGTAAGTATCATCGCGGAGAGACGGGGATTCGAACCCCGGTTACTGTTTCCAGTAAGCACGCCTTCCAAGCGTGTGCCTTCAGCCACTCGGCCATCTCTCCGAAGAAAACTTGAAACGAGAAATGCTCTTGGTCACGCCGACTTCCGGCGCGCGCGTAACCATCCTCCCACATACGCCGCGGGAAGCGCAACGACGATCAGCGCGATGCGAAAAGCCAGCGGATCATTTTGAGCGAAATCCACATTGCCCCAAGCGAGGCCGATAACAGCGGTAAGCCCGCCCACATACAGACCGTGACGGATTTCCCGGCGGCCGGCGATCCATGCGCCTACATAGCCGCCCGCGACTCCCGCCAGAGTTGCGAGCAACATCAGCGCGGCGCGCCAAGCCAAGCCCGGCTCGGACCCCGTGCCGTCTCGCGAAAGCGCGACGGCGATGAAAGCCGCGGCGGTCAGCGCAAGCGTGGTCAAGTAGCCGCCGAGAATCGCTACGATGGTACGGACGGCCTGCCGGAACATGCTCAGAAAAGACCCAGCTTGCCCATGAGCCTGCGCATCATCCCGATCTGACCGGCGTGGTATGCCTCATGGCAGGTAAAGGACCCCACGCGGTCAGCCACGGTTCCACCCTTGCTCACATGCGGCAACTCATCGCAGGGCTCGTTCAGCACGGTGCCCATCTTGTGCAGAGTCTCCGTAAGCGTTTCCAGACTCTCATTCAGCAGGCACTGGAGATCCGGCAAAGGCTTGGCCGCTTTGATGGTGAACGTCCCGACGCCCCGTTGTCCGTACACGGCCATGAGAGATTTGTACCAGTCCGGTTCACTGCCGAGAATGCTCAGCAGCTCGCCGCGGGCGAAGATGATGTGCCCCACGATCCAGTTGAGGCACTTGCCGTCCGGGCCGATTTGGCGCAGCGATTCATCATCGGTCACATCCGCCAGCAGCCGGGAGAGCGTCATCTGATCGAACTGAAACAGGCGGATGAGATGGATGGGCGTCATGCTGTCACGCTCCGGTTAGCAGGACATCCGCGGCGGCGAATCTCCTGATTCGCCCCGCCGAGACTCCGATTAGATATCGCGAAGACTGACCTTCTGTAATGCGGCCAATCTCTTTTTCATAAGGACATCCTTTCAACAACTCTCTGGTCTTCCGATAGTTTCAGTCTGCACGACGCCGGCGACTCAGAGACGGAACCTGTTAGGCCCAGAGCAATGACTTACGTGTGATCCAGAATCCTGAAAACAGTTCATGCGCCGGGGCGTTTTGCGATGAGCATGAGTGTGTCGGGATCACGAGGCCCTATCCGCAGTCAACACATTCACAGCACAAGCAATTTGAACTGCACCCCAAACACAGGACAGTATTTGGGGTACGATCGGCACATGGATCGGGGCTATGTTTTTTATAGTTCGAACTCGGCCGAGGGCAGCCGTTTGTGCCAGAAGTGCTGGCGGAAAACTGCTACTTGCGTACTTCGAGCACGCAGCGAAAACCCAGAGTAGAGGACTTGTGGCTGGGAAGATAGCAGAACTCGGGCAATCCGGCGGCTGCCGAGACTGGCGTGCAATAAGATCCTCCGAGAACAGCCCGGGCATCGTTCTCGACGACATCTTCGGCCCATTCCCATACATTGCCTTTCAAGAAGAGTGCGCTGGCGAATGTGCTCCTGGCAAAGGGCACGCCCGTCGGACCGCCCCAGGCGCTGGCCTCATCCCACAGGTGGGAATCAGAATCCACGGCCATGCTCCACGCGTGGCGATACTGAAGGCGACCGGGAAGATGATAACCTCTGGCGCCCGGGATGCGATTGCCTGTGGAATCGTAGGCCGACTCGAGACCGACATATTCGCTGCGCCAGTTGCAGAACCGGATGGCGTCCCACCACGAGACGTTGACAGCGGGCAGATTCGTGGGCTTACCCCAGTAGTCCGATATGCCGGAGAAGAAAGGATCCTCAGGCAACTCCCGGCCGGTGGCACTGCAGTAGGCGACATACTGATCCACCGTGACTTCAATCGCATCCATATAGAACATCGGAAGCAGGGAGTCGCCCGGCACAAGAACCATGCGGCCATATACGGAGGGGATGTCCTCGACTATGGGGTCAGAGCTTAGTGAAGTGCCGGACGCGGTGAGACTCGTGATTCGGTAGAAGTAAACAGCTCCAGACGCCACAGAGCTGTCAACAAAGGACGTACAGGCTGGCGCGAGATCGGCGATGCGGGTAAAAACAACGCTGTCCGTGGATCGCTCAAGGGTATAGTGTGACGCCGGGCTGAGATCTGCCTCCCATGTAAGATGCACGTAGAGGTCGTGAATGGGGTCGGCCTTGAGGCCTGTCACCGGACTCAGCCGAAAGCTGTAAGGGACAGGACTGCAGAAGGCACTGGAATCACCACCGCTAACTGAGCGTACACGATAAACGTTGCTGACATCATAGCCGAGGTTCGTGTCCGTCCATCGTGTCTGCCCGGCGGGCACGTGAAAACGTTCGATTCCGCGCGGCGACCATTTCACCACTTCAGAAGCGCACTTGAACGGCGAGTCCACCGACCACTCCAGACGCACGGTGTGGTCGGTGACGGGAATGGTCTCCAGAGCTCGTGGCAGAGGAAGGTCCAGCAGAACGCTGTCGAAGGCCGACGCAGCTCCCGCTCCGCGGTCGGTGCCGTAGCGAAGGCGGTAGCGATGATACGCGCCGAAGCTCAGGCCGCCATCCACGAAGCGCGTTTGACCCGGAAGAATGCGACCGACTTCGGCGAAGATACCGTGAATGCGTCTCTCCGCAATCACAAAGTCGCCGGAGTCCGCTGGCGAGCCGATACTAACCTCAACGGAGTCGAGGCCGACGCGACGTAGAATGGGCGGACGCGGAACCGGGAACGCAAGCGAGACTGAAGCAGGCAGCCCGTACTCCGAAAGGTATCTGGCGTCGGGAGGACGAAGGCGATAGCAGACCAGAGTGTTCGAAGCCACAGTGCTGTCCATAAAGCACGTTTCCCGGCGGCGGACGGTATGCAGCGGATAGTAGACGTTCCCACCGACCGCGCGCTCGAGTACCAACGGCTTCGCGGAACTCGACCAAGACAAGAGCACACTGCCATCGGCCAGCACACAGGTCTGAAGGATCGGAACCGAATCGTGCGCCGGCTTCGCGGCGAATGCAGATGCCACAACCAACACAGAGAGGAAGATTCCCGAGGTCAGGAGCTTCCGAATCACTGCGAAGCTCCCTCGCGCACGATACAGCGGAAACCCAGACTTCCCAGGCGCTCATCGCGCTTGCGCAAAGAGCGTTTGGTTAGAGAGAGTTGACTTCCGGCATCCAAAAAACTCCCGCCTTTGACAACGATCCAGCTGTCCTCCTTTCCATCAGAAAGGACGATTTTTCCCTCGGTGAGTGTCCATTCGGCAACGTTTCCACCCATGTCGGAAAGCTGAGTCGGTGTTGCACCAGCCGGGAAAGAGGCGACGCGGCTCACGGATGGCGCCATTCGGCTCGAAACACAGTTGGCACGGGTCGAATCGGGAACCTCATCTCCCCAAGGGTATACCACCGCTGATGGCTGCAAGCGACGCGACCCCAGAGCGGCCAGCAACCATTCATCTTCCGTGGGCAGGCTCTTGCCCGCCCAGGACGCAAACGTGTAAGCTCCCAGCCAGTCTATGAACGTCACCGGGAAGTTTTCCTTTCCGGCGACCGCTCGAAAATGAGTGGAATCCAGCGCCACGATGTCCATTCGCGGATCATAGAAGCGCGCGTTGGCGGCCGACGCGGACAAGAACTCGGCATACTGCTGATTCGTCACTTCGGTGCGGTCCATACGGAAATTCGAACAACGCCGGCGAACCGGTTTGTCGTTCTTCGCTTTCCGATTCCGGCCCAGCTCCGACCATTCAAGATCACGCCCTTCAATCTGAACCATGTCGGCCATCAGATTCTGCCTGGGCGGCGGAACGGCGCTGACCAAGCGGGGTGTCTCGACCTTGGTGGCTACGTTTGCAGCGACCGACGCGGATGGAGCAGGCACAACTGTTGTGCTTTGCGTGATGGCTGCCGTTGGCGAGGCGCCGGGTGCATTCGGCGCCGGTGTCGTGGCAAGGGGTGCAGCAACATTGGGCATTGCGGGCTGCTGCGGAGGCGAAGAGATCGTCGCTGAGACTGTTGCAGTCGAGGGTTCAGCCGGCGTGGAGATGGCTTGTCCCTGAGTGGCATCCGCTGCACTCGGCCTCTGCGACGCTGAAGATGATGGTTGAGAGTGAACTGGGGGGGTGGTAGCCGGTTGCACCATGGGCGTAACCGGCGAGGGTGGCGTCTGTATTGGCCCCGTGGCTTGAGGAGTCCCAGGTATGGCAGCGGGTGCGGCTTGGGCCTGAACAGGAACGGCGTGGGCTGCAGCCGGAGTGGGCGGGGTTTGCATTGGCGCCGAAGCATCGGGTGTCGAAGCTGCCGTAGCTGGTGCAGGTCCGACTGGTGCGGGAGCGGCCGGAGACGCCGATGGAGGAGAAGTGCCGGACACAGGCGCAGCCTGCTCGGCGGCAGCAATCGGTCCACGTTGCAGCGGCTGGACATTCAGCACGACACTGATCCCGCCGGTGGTCGCCGCGTCCACCCAGACCTTGATCTCCTTGGCCGGGCCGCGCGATACGGTGTTTATGTCCCCGGTCACACTCAGCAATGTTACCGCGCCTCCATCCGCCCTGGTGATGTGGGGCATGACCCGAAAAGTGACTATGTTCTCCTGCAGCAGAACGTAGTTTACAACAAAAAGTCTGGCTTGACCACCGGAGTTGTCTGGAAGAGGCTGGATGCCCTTGTCCGAAACAGTCGGATTGATGGTGAAACCGAAAGCAGCGCTGCACATTCCGATCGCGATGATCGTCATACATCGCTTAATGAGACAGTTCCTCATTCTCGATCCATCTCCGGTTGATAGTTACCAGCACGTTCACAGGGACAGACTGGGCGACACGAAAGCCGACCGTCGCCAGCGAGAGCGCAGGATCAAGCCGGTCGCGATTGGATCCGCGCAGCGTCGTGGCCATGTCCGCCCACGATCCGCCGCGGATGCCTTTGCTCCAACCTGTCCGCGGCCCGAACGGATCGCCCACTGTGGAGTCGCTTTTTGCGAACGGTCCGTACCAATCGTTGCACCATTCCCATACGTTGCCTGCGAGGTCATACAAGCCGGGCGGTGAAGCGGGATACCTGCCGACCGCGACGGGCCCTTTCGCCCCGCGCTTCTCCACCGCCACCTCGCCGAACCTCGCTCGGCGCAGATCCGGATTAGCGTCACCCCAAGGGTAATCAGCCTGCTGGAAGCGGGCCGCGTGTTCCCATTCCGCTTCCGTTGGGAGGCGGATGCCTTCCTTGCTGACCAGGCGGCCATCGGCGTCGTAGGCCGCAGGCAAACCCGCCTTGTGCGACAGCCAGTTGCAAAAGCGCACCGCATCGTACCAACTTACATTTACGATGGGAAATCCGGGGTAGTTAAGACAGTATCCCGGCATGGAAGCAAAATCCGGATCTTCCGGCAGGGGAACCGAATCTCCATAGCAGGATTCGATGTAGTCGCCGTTGGTGATCTCATGCTGCGAGAGCAGATAGGGGGACAACGCGACCTTGTGTACGGGAGACTCGTCGCCGAGAAAACTTCCCATTGCAAATTCCGTTCTCGGCAAGAACACCCACTGAAGGACGGGAGCATGGTGCGTGTATTCTACGATCTGGCCGTAGCTCGACACCCCGTGGTTGGAGACACTTTGCAGCCGGAATTGGTACTTTCGGCGGACGTCAAGATTTGCGAGCATGGACCAACCGCGTTGCGCGTGGACTTCCGACACCGCAGTCCACGTTTCCCACTCCTGCTCACGTCTCAGGACGCGGACGTTGGCAGCCGCGGCGTCTACAGTATCCCACCACACGATGGCGGATTCGGAGTTGACCGCCCGGATTCCGGCGATGGCCGGCGGATACAGAAACATGCGGACCGTGTCCGTGACCGCGATGTCCGTACCGTCGAGTCCGGTCGCGGACAGACGATAGGTGAAGAGATGTCCCGGCGCAAGGGTCGTGTCGTACCAGATCTTCTGTGACGAATCGAGGCGAGCCAGCATCACAAAAGCCTCTGCATCGCGCTCTCGGTCGAGCTTCCAGTTCCTTGCCACACCTATCCACGTGATCTCGGCACGGTGATCATCCAGGGGCCGGATTCGCAGTTTGGGCGGCGGTGAGCCGTGGGCCGCGCAGCCAAGCGACAGCAGAACCAGAGACAAGATCCACCGATTAGTGCCCCGCACCGTTACCCTCCGCCGGGCGGACTTGGGGGACGAAAACGGTATCACTGAAGGTCTTGTACACGTAGATCACATCGTAAAGGGTGGAATCGCTGAGTAACAGCGTGTCGTTGCGGAGAACATGGAGCAAGTCATAGGCCTGAAAGGTATCGGCCATGCCGATTCCCTCCGAGTCCCGGTAGCGAAACAGGTTCGGATCAAAGTCCCACACCTCGATGAAGACGGTCGCGCTATCTTGTCGGAACTGGCCTTTCACATCCACTCCCTTGTAGTAGAGTTCAAGGCCGCGCACGATAAACGCAAGCATACCTTTGAGAGCATCGGGATCATCTGGATCCCGCGCCGTTCGGAACAATTCGGACGAGCTCTTGCGGGGGCTTGTGAACTGGTTCGGATGCGCGAACTGCCATTGCGCCATGTACGACCGGCTCGGCTCCTCCACCTGCATGAGGGGGAACGTCTGCTTGGAGGGATAGGCCGTCACGAGGTCGTTTTCGCCGAATCCCTGGCCGTCCGCGTCAATAAACACAAGCGAGTCCACCGCGCCCGTAATGGACAGGCTTTGTTGATTGATGAACTCCCCGATGAAGGTCTGATCTGTGATCGCAACTTGGTAGCCCATGTGGGGTCTGACAACCTGAGCATGACTGTGAACGGGCGCAAGAATCCCGAGCAGGGCGCCCGCCATGACCCACAACTCCCGCACCGTTCGATTCATTGCTGGGCTCCTTCGCTGGAGGTCGCACTGAACAGGCGATAATAGTACGCGGCGTGAGCTTTGTCGTTCATCCGGCGATACGCATTGACGAGAGTCCCATACAAGTCCTTCCGTTCCTGACTGCTCAGTCCCTGGTC
>JAPKYT010000111.1 GCA_026394155.1 bacterium | reverse complement strand
AGCCTGCACGGACTCGAAAATCCGGCGGTCAAATTCGCCTACTGGTTCAGCAATGACCGCGGCAGCAATCCCGGTTCCGATTTCTTCCGCGCGCAGATCTCCAGCGACGGCGGCGCCACGTGGGTGAATCTTATCAACACCGCCGCCTCCACCAACGGTTGGAGCACCGTCCGTGTGCGCATCAACGATTTTGTCACGTCCACCGACCGCATGATGCTTCAATTCGTCGCCGAGGACGCCGGCCCCGGTTCGCTGGTCGAGGCGGCCGTGGATGACCTCAGCATCACCGGCCCGCCTCCCGAGCTTGAAGCGCCGCGCGATCTCGCGCTCGATGTGCAGGCCGATCACGTGCGGCTCGTCTGGCGGCAGTCGGCCGGCGCCGCTTCTTACCGCGTCTATCTGTCGGGCAGCGCCGATCGCGTGGTCGCTCCCGAAAACCTCTACACCACCACCAGCGACACCACGGTCACCGTCCCCATGTCCGACATCCGCTTCGATGAATTCTTCTTTCAGGTGACCGCCTCGAAATAGCCATCTTCTCTCCCCCTGCTTGCGGGGGGACAAAAGGGGGGTCGGGAGAATCGAGGGCGGAGAGATGAGGGATGAATACCGATCTGATTCGTAGCGCCCAGCTTGCTGGGCTCTTCCTTTTATCGCCGCGAGCGGGTGCCCTCACCCCTCGCGGCCAATGCAGGTCAATCTTGTCCGCCGCGGCATGTGTCTGCACATGCCCGGTCGGAGAGAGCCTATCGCATGGTTGCATTCCTACCGAGCGGGGCACGTGAAGACACGTGCCGCCGCGAAGATTTCCCTCCTTCGAAGAAGGGGGAAAAAAGGGGTTCTTTGTCGCCGTTGTCGGTCTCCCGACCGGCAATGGCGTGAAATGCTCAGGTGCGCGATCCCGATTCCGGCCGGGTGGGGAAGACTGACCCGGCTCGGCGGTCAACCATCTTTTCTCCCCCCACTTCGTGGGGGGACAAAGGGGGAAAAGGGGGTTCGGTCATTCGGCATGAGCTCAAATAAAACGGGCGGCTCACGGCGAGCCGCCCGTTCGTGTTTCAGCGCGCAACGAAAGGTCAGAGTTCGTGCAGGGTCAAATTCAGCGCGATAATCGAGCCGCTCGAAATCTCGAAGGTCGTGTCGGCCGCCGCGTAGCCGTTCTTTGTCGCCACCACTTTCAGACGGGCCAGCGCGGCCGTGCCTTGGCTCTCGCCCTGCGCGTCGCGTCGGTCAATGATCACGCCCGCGGCGGCGGCCAGTGAAAAAGTCCCGTCATTTGCCGTCCACACTGCCGGATCGTTTTCCCGCAGGCGGTCGTAGTCGGTGATGTTGCGCAGCAGCGTGTGCTGCGCCGAGTACCCTCCCGAGACCAGCCGCACATAGTAAAGCCCGTTGGGGCGGTCGGCCAAGTCTGCGTCTATCTCGTGTCCGCCCGACCACATCCGCCCTGAGAACAGCGTGTCCGTCCCGCGCTCGACCACCGCACTCAGCAGAACCACCGCCTCGCCGGTCACTTGCAGACCGAACGGCACGGTAATCGAGTCCACCGCCGGATTGGGATAGCTCTGCGTCAGAAACCACTCGGGCACGGCGGGCGCGCCGTTGCAGGAGGAATCGCAATCGAAGTGGAGAACCGCGTCGCTGACTCCGGACGGCGGCTCCACCCAATTGCTGGTGTACAACACGTTGCCGTCCATGCAATAGATGCGCGCGAAAAAGCGGTTGGGATCCAGCACGTCTCCCTGCGTCACCAGACCCGGATCGGAATAGAACATGCCCGGACCCAAGCCGCTGGTAAGCCCGTTGAAGGCAAACTCGATGATGTTGACCGTCCCGGCGGGACCGTCATCGCATTCCAGCGGATGGTCGCACAGCGGCGGCGGCTGGTCGCTGTTATCGGGGCCGTTGCCGTTGCGGTCCCAAAAGAGCTTCACCATGACACCGTCGGGAATCGGCACGCTTCCCCCGCACTCCGTCATCAGCGGGGATTCGCTCTGGAAAAAGGTGACCGACGGTTGGTCCAGATGCGTCGCTCGCGATTCGCCGGTGAACACATAGACCAGATGCAGCGCGGCGTCCGCGATGGGTTGCCCCGCCGCGTCCCGCACCTGACCCGTCACCTGCGCCGTCCCCGCGGGCGGGTTATGATTGTCCGGGCCGGTGGGAGATTCCTTCTTCTCGCAGGAGACGAGCGCGAAGCTGAGTGCAACCAACATCGCCACCCCCGCACTCACCCATGGCTTTTCTTCCGGCGTTCTTTCACTCTTCATTTCTCATCCCTCATCTTTTCTCCGCCTCCCAGCGCACCCTCGGCGGTTCGTTCTCATCCACCAGCCGGATGAGGGCGATTTCCGGCGGCGCGCCGATCCGCATGCGTGTCCCCCAATCGCCCACACCGCATGAGGTGAAGATAAACCCTCTTCCCAAACTGTAAAGCCCCCAATGGTATGGATGCACCATTCGCGAAAAATACGAGAACGGCCAAATCTGCCCCCCGTGGGTGTGGCCCGAAAGCACCAGATCCGCTCCCGCTTCCACCGCCTCCCGCGCTTCCCGCGTGTCCGGAGTGTGATTGAGAAAAATCACCGGCTTCTCCCTCGGAACATCTCTTAACACCTCGGCGGGCGTGGGGCGCGAAAGTCTGAACTGCCTCGCGGTTCGATCCTCGATTCCCGCCAACACCAAGCCGTTGGGCAATTCCACCGTCTCATTCATCAGCATCCGAATCCCCGCCGCGCGGCAAAACTCCAGCGCGCCTTCAAGACCGACATAGTATTCGTGGTTGCCGGTTGAACCGTACACGCCCAAAGGCGCGCGAAGGCGGTGGAACGCATCGGCAAAGTACAGAATATCGTCCGCCGAACGATCCACGATGTCTCCCGGCAGCAGAATCAGATCGGGCTTGAGCCGCATGATCTGCTCGCTCCATCGCTCTACCTCCCGTCCGGCCACCAGCACGCTGGCGTGGAAGTCCGAGGCCATCACGATGCGCAAGCCTCGCAGCTCGGGCGTGAGATTCGGCACCGGCACTTGCACGTGGGCCACCCGCGCCGGGCCAAAGGCCGTCTTCATCCCCCAGCCGCAGAGCAGCACCGCCGCGCCCAGCGTGCTGACTACCGCATAGCGGCCGATCAGCATCGTCGTCGCGGAGTCGAGACGCGCCCACACGCCGCCGAGCAGCAGTGCCACCTTGACCAGATAGAGAAGCAGCGTGATCCACAAAAGCTCCCACATCAACCCCATCCAAATGGACGCGATCCAATGCAGCGCGTGCACCACCGCCTCGGGCGCATGCCGTTCGCTCAAACGCGCGATGAAGTAGGAAAGAGCCAGAAAAACCGCCAGGGAGCGCAGAGGCCAGAGCAGGGCAGGGGAGGCAATGTTCAGCGCTGTCACCAGCCGCGCATAGAGAAACCAGTGGAAAAGGCCCGTAGCAAGAAGGACCACAAGGACAAAAAGAATCATCTTAAAGTGCTTGGTTTCCCTAATCTTACCGGTTCACCGCCGGCTTTGAACATTGCCGCGAAATTCGTATCTTCACTATCTATGCGGAATATAGCGATTTGCCGCCACTGAGGGTATAGGAGAAACGCCATCCCGGCCTTTCAGGTTTCCGCTTGAGTCGCGGCGGCAGGCATCTTCAGTCTTCGCCTGCCCCGCTTCCACAATTCCCCAACGGAGGTCAACATGAACACAGCCACCAGGCGCACACTGTTCTGGACACCGAGAGTCTTATGCATGCTTTTTGCGGCTTTCTTGAGCATCTTCGCTCTCGATGTTTTCGATGAAAGTCACGGTTTCTGGGAAACGGCTCTCGCTCTGCTCATGCACCTCTTGCCCAGCACCATCCTCGTCATCATCGTGCTGATCGTCTCTTGGCGGCGGGAGTGGATCGCAGGTGTGCTGTTTAATGCTCTCGGTGTGCTATACATTATCCTATTCTGGGCAAAGGGCCCGTGGTATATCTACGCGGCAATTTCAGGCCCGCTCTTCCTCGTAGGCATCCTCTTTCTCCTCAATTGGCGCTTCCGCTCGCAATTGCGCACGCCATAAGGAAAATTCGAGTCTCCCCCCGTTAACGGGGGGACAAAAGGGGGGTTCTTTTCTGCTGCACTTGCGTCTCCGCTCTTCAGGTCTCAAGTCTCCAGTCTCAAGTCTTTCTTCGGGAGGTCCGCATGTTCGGTCTCTTCTTCCTCATTCTGATCGTGATCCTCGTGGCGTGGGTCATCGGTCTTTACAACGGCCTCGTGCAAATCCGCAATCAGGTGCGCAACGCATGGGCGCAAATTGCCGTCCAGCTCAAGCGCCGGCATGACCTCATCCCCAACTTAGTGGAAGTGGTCAAGGACTACATGTCCTACGAGCAGGAAACGCTCGCCAAAGTCGTCGAGGCTCGCGGCAAGGCGCTCTCGGCTCAGGGTGCGGCCGCCGTCTCCGCCGCCGAGAATGCTCTCACCGGCGCGCTCAAGTCTCTGTTCGCCGTGGTCGAGAACTATCCCGAGCTTAAGGCCAATCAGAATGTCTTGAAGCTGCAAGAGGAACTCACCTCCACCGAAAACAAAATCGCCTTCGCCCGCCAGTACTACAACGATTCGGTGATGCGCCTCCACAACAAGATCGAAATGTTCCCGTCCAGCATCATCGCCAACACCTTCAACTTCCAGCGCGAGCAATTCTATCAAGTCCCCGAGGAAGAAACGGGGCCCGTCAAAGTGGACCTGCGCTGAGCCGTGTTTCCCCCCTACTTCAGTAGGGGGGCAAGGGGGGTCTCTTGTCTGTCATTCTGGACACCGCACGCTCTTCTTGGCTTCGCGTGCGGGCGTCCAGAATCCCTCTCACATCGGTGCGCCGAGTCGGTTACAAGCCAACACCCTCCGGGGTGTTGGTCGCAACCCGGCCGGAATCTGGAAAGCGCAAAACGATTTCATGAAATCCTGTCCCAAATGCGGCTATGAGAACAACCGCGATTCCGCGCTCATGTGCGGACTCTGCGGCGGTGTCTTCCCCGAGGCGGCCGCAAAAGTCAAACCCGCCCGCCTCTTCCGCTACCGCAAGGATTTCGCCCGCGAAATCGCCGACAACAAGCTCGGATCGCTGGCCCTGCTCATCGGCTTTCCCATTCTCATCGTCATGCTCGGCCTCGCCTTCGATCTCTGGTTCGGCGTCGGCCCGTGGGGCGCGATCGCGGCGGTGGCCATCGCCGTCGTGCTCATCATCTTCTCGTATTACGAGGCCGATCACACCATTCTCGAAATGAGCGAGGCCCGCGAAGCCGATCCCCAAGCCGATCAGCAGCTCATCAACGTGGTGGACGAAATGCGCATCGCCGCCGGCCTCCCCATGCCGCGCGTCTATGTCATCGAAAGCGATTCCGCCAACGCCTTCGCCACCGGCCGCGATCCCGAGCACGCTTCCGTCGCCGTCACTCGCGCTCTGATGAAAATCCTGAGCCGTGAGGAGTTGCAAGGTGTCATCGGCCACGAAATGAGCCACGTCCACAATTTCGATATCCGCTACATGATGCTGGTCACGGCTATGGTGGGTGCGGTGGTGCTGCTGGCCGACGGCTTCCGCCACGGCGCGCGCTTCGGCTCTTTCATGCGGCGCGGTTCGCGGCTCGGTCCCGCCGGCGGCATCCTCGCCGTGTTCGCCCTGCTGCTCATTCTGCTCTCGCCGCTCTTCGCCCTCCTGCTGCAAACCGCGGTTTCGCGCAAACGCGAGTTTCTGGCCGATGCCTCGTCGGTCGAACTCACCCGCAATCCTCTCGGACTGGCCGCCGCCCTCGACAAACTCGATCAGCAGGCCGTGATCGAGCCGCTCCCTATGGCCAACCGCGCCACGCAGCATCTCTACATCATCAATCCCCTGCGCAGTTTTACCATGAATGCCTCGGCCCTCTTCAGCACCCATCCTCCCACCGAGGCGCGCATCCGCGTGCTGCGGGCCATGGCCGACTGACCGCCGTTCTCAAACGCCGTATCGCCATTTGCTGACCCGGTTCCGAAGATGACGACGAACACCAAGAATCGAATCGCTCAAATCGTGGTGATGGCCGCGGGATTCGCCGTCCTCGCCATCGGGCTGCTGATCGAAGCGCGCGACGTGACTCGCGTGGCCAAGTGGAGCGGTTCCGGTTTTGTGCTCTGTGCGGCTGCTCAGCAGGATTCGACCACCACCTTCTTTACCGTGGATCCGAACGATTTCGTGTCCGCGCCCTACCCGCAGCGCGGCGACACGATTCTCACTATCGCCGATTCCGCGGCGACCCTTGATAGCTGGATCCGGAATCTGGAGGTCGCCCATACTCCCGGCCGCGAGGTGCACATCACCTTCCTTCACCAAGGCGTCGAACGCGAGACCACCATTCGCACCCGGCCGGTGGACGCGACCCTGCGGGTCAGTGTCTTCATCCTGCAAGTGCTGAAAGTGCTCATCTTTCTGTCGTTCGTTGGAGTGGCGTTCTGGGCTTATCTCAAACGTCCCTACAGCCCGCCGGTGCGAGTGCTCGCGCTCTACGGCTTCTCCATGGCCACCTTCATGGTCACCGCCTTTCTGCCCATGTATGCGGTCATGGCCGCCTTTCGCATTCCGTTTGAAGTCCCGTTGTTGGCCGTCGTCAGGTCCGTGGGAGTGTTCTTCAGCGGATTCTGGCTCCTGTTGCAAATGTACTTTCCTCGTCCGGCTCCCCTCTTGCAGCGGCGGCCGCTGTTGACCTACGCACTTTGTCTGCTCCCGTGGATGCTGATCGTCGCCTTCGCTTTCAGCGCCGCGCCGCTCTTCAAACTGCCGGACAACGTCGGTCTCCGCTTTGTCATCTACCCAATTGCCGTGCTGCAGGTGCTGGCCGGACTTGGTCTTCTAACATGGAACCATCGTCACGCGCAGACCTATCTTGAGAAGCGTCAAACCAAACTCGTGCTCTGGGGATCGGGCGGCGGACTGGTGCTCTTCCTGTTCTACCTGCTGGAGAGGTACGGCATTCTTTCCGACCTCTTCCGGCTGCCGCTGGCTCCGCGCCTGCTGGCCACTGACCTCATCTTTCTGATTCTCTTGCTGTCTCCGCTCTCTCTGGCTTATGCTTTCGGCAAATACCGATTGCTGGACATTGAAGGCCGCCTGCGCCGCGGCACCCGCCATCTGCTCACGCTGGCTCTCATGCTGGCCCTGCTCTTCGCCATCGGCTACTATGCCAGCGAGATCATCAGCCGCAGTTTTGCGCGCGGCAGCTTCTGGAATCTGGCCGTCACCATCGCGGTGGTGGTCGGCATTCTGCGCGGCGCGCAAAGCGTGCAAAAAAATCTCGAGCGCCGCTTCTATCCCGAACGGCAGCGCCTGCGGCAGATGATCCAAGACTTCCTGCAGCGCACCGCCTCCTTCGCCGATCAGCGAACCTTCTGGAATCAACTCGAAGAACGCCTGCGCGACGGTCTGGCGGTCGAGGGCGTCTATCCCGTTCTCCGCGCCGCCGACGACCGCCGCTTCCTCTTGCGCGACGACGCGTCTACACCTTTCGGTTCGTCCAGTCCGCTCGTCCTCAAAATGGAGCGCGAAGGCCGGCCCATCATGGTGGATGAGGCCCTCTCCGGTACGCACATTCCCATGAGCGAAGAGGAGGTGAGCTGGCTGATGCGCAACCGCGTGGCTCTGCTCTTGCCGATGGTGACTCACGGCCGGCTGGTGGGCTTTCTCGGATTCGGCATGAAGGTGGAGCGCGAAGACTACGCGCCGGAAGAAATCAGAATTCTCAGTTCGCTCGCGCCGCAGGTCGCACTCGCCGGCGACAACATGCGGCTCATCGCCGAGAATGTCGAAAAGCGGCGCATGGAAGAAGAACTGCAAGTGGCGCGCCGCGTGCAGGAGCGTTTTCTCCCCAAAGTGCTGCCCAAAACTCCGGGCTTGTCCATCGCCGCCAAGAGTGTCTTCTGCCTCGAAGTGGCCGGTGACTACTATGATGTGATCGCTCTCACCGGCGGCCGCACCGCGCTGGCTATCGGTGACGTTTCCGGCAAAGGCGCGGGCGCCGCGCTCATCATGGCCAGTTTGCAGGCCTCGCTGCGCGTGCTCTGCGGTCTCAATCTTACGCTCGACGACCTCATGCTGCGCGCCAACGAACTCATTCATCAGAACACCGAGCCCGATCAGTTCATCACCCTCTTCGTCGGTGTGTTCGATCCGCAGGAGCACGTGCTCCGCTACGTCAACGCCGGCCATAATTTCCCGATTCTCATCCGCCGCGCCGGCCGCGACCAGATGCTCGATGAAGGCGGCCTCATCCTCGGCCCGTTTCCCGACGCGACCTATGAACAAGGCTGCGTGCGGCTTGCGCCCGGCGACGCGCTGCTGCTCTACACCGACGGCGTGAGCGAGGCCATGAACGAATCGGGCGACGAACTCGGCGAGGAACTCGTGCGCGACGTGCTGCGCGCCCACGCCGACGAAACGCCCGGCGAAATCATCGCCCAGGTCATGTCTCTGGTGGATCTCCATCAAGGCGGCCGCTCCCCCGAGGACGACCAAACCCTCCTCGCCGTCCGCGTCGTCTGATCGGCTCTCCCCCTACTTCAGTAGGGGGACAAAAGGGGGTTTCCTTTTACTGGCGGCGGCAGGCGTCTTTGGTCTTCGCCTGCCCCGCTTCTTCCGCCGAGCCGGGTCAGTCTTCGCCACCCGGCCGGAATCTGTTCTTGTCTGTCATTCCGGACACCGCGCGCTCTTTTTTCAGCTTTCAGCCTTTCAGCTTTTTCTTCGCGGGCGTCCAGAATCTCTTCTGTTCTCCCCCCGTGGACGGGGGGATAAAAGGGGGGTTCTTTCCGATTTCCGATTTCAAGTTTCAGGTTTCAAGTCAGTGGTGTCTCTCTTTTTGGGGGGAGACAAGGGGTTGAAATAAAACAGCTTGAGTTGCTCATTGAGAACGGGTATCTTGACGTTACCACATATCAAGAACCGTTCCGCAGGAGGCTCAAGCTATGGGGCAAGCTAAGA
>JAPKYT010000098.1 GCA_026394155.1 bacterium | reverse complement strand
CTGCTGGCGCGAGGCGCAGCCGGTGGCGAGCAGCAGCACGCTCACGGCCCAAAGGACCGTCAGGCGGCCGGAGAAAGACCTCGCCGGTCTCTCCCCGGACTTTCGATTCGGTAGATGGCGCATGGGGCTGCGGACTTATCTAGCTCGGAATTCCGCGCGACGGTTCTTGGCCCACGCCGTCTCGTCGTGGCCCGGATCGGCCGGCCGCTCTTCGCCGTAGCTCACGGTGCTCACGCGCGCGGCCTCAATGCCGGCCGCCACCAGCGCTTGCTTGGCGGCCATCGCGCGACGCTCGCCCAGCGCGAGGTTGTACTCCACGGTGCCGCGCTCGTCGCAGTTTCCCTCGATGCTGAGCCGCCAGTCCGTCCAGCGGCGGAAGATTTCCGCGTTGGTCGCGATGCGATCCCGCTGATCGGCGCGGACCTCGCTCTTGTCATATTCGAAATACACCGTCACGATGCGCGCCCGGTCGGCGTCCATATTCGCCTGCTGCTCGCGGGCGGCTTGTCCGGTCGTGTCCGGCGCAGGCGGAGCCACTTCTTCCACTTTCGGCGGCGGAGGCGGCGGCGCTTCCGGCGGCATCTTCTTCTTGCAACCCGTTACGGCCACGGCCAGCGCGATCACCAGC
This sequence comes from bacterium, assembly GCA_026394155.1. Taxonomy (GTDB): domain Bacteria; phylum Electryoneota; class RPQS01; order RPQS01; family RPQS01; genus RPQS01. The sequence continues at coordinate 12,764 of JAPKYT010000098.1, read as the reverse complement.
ACGGCGATCACCGGCAGCAAATGGGTGAACTTCCTTTGCATGGTCTTCCCTCCGGTGGATAATTGGGATGGATGTGTATGTCGAAGTCTCAAATGACGAAATCTCAGTTGTCGTGATCCGTGAGCGCGACCGCCGGCCCCCATTGCGGCTGCGACGCGTGAAGGCCGAAGGTAAGCTGGCGCGCGTTCGACCCGTCCCAGTTGCACGTCCAAATCGAGGACTTGCCGCCCGTCTGAGACGTGTACACTAACTTCATCCCGTCGGGAGACCAACTCGGATCGTAATTCGACCCCTCGCCGGTCACGCGCCGCTCGTGGCTGCCGTCGGGAGACATCGTGAAAATCTGAAAACCGATTTCGCGGCTGGCGAAGGCGATGAGGTCTCCGCGCGGCGACCAGCGAGCGGTCTCGTTGTAGTTGCCCGCGAAGGTCAGCCGCACTACGCTCGCGCCGTCCACGTCCATGCAGTAGATTTGCGGCGTGCCGCCGCGATCCGAGGTGAACACCAGATCGTGTCCGGTGGGCGACCACGACGGCGACGTGTCCACCCCGTAGCTCACCGTGAGCTGCGTGCGTCCGGTGCGGTCGGCGCGAATGCGGTAGATTTCCGGATTCCCCTCGCCCGACGAGCAATAGGCGATCCACTGGCCGTCGGGCGACACGCTGGGCGCGCTGTCCACCCGCGGCGAATTGATAAACGGCGCGATGTGGCCGGTTTCCAGATTGTACTGGTAGATGTCCGCGTTCCCCCCGCTAAATGACGTGAAGTAAATTGTCTTTCCATCCGGCGACCACGAAGGCGAGAGGTTCAGCGTCTTGTCCTGAGTCAGGCTGCGCGGATTGGCCCCGTCCCAATCCATCATCCACAGGTTCTTGCTGTCGCCGGTTTTCACCACGAACACGATGCGCGAGGCGAACCCACCCTCCTCGCCGGTCACCATCTTGGTGATCCAGGCCGCGATTTCGTGACCCGCCGCCCGCAAATCATCGCTCGTGAAGCGAAAATCCTTGATGTGGATCGCGTCCTTGATGGGCGGCTGGAAGATGGCGATGGAGGCGGTCACTCCGTCCCACGCCACCGTCACGGAACCCTGCACGCGCGCGGCCGTCGAGCCGGAAAAGGTGCGCAGCGTGTCCCACTTGTTGCCCGTGCGTTTGACTTGCACCAGCGTGTCCGGCGGCAGGTCTTCGGGATCGAGCACGTTGAAGTAGCCGCTGTAGGCCAGATCGCCGGTCACCACTTCGCGCAAGAGCCGCGGCAGTTCGCCCGCAAAAGCGCTGTCTCTAACCGCTCGAAAGGGCATCACCACGATTTCCATCCGCCCCACCGAGCGCGTCTCCATGCGCAGCGTGATCGGCTGCGCCCATGCCGCCGCTGTGATCAGCACGAGCAGGAGCGTCAAAACGATGAACGATGAACGATGAACGATGAAGCCCAACTTGCCAAAGAACGCTATCCGCTCAATGACCGGCGGCCGGATTGACGACGAATTCGAAGTAAATGTCAAGCTGTCCCTGTGAGTATTGCGGCGGCAGCGGCGGAAAACGTCCCGCGGCCCGCACCGCCCGCTCGGCGGCCTGATCAATGAGCAGATTGCCCGATGATTTGGCGAGCGTCACGTTGCTGACCAAACCGCTTTTCTGAATGCTGAATCCCACGGTGGCCATGCTCTGGCCGCGCATGCCCGGCGGCGGACGGAAGTTCTGCTCGATCTTCGACTGCACCACCGCCAGATAAAAATCGTATTCGAATCCGCCCCCCGAAACCCGCAGCGTTCCCGCTTCCCCCGTCCGCTCGGTGGTGGTGGGAGATGATGACCTCTGCGCACTCTCCGGTTTCGGCGGAGTCTGTACGTCGGTCGGTTTCGGCTTCTTGCTCTTGTCGGCCTTCGGAATTTCGAGCGCCGGCTTGGTCTTCGGAGCTTCTCCCGTTTTCCCCGGTGTTCCCTGTGGTGGAGTCATGGGCCGCACTAACTTCACTACGGTGGCCGAGGGCAGCGGCTTCGTCTTGAGCTGTCCCGCTCCGCTGGCAATCACCATGATGACCGCCACCGTCACATGCAAACCAACCGATCCTGCGAACGGCCCCCACATCGTGCGCTACCTCCGCCGCGCGTGCGCCGATTGCTTAGGCTCGGCGACGAGGCCCAGCTCTAAAACGCCGCTTTCGCGCAGCGCATCCACCACCGTCAGCACCTTCGAATAGGGCACGCCGCCGTCGGCCTTGAGAAACACCGGCTGGCCCGAGTTGGCCGAATAAATCTGCTGGAACGAAACATCAAAGCTCGATTCGTCCACCGCCGTTTCGTCTATCAGAATCTTGCCGTTCTTCTGAATGATGATGGTGATGCCCTCTTTGTCCGAGGGCTTGGCGGTGACCGCCTGCGGCACGGCGATATCGAGCGCGCTCTTCATGATCGGCGCGGCCACCATGAACACGATGAGCAGAACCAGCGTCACATCCACCAGCGATGTCACATTGATGTCCGGTATCGGCCGGTACGGAATCTTGAACGAACGACGCTTCATATATTCTCCGCCGAGCAGTGGTCGCTGACTTCTTCTCCGCCGAGCAGTGGTCGCCGACTTCTTCTCCGCCGAGCAGTGGTCGCTGACCCTGCCGGAATCCTCTCTTCTCCGCCGAGCAGTGGTCGCCGACTTCTTCTCCGCCGAGCAGTGGTCGCTGACCCTGCCGGAATCTTCTCTTCTCCGCCGAGCAGTGGTCGCCGACCCTGCCGGAATCTCCTCTTACGGCCTCCTAATCTCCACAATCCCCTTGCCAACTTCCCAGTAATCCCGCGCACTCGACCACGGGTACTGTTCCGGTATTGACACCATTCCCTTGCGAACGGGATTGTTGTGAATGTACTCGATCTTCGTGCGCGCCGCCTCCGAACCCGGCACCGGAACATCGTCATATTGATCCTGCCAGAGCGTGCTTCCCGAATAGCCCCCCGGTCGGCAATTCCGCGAAGTCCACTTCTTGAATTCCCGCACCAGATCCGGAATCAACTCCCCGTCAGATTCTTGCACAAGCAGCGCATGCAGATGATCCGGCATGAGAACATAGGCATAACAGACAAGATCAAGACGGCGGCGATGGTGTTCGAATGACTCGAGCACACCGCGGCAACATGAATCGTCCCTGAACCAGAGACCCCGTTCGCGCGTCACGATGGTGATGAAGTGAATGCTGTTCTCAAACGCTATTCTACGGTGACGGCGAAGCATCCGCTCTGATCCTACCCGATTCCGGCGGGGTCAGCGACCCCCGCTCGGCGGAAGAAACGCTATTCTACGGTGACGGCGAAGCATCCGACTCCAGCCTGTCAGATTCCGGCGGGGTCAGCGACCCCCGCTCGGCGGAAAGAATGGGACGACCTTACCGTTTCTCATGTCGTCACCTTCGAGCCCTGCGCCGCTCTGTTCGCCGCATAGCGGTCAAGGGCAAAGCTCAGGTCGTCGGCAAAGCCGTCGGCGCGCTCGGCTTCCTTGCGCAGCCAATGCGAGAAGAAGTTGTAGCCGATGAGCGCGGGAATGGCGGCGAAGAGTCCCACCGCCGTGGCGATGAGCGCCTCGGCGATGCCCGGCGCCACCACCGCGATATTCGCGCTGCCCCAAATGCCGATCCTTTGAAACGCGCTGATGATTCCCCACACCGTGCCCAGAAGTCCGAGGAACGGCCCGGCCGAACTGCACGTCGCCAAGAAAGGCAGAAATCTTTCGGCGCGCGTCAGCTCGTGCGCCACGTTGCGCGCAAACTCGCGCCCCACCAATTCGCCGTCGAGTGCCGCCTCCCCCCCGCGCTCCAAAACGTCGCGATAGACCAGCAGATAGGCCCGCGCTACAAACGCCGCCACGTTGCGCCGTGCCTCGCCCGCCAAACCGCGCGGCTCGAACTGCGTCCAGCGATAGCGACCCATGTTCCGGTTGGCCCGGCGCGCACGTGTCAGCAGCACGATCTTCTCAAGAATAATGGTCCAAGACGCCACCGACATCACCGCCAAGATCAGCAAAATGAACTTGGCAAACGGCGAAGCGATTGTGACCAGATCCCAAAAACTGCCGTTCTGTGGCATCATCGTGCCGCTATCCCTTTGTACCGTATCATTTTAGACAAGTCCAGCCGATGGCGTTTTTCACCTGTCCGTCACTATACGTTTGAATATACGGGAATGACCCTAAAGAGTCAAGCAAAATCGGACTAACCTTTTTCAAAATCATCTCTTACACGCCTTTCCGACCGCCCTCAAGAAAACACAGGCCGAATCATCGGATTCGGCCCGCAGCCTGCACAGATCGAAAAACCCGCTTGGGCCATCACATCTTCTTCAACGGCAGGCCGTGGTTGCATGCGCAATCACCGTCCTCCACTCCTCATCGTTTCTTCCTGTGACGCGGCATGATAGGAACTGCGCACCAGAGCGCCCGACTCCACGTGCCGCAGCCCCACCTTCCCGCCCATGATCCTGTATTCCTCAAAGACATCCGGATGCACGTATTCCACCACCGGCAGATGGCGCGGCGTGGGCCGCAGGTACTGGCCGATGGTGAACAGGTCGCACCCTATGTCCACCACGTCGCGCATGACCTGAACCACCTCCGCCTTGGTCTCGCCCAAGCCCACCATCACACCCGACTTCACCACCATTCCGCGCTTCTTGGCGCGCCCCAGCACCTGCAAGCTGCGCCAGTACTTCGCCTGCGGCCTCACCTGAAGATGCAGCCGCGCCACCGTCTCCAGGTTGTGCGCCAAGACGTCCGGCTTAGCTTCACAAACGGCGGCCAGACTCTCTTTCATGCCTTTGAAATCGGGAATGAGAATTTCTACGCGGCACAATGGGTTCACGGCGCGAACCGTGCGAACGGTTTCGGCAAAGTGCGCGGCCCCCGCGTCGGGCAATTCATCGCGATCCACCGACGTGATCACCGCATAACGCAGCTTCATGTTCCGCACCGCCTCGGCCACGCGCCACGGCTCATCAGGGTCGAGCGGCAGCGGCCGGCCCGTCTTGACATTGCAGAAACCGCAAGAGCGCGTGCAGGTGTCGCCCATAATCAGGAAGGTGGCGGTGCCGAGGCTCCAGCACTCGCCGCGGTTGGGACAGGCCGCTTCCTCGCAAACCGTGTGCAGACTGAGACCGTTCACGAGTTCGCGCACGCCGTGAAAGGTCTTGTTGTGCGAAATCCGCACCTTCAACCACTCCGGCTTGCGCATTTTCTCTCCCTCCTTCGAAGAAGGGGGGATCAAAGGGGGGTTCTTTGCGCCATCGTGGGTCGGGAGACCCTCGACGGCGAAAACGATATCGCTTGAGCTTCCGTCCATTGGATTCCGCTTCGATAATCTCCGCCCGCGCGCGCCCGGCAATGTAATTGCCCACGCGCTCCAAAAGCCAGTGCGGCGTGGAGGCCGAGCCGGTCACACCTACCGTGTCCTCCGGCCGCAGACAGTTCAAATCTAAATCCGCTTCCGTGACCACGAGCTGCGAGCGCGCATTCACCTTGACGCAAACTTCAAAGAGCGCCTTGGTATTGGAACTCTTGGTGCCGCCCACCATGATGACCACGTCCACCTCGCGCGCGAAATGTTCAAGGTCGCGGTCGCGCCCCACCACAAAACGGCAGAGCGTGTTCTCCACCTGAACCTCGACCTCGGGACAACGCGCCCTGATCCAGTCAATGCGCTCCTGAAACCACTCGCGCGCCACCGTCGTTTGCGCCAGCACGAACGTCTGCTTGTGCGGATTGAGCTTCTCGATATCGCTCTTTTCGTAAACAATAATCGCCTGACCGTCGCAATGTCCGCGGATACCGATGGTCTCCGGATGATACGGCTTGCCGACGATCACCACCTGTTCCCCCGCCAGATAGTGCGAGCGCGCAATCTCCTGCGAGCGCGTCACCACCGGACAGGTGCCGTCAATCAGCTCGATGCCCAATCGTTCGGCCTTGCGGTACGTTTCCGGCGGCTCGCCGTGCGCGCGAATCAGCAGTTGGCGCGCGGCCATCCCTTCCCCGTCCAGGATTTCATAGCCGGTGCCGGAGAGTCCCAACTCCTTGAGGCGGCCGATCTCCACTTCGTTGTGAATCACATCGCCGAGGCTGACCAGCGGACGGCCGGTCTCCTCCAGATGCCGCTCGGCCATTTTGACCACCCGCCGCACGCCGCCGCAGAATCCGGCCCGGGGATCCACTAACACCTTCACGCTTCGTCCCCCGGCTGCGGCGCGTCCAATCCGCTTTGCACCCGCTGCGCCTCGCTCACCAGAACCGTTTCAATCGAGCGCCCGCCCACCGGCATCTCGCCTCGCGTCATGCCGCGGATCACCTCCGCCAATTGCGCATCGGAAAGGCCGCAAACCTCAAGCAGCTTTTCCCGCCCGCCGTGGGTGACGAACTGATCGGGCAGCGCCAGCGCGGCAAACGGCTGAGTTAGTCCATGCTCCTTCATGAAAAACGCGATCCGCGAACCGAAACCGCCCTCAATCGAACCCTCTTCGAGCGTGAGCACACACTCGTGCCGCGCCAAAAGGTCGGACAACAGCTCTTCGTCGAGAGGTTTGATGAACCGGCAATTCACCAGCGTCACGTGCAGCTCTTCGCTGGCGATGGCGCGCCGCGCCACCTCCACCATCGTGCCCACCGCCAACACCAGAACTCGCTTGCCTTCGCGCAGCACTTCCCAACTTCCGATGCGAATCGCCCGCGGCGCGCGCGTCCAGTCTATCACGTCCGGCGCCTTGTCGCGCGGATAGCGCACCGCCATCGGCCCGCCGCGATATTCAAGGCCCGTGCGAATGAGATCGCGTAACTCTTCTCCCGAGCGCGGCGCGGCTACCACCATATGGGGAATCGAACTCAAATACGCCAGATCAAAACAGCCGTGGTGCGTGGGCCCGTCTTCTCCCACCAGACCGGCGCGATCGAGGCAAAACAGCACCGGCAGATGCTGCAACGCGCAATCGTGCAGCATGTGATCGTAAGCCCGCTGCAAGAACGTCGAGTAAACCGCCACCACCGGTTTGAGGCCCGACGCCGCGAGGCCCGACGCAAACGTCACCGCGTGACCCTCGGCGATTCCCACATCGAAAAAATTCTGCGGATAGGCCAAGCTATATTCCACCAGTCCGGTGCCTTCTTTCATGGCGGCAGTAATCACCACCACATCGGGATCGCGCGCCGTTTCGCCGATCACCGCTCTGCCGAAAATGTCCATGTAGGCCATCGTCGGCGGCCGCGTGGCGTCGCCCGCCGCGCGCGGCTCCACCTTGGCCGGCAGCGGCCTGCCTTTCACGCCGTGATACTTTATCGGATCGGCTTCGGCGCACTCGATGCCCTTGCCTTTCACCGTCACCAGATGCACCAGCGCCGGATGATGGTGATCGTTCTTCACGTCTGTCAGAACGTCAATGACCTCGCGCAAATTGTGCCCGTCGAAAGGCCCGAAATACTGAAAGCCCATGTCTTCGAAAAGCATGCCCGGCGAGAGCAGGTTCTTGAGTGAACCCTCCAACTTGCCCGCCAGCCGCTGAAGCCTCTTGGCCGCGACGGGGGACTCGCCCAACAACCTCCAGATTTCGTCCTTGAGTTTCGACATCCGCGGGTTCCGCTCCATTTTGAGAAAGAACCGCGAGATCCCTCCCACATTGGGCGAAATGGACATGCCGTTGTCGTTCAGAACCACCGTAATGTTGCGGCCCGAAGCGCCGGCATTGTTCAGCGCTTCGTAGGCCAGTCCGCCCGTCATCCCGCCGTCGCCGATAATGGCCACCACGCTGTGGTCTTCGCCGTGAAGGTCGCGCGCCACTGCCATGCCCAGCGCCGCGCTGATCGAAGTGGACGCATGCCCCGCCCCGAAAGTGTCGTACTCGCTTTCCCCGCGCTTCAAAAATCCCGACAGCCCGCCGTATTGCCGGATGGTCGCCAAACGCTCGCGCCGTCCCGTCAGAATCTTGTGAATGTAGCCCTGATGCCCCACGTCCCACACCAACTTGTCGCGCGGCGTGTCGTACACGTAGTGCAGCGCCACCGTCAGCTCCACCACGCCCAGCGAGGCGGCCAGGTGCCCGCCGACGGTGGTGATCGTATCCCACAACACCGTGCGCAGCTCACCGCAAAGCTGCTCTAATTCCTCGATGGAGAGCTGTCGCAAGTCCGCGGGAACATGAACCCGCGGCAGAACAGGTACCCGCACGTCGGCAACCGGCGGTTTGGAAGGTGTCACGATGAAACCTCAGTGGTCTGCGCCGCACCCTACTTCTTGGTATAGGTGTTTTCCATGCTCTTGTAGAACGTTCCCGGCCCGGACGAGTCCCACATCTCGAAAATGATCGTGGTGTTGTTCACCGTTCCCGAGTTTCCTTGAACTTTCTGCGCGGCACGCCTTCCAGCGACCTTGCCTTGCGCGCCGTCGGGTGCTCTCCGGCGGGCTTGCGGTAGGATCGCCTGGGCGGAGGACGATCTTCGGTGGCATCGTGGCGACGTTCATCTCCGCCCTGCCGCCAGTCATCCGCATTCGGCCGGGGATGATGTCCGGCGGGGACAATCAGATCCTCCGAACGGAAGAAATCCCACAGCTTGCGCAGCATCTCGTAGCGGCTTTGCGCACCCGGCCCCACGATGTCCGCCACTTTGCCGTGGGCGGCAAACTGCTCCTCATCGAAACGCGGCGGGCGAAAATCACGGCGCGCTTCTCCGAACTCGCGCTTTTCGGCATAGGGCTTGCGGATGCCGCGATCGTCGCCCTGCGGTCGTTCGCGCCGTTCCCACGGTTTCCTGGAAGATCCGCCGGGTTTGTACCCGTCGCGTTTCGGCCCGTCTCCCGCCCGCGGCGGCTTCGAATAATCTCTTGGCATTTCTGTTCTCTTATCTCCCCCCGTTCTATGGGGGGACAAGGGGGGGTTCTTCTCTTCCGCCGAGCCGGGTCAGTCTTCGCCACCCGGCCGGAATCCGTTCTTGTCCGTCATCATCATCCCAGACGCCGCGCTCTTCGGCTTCGGTGGCGGCGGCATATGTCTGCATGTGCCCCGCTCGGAGCGCACTGCCGTGCGGCACTACCTGCCGCCGAGGCATGCGTCCCCGCGTGCCCGGAATCTTCTTCTTTCATCCTTCATCCTTCCGCCTTCATCCTTTTCCGCGCGGGGGGACAAAAGGAGGGTTCCGCTCACCTACGCCCCCGCCACCATCGCCTTTCCCGCGGCTCTTTCGCTGACCTCAAACTTTTCGCACTCTTCAAGCAGCGCGGGAATCAATTCTTCTTCCGGCAGCGTGGCGATGATCTTCCCGCACTTCAGGAGCATCCCTTTCTCCTTGCCGCCCACCACCGCCAGATCGGCCTCGCGCGCTTCGCCCGGGCCGTTGACCACGCAGCCCATGACCGCAATATGCAGAGGTTTCTTGATTCCCGCAATGGCCTTCTCCACTTTCGCGGTCAGTTCGAGCAAATCCACTTCGCAGCGGCCACACGAGGGACACGCGACTAACATCGGCCCGCGCGAACGAAGCCCCAAAGACTTCAGGATCTCCCAGCCCACGCGCACTTCTTCCACCGGATCGGCGGTCAGCGAAACGCGTAAGGTCTCGCCGATGCCGTTCATGAGCAGATAGCCGATGCCCATCGCGCTCTTGATAATTCCCGTCGAAGGCGGCCCGGCTTCGGTGACTCCAAGATGCAGCGGATAGTCGCAGGCTTCGCGCATCAGCGTGCAGGCTTCGATCATGCGCGGCACGTTCGAGGCCTTCAGCGAGAGCACGATGTTCGAAAAGCCCTCGTCTTCAAGAAAGCGCAAATGGCCAAGGGCGGATTCCACCATTCCCTGCGGCGTCGGCCCGCCATATTTGTCCACGATCTCTTTTTCCAAAGAGCCGGAGTTCACGCCCACGCGCATGGCAATTCCCGCTTCGCGCGCGGCCCGCGTTACTACTTTAGCGCGTTCTTCGCCGCCCAAGTTCCCCGGATTGATGCGAATCTTGTCCACGCCCGCGTCAATGGCCTTCAGCGCGAGCTTGTAGTGAAAATGAATGTCCGCGACCAGCGGAATGTGGATCGCTTTCTTAATCGCGGAGAGCGCGGACGCGGCTTCGTCATCGGGAACGGCCACCCGCACGATTTCGCAGCCCGCATCTTCCAAGCGGTGAATCTGCTCGACCGTAGCGGCAACATCGCGGGTGTCCGTCAGGGTCATGGACTGCACGGACACCGGGTGCTCGCCGCCAATAACAAGCGGGCCGATCCGCACTTCGCGAATGCGTTTGCGGCGCGCGGGGCTTGCGGGCAGGCAACTTCCCGCTACTCTTTCCGGGTCTCTGGTATCTTGTAAGATTTTGTCTTGCATACTGTTAGAATTTGACAGCAACTGTCCTATTGGTTCTGTCAATATACAAAGAACGCCGGTCTTTGTCAACCGTTTCGCCCTTCTCTCGCACTTGTTTTTTAATCAGGTTAGAGGGCATTTGAGGGAAACCTTTGCGGGTGAAAACATTACGGCGGGCCCGCCAGACGCCCGTACTTGCCCTTGACAAGTCACTGCCCCTCCCCACCGCCGAGCTGGGTTAAGTCTTCGCAACCCGGCCGGAATCGGGAACAACACTTGACAAGTCACTTATCAGTGACTATATTGAATGACATAAATCACCGACCAGTGACTTATGGCCAAGAATCGCCAGTCGCGCGACAAAGAAGCGACCCAAAAGAAGATTTTGCAGGCATTTGGGCGCCTTGTCGCGCGCGACGGCCTGCACAGAGTCGGGATCAATGCCGTGGCCCGCGAAGCCGGCGTGGACAAGGTGCTCGTTTATCGCTATTTTGGAGGAGTCCCCCAGCTTCTTTCCGCGCTCGCATCGCAGCATCCGCTCTGGCCCAGCTTCGAGGAGGTCATCGGCACCAACGCGCTCGGAGCCGCCGATCTGTCCGCTGAGGAGATTGCGTTTCGCTTTCTCACCGGACTCGTGCGCGAGCTGCGCCGGCGGCCGCTATCCCTTGCCGTTCTGCGCGCGGAGCTGGTGGAAAAGAATCCCCTGACCATCGAGCTTTCCCGCGCCCGCGAAAAATGGGCCGAGGACATGCTGGAGTATCTCGAGTCCGCAGGCGTTCCCGCGGACTCCATAGCCCCCGTCGCGGCAATCCTGAGCGCGGGACTCCTGCATCTTCTCCTCAATCCTTCTCTGTCCGATGCCTTCGGCGGCGTGGACCTGAAATCCGACGACGGCTGGAAGAAGATGGAAGAAGTTGTGCGGCGGATAGTGAGAGCACTCATCCGAGACATCTCCTGAAAGTGTTCTTTTCTGTCATCCTGAACGTCGTCTTCGACGTGAAGGATCACTGAAAGTCGGCCGGAGCCGAAAGAGACTCTGAGTGATTCTTCAGCCCGAAGACGGCTTCAGAATGACAGCCGGGAAGAGACCCCCCTTTTGTCCCCCCGCTGAAGCAGGGGGGAAATAAGATAGGTAATCGCTTATGATGAATTGGATCTGGCTGGGCTTGGTGGTCATCGGCGTTGCTGCTGCGGCCTTCACCGGCAGCATGGACGCCGTCACCAAAGCCGCCTTTGACGCCGCCAAAACCGCGGTGGAACTCTGCATCGGCCTCATCGGCATCATGGCCCTCTGGTTGGGTATGATGAGGGTGGCCGAGGAAGCGGGCCTCGTGCAGCTCTTGGCGAAGGCTGTGCGTCCCATCATGCGAAAACTCTTTCCCGATGTGCCACCCGATCATCCGGCCATGGGCTCGATGCTGGCCAACATCGCCGCCAATCTCCTGGGACTCGGCAACTCGGCCACGGCGCTCGGTTTGAAAGCGATGCAGGACCTGCAAAGCCTGAACAAAGGAAGCGACGCCGCTTCGAATGCGATGGTGATCTTCATGGCCATCAACGCCACCGCCATTACGCTCGTTCCCGCCACCGTGATCGGCCTGCGCGTGGCCGCGGGATCGGCGCATCCGACTTCGATTATCGGCACGACGCTCATCTCCTGCGGCACGGCTGCGGTGGTGGCGGTGACGTCGGCCAAACTCTTGCAGCGCACGAAATTCTACCGCGGGGAGAAGAGCCATGAGTGATTCCTTCTCGCAATTTGCGCAGGAATTCTCCAACTGGGCGATTCCCGTCATTTTCTTTCTCATCCTTGGCTTCGGCGCGATCAAGCGCGTGCGAGTCTACGAAGTTTTCGTGGACGGCGCGAAAGAAGGCTTCAATGTGGCGGTGAAAATCATTCCCTATCTGGTGGCGATTCTGGTAGCTATCGGAATCTTCCGCGCATCGGGTGCGATGGATGGCCTCATCGCCGCACTATCGCCGGTGCTTCAGCCTTTGGGGGTGCCGCCGGAAGTTCTGCCGATGGCTCTGGTGCGGCCGCTTTCCGGATCGGGCTCTCTGGGCGTGATGAGCGAAGGCTTGAAAACCTACGGCCCCGACAGTCTCATCGGCAACATGCTCTCCACTATGATGGGCTCGACCGAAACGACTTTCTACGTCTTGGCCGTGTATTTCGGCAGCGTGGCCGTGCGCCGCACGCGGCATGCCCTGCCCGCGGCCCTGTTAGGCGATCTGGCCGGACTGACGATGGCGGTTTTCATTTGCAATCTGGTGTTCGGATAAGAAGACTTGAAACTTGAGACTTGAGACATGAAACCAGTGGTGTCCCGCTTTTGGGGGTTGTTTTTTAAGGGGCGTTACGTGGCGGTGTGGGACTTGACCGCCAGCAGCGCTTGCAAGTCAATCGCCGTCAGCAGGTGTTCTTTCACGGCGCGGGAGATGCGGAACAGCG
>JAPKYT010000079.1 GCA_026394155.1 bacterium | reverse complement strand
GTGTGATTTTTCCATGCCGCAGCGTTTCGGACTGGAGTACGTGGCCGCCGACGGCAACCGCTACCCGCCGGTGATGATCCACCGCGCGCTGTTAGGTTCGCTGGAGCGGTTTATCGGCATTCTGATCGAGCACTACGCGGGCGATCTGCCGCTGTGGATTTCGCCGGAGCAAATTCGCATTTTGCCTATCAGCGAAGAACAACTGCCGTACGCGCAACTCGTGAAAGACGATCTGGCAGCGCACGGCCTGCGGGTCAGCGTGGATGGGCGCAACGAGAAATTAGGATTCAAGATTCGCGACGCCGAGATGCACAAGGTGCCTTACATGGCGGTGGTCGGCGCGCGCGAAGCGCAGAGCGGCACAGTAGGTCTGCGCCGGCGTAAGGAAGGAGACCTCGGCGCCATGCCCGTGGAGCAGGCGGCGCAGAGACTCCTTCAGGAAATTCAGCAGAAAGTTTCGCACTAATCTCAGGTCACACACGGAGGCCCATACGTCCAAAGAACCGCCGAGACGAGCACTTCCCAAGCAGGAAAAAGTGCGGACGAACGAGAGGATTCGGGAGCCGCAGGTCCGAACCATTGGGAGTGACGGTCAGCAGTTGGGCATCATGCCCTCCGATCAGGCTCTGGTATTGGCGAGACAAGAGAATCTTGACCTGGTGGAGATCGCTCCCACGGCGACGCCGCCGGTGGTCAGGATCATGGACTTTGGAAAATACAAGTATGAGCTGGCGAAGAAAGAGCGGGTGGCTCGTCGCCGGCAGCAGGCCACCGTGCTGAAAGGCATCCGGCTGTCGCCCTCCATCAACGAGCACGACCTGATGACGAAAGTCAAGATGGCCCGCCGCTTCGTGGAGGAGGGGGCAAAGGTCAAGGCGACGATCATCTTTCGCGGCCGCATGATTACCCATCAGGAGTTCGGCACGCGCATGCTGGAGCGGTTGGCCAAGGAACTCGTTGACGTGGCCAAGCTGGAAGCTCCGGCCAAGATGGAAGGCCCGCGGATGATGAGCATGATTCTGGTGAAGAAGTAACGAAAGATAGAGAGACAACCATGCCGAAAATGAAAACCCGCCGCTCGGCCGCCAAGCGGTTCACCAAGACCGGCGGTGGAAAACTGAAAAGAAGCGGAGCGTATCACCGCCATCTGTTAGCGCACAAGAGCGCCAAGCGCCGCCGCCGCATGCTGGGCAAGCGCGGGGTGGATCGCACCAACGTGGCGGAGATCGCGCGCATGCTTGGGACCTCGGTCAAGTCCTGAACTCATCGTTTGAATTGCATGAATAGAGGATAGAAGAATGCCACGCGCAACCAACGGCCCTGCCGACCGGCATCGCCGCAACAAGGTCTTCAAAGCGGCCAAGGGTTACATCGGCCGCCGGGGCACGCTCATCAAAGCGGCCACTGAGACCGTCGAAAAAGCCTGGGCGCGGTCCTTCAAGGATCGCCATCGCAAGAAGCGGGACTTCCGCCGTCTGTGGATCATCCGCATCAACGCCGCGGCTCGCACCCACGGTCTCAGTTATTCCCGGTTCATGGCCGGTCTCAAGGTTAAAGGGATCGCGCTCGACCGGAAGCAACTCGCGGATCTGGCCGTCAACGATCCCGCGGGATTCGAGGCGCTTGCCCGTCAGGTGGCCGCCTGAGACTTGGCGGGATTGCAGGCTGCGGCTCTCGTCAGGATGAGAGCTTGAACCTGCCGTTCTGTACAGGCGATTCCGGGCTTGCGGGAATCGCTTGTTTGTTTGGGAAGGCAAAGACCAAGGGCAAGGATTCGTCTCCATGAAGGAGCACTTCGACAACTTGCTTCGTGAGGCTACCGCGGAATTGGCGGATGCGACCACTCTGCATGAAGCCGAAACCGTCAAGTTCAAGTACCTCGGGCGCAAGGGCAGGATCGCGGACTTGTTCAAGCTGCTGCCCACCGTGGCCGCTGACGAGCGGCCGGAGATCGGGCAACTCTTGAATAACTTGCGCGCCGAACTTGAGTCACTGGTCGAGACGAAGCTGGCTTTGCTCAAACCGGCCAAGTCGCACGCGGTGGTGGATGTGACGCTGCCCGGGCGCAAGCCGTTTGAGGGCACGTATCATCCGCTCACGCTCGTGCTGCGCGAGGTGGTGGACATTTTCCGCAGTATGGGTTTTCGCGTGGCCGAGGGGCCGGAGATCGAGCTGGTGCACTACAACTTCGACATGCTTAACACTCCGCCGTGGCATCCCTCGCGCGATGAGACCGACACGATTTATCTTCCCAACGGTTTTGTGGTGCGCACGGAAACCTCGCCGGTGCAGATTCGCGTGATGGAATCGCAGAAACCGCCGGTGCGCATCATCTCTCCGGGCCGCGTGTATCGCCGCGACCGGCCCGATGCGACCCATTCGCCGATGTTCCATCAGGTGGAAGGGCTGTACGTGGATGAAGGCGTGACCATGGCCGACCTCAAGGGCACACTGCTCGCGTTCTACCGGCGGCTCTTCGGCGAGCACACGCAGATTCGTCTGCGCCCGCACTTCTTTCCGTTCACGGAACCCTCGGCGGAGGTGGACGTAACTTGCTTCTTTTGCGAGGGCAAAGGCTGCCGGGTCTGCAAGCAAGCCGGCTGGCTGGAAATGGGCGGCAGCGGCATGGTGGATCCGAATGTCTTAGCGGGCGTGGGCTACGACATCGAGAAATACACCGGCTATGCGTTTGGATTAGGCATTGACCGCATCGCCATGCTGCGCTTCGGCCTTGACAACATTCGTCTGTTAGTGGACAACGATCTGCGTTTCCTGCGGCAGTTTGCGGCGGTGTAGGCTGCACATTCCATCGCGAAGCAGTTATGATCATCTCCTACGCTTGGCTCAAGGAATTAGTTGGCCTTCCCGTCTCGCCAGAGGAGCTGGCGGAAGTGCTGACGTTCCTCGGCCTCGAAGTGGAGAAGACGACGACCTTCAAGCCTTCGCTGGCAAACGTGGTCATCGGCGAGATTATGGACTGCGCGCGCATCGAGGGGACGGATCACTTGTGGATCACGCGCACGAATATCGGCGGTGAGACACTCTCTGTCGTCTGCGGCGCTCCCAACACGCGAACAGGTCTGAAAGTGGCGGTGATGCTGCCGGGAGCGATGACAGCGGACGGCACGCTGGTGAAGAAAGCCAAGCTGCGCGGGCACGAGTCTTTCGGCATGCTGGCCTCGGAACGCGAACTGGGCCTCGCCGATGAGCACACGGGAATCATCGAAGGCGATGCCGATTGGGTCGTGGGTGTGGGTGCAGAAAAGTATCTCAATCTTCCCGATACGACCTATGACGTCGAGGTCACGCCCAACCGGCCCGATTATCTTTCGCACGCCGGTGTGGCCCGCGACCTCGGTGCGAAGTTCCGCATTCCGTGGCGCTGGCCGGAGTATGCGCTGACGGAAACGGACGAGCCGGCGGAGAATCACCTTGCGGTGGAGATTCGCTGTCCGGACGGTTGTCCGCGCTATGCGGCGCGCATCGTTCAAGGCGTGAAGATTGGGCCGTCGCCGTTCGGCGCGCGCTTGCGGCTCACCCGCTGCGGTGTGCGGCCCATTTCGAACATCGTGGACGCGACCAATCTGATAATGCTCGAATTCGGTCAGCCGCTGCACGCCTTCGATCAACGCTTCATCGAGGGGAAGAAAATCGTCGTTCGCTATGCAGCGGAGCGGGAGAAATTCATCACGCTCGACGACAAGGAACATGAACTTTCCGCGCGGGACGTACTCATCGCCGACGCGGTCAAGGGCGTGGCTTTGGGCGGTGTGATGGGCGGGCTGAACAGCGAGATTCGCGACGACACGAGCGATGTGCTGATCGAAAGCGCGTACTTCGATCCCGTGCATATCCGCCGGACCTCGCGCACGGTCGGACTGGACACCGACGCCTCGCGCCGTTTTGAACGGGGCACTGATCCCAACGGCATACCGCGGGTGCTTGACGCAACGGCGGCCCTGATGGGCGGGTGGGGAGGAGGCCGGGTGCTGCGCGGCCGCGTGGACAACTATGCCAAGCCGATTCGTCCGCTCAGAACTCGCTTCCGTCCGGCTCGCGCCAGTCACCTCATTGGTCTCGAGATTCCGCCCGCGGAAATGCAGGGCATTCTGGTCCGGCTGGGCTGCGAAGTGAAGGGCGACAGCGTCGAGTGGCAAGTGGCTGTGCCCACCTGCCGGCCCGACCTTGAGCGCGAGATAGACCTCATCGAAGAAGTCATCCGTGTTCACGGCTACGAGGACATTCCCGCCGCCGTGGTGAGCCGGGTTCCTTTGGAAGGCGGCGACGACCCGATTTTCGCGCTGCGGAGAAAAGTGGTGGACATCATGGTCTCGCTCGGCTTTCATGAGACCTTGTCGCTGTCCATGTACACCCCGGACCCGCGCCGAGACCCGCCGGACCTGCCCGAAGGTGTCGCTCTGAAAAATCCGGTCACGGACGACATGCTGCGCTTGCAAGGGTCGCTCCTGCCGCAGCTTGTGCGGGCGGCCGCGGCCAACTTTCAGCGGGGCGACCGGAACCTGCGCCTCTTCGAGGTGGCGCGAGTGTTTCATGAAGGCGCGCCCGACGACCCGCGGACTTGGGAGCGGCAGACCTTGGCCGCGGTGATGACCGGACGAAGCTATCCACAGGGATGGGCTCACCAAGATAAGCAACTTGATTTCTACGACTTAAAGGGTGCAATCGAGGTTCTGACGGCCAAGATTTCGCTTGACAATGTCGAGATTCTTTGCTATGATGTTCAAAGTGGGGAAGTTCTTCTTGGTGAAATGGTTGCGGATGGCAAGCCGTTCGGTAAGTGGGGTGTGTGGCCGGCCGAGCACATGGCCAGATGCGAGATTAACGCGCCCGTGGGCTGGATTGAACTTGATCTCGGCGTCATCTTCACGCTCCGGCACGATGAGCGTAAGTATGTGCCGCTGCCTCGCTTTCCCATTTCCTGGCGTGACATTGCGGTGGTGGTGGATGAGGACGTGACCGCTGCGGACCTCGTAGGCGCCATTCGCCAGCACGGCGGCCCCTGTCTGGTCAGGGCGGAACCGTTTGACGTTT
Source organism: bacterium (assembly GCA_026394155.1). Classification (GTDB taxonomy): domain Bacteria; phylum Electryoneota; class RPQS01; order RPQS01; family RPQS01; genus RPQS01. The sequence continues at coordinate 9,748 of JAPKYT010000079.1, read as the reverse complement.
ATCGCGGTGAGAAACTTGGGGCGCGGAAGAAGTCGGTGGCGATTCGGCTCGAATTCTCCCATCCCGACCGCAGCCTGGAGTCGGCCGAAGTGGAGGAATGGGTGACTACGGTTTTGCAGGGTTTGAAATCCGCGCATGGCGCGAACTTACGGTAAAGCATGACCGACGGTTTTTTTGAGTTGACGGAGGATTCTACTCCGGTGGATCCGAAATCGCTGGAAACGCTCGAGCTCAAGATCAGTCAGGTCCTGGAGCGGGTCCAGATGCTGCAATCGGAGAAACAGGAGCTTCAGAAACAGGTCGCAGATTTGCATTCCCGCTACGATGAAGCCGCGCAGCAAGTCGAGCAACTGACCCGGGAATGTGAAGTCCTCAGGCGTAACCAGCGCGACGTGAGACAGGACGAGTTCATTCGCTCCAAGATCACCGCGCTTTTGGCGAAGCTTGACGGTGCTTAGTCGGACTCACGGAAGGTCAGACCCATGACCGCCTCCGACAAGGACCTGCGACCCGATGGGGATCGGGGAACCACCCTGTGGGTGTCCATTCTTGGACAGGAATACCCCGTGCGGGCCGAGGCAGATGCTGACTACATTCGGGAGATCGCGGCTTTTGTGGATGCACGCATGCGCATGATTCAGCAGTCCGATCCGGAGCGTCCCGCCCTCAAGGTGGCGATTCTCTCGGCTCTGAATCTCACCGACGAAATATTCGCGCTGCGGCGTGAAAAGCAGGCACTGGTGGAGCGTTACGAACGAAAAGTCAGAGAGTTGACCGAACATCTGAATCGAGGACTGCTGGAGTAATTCGTCCCTTCGAGGTTTATCCCGTTCCCCAATGGAGGTTTCGGCGTATAGACAACACGCGGCTTATCACATCATACCAACAACAATCCCTGCTTGAGCCAGGCTTTTTCAAGAACCAACAGGAAAAAGCTGAGGGAGTTCGGCTCTGACGTCTATCGCAAGCCTAAGTCCGCCCGTGGGCGGATTCCGCGGAAGCCCCCGGGTTTCCGATACCGGATAGTGGAAGCGAGAACCGATCAGGAGGATTCCCACCATGTATGTACCAGGTTCTTGGTACATCGCCGCGCTAAGCAGGGATTTCTTTTGGCCAACAGGGAGACGTAAATGGACAATCCGACCGTCCTCCTGGTCATAGGTCTCGGCACCGATCTGATCTTTTTCGGCCTCGGCTGGTTCATCGGACGACGGCTGATCAAGGCCAAGCTGGCCGCCTCGCGGCAGGAAGCCGGACGGATCATCGCCGACGCGCAAAAGGAGGCCGAGACCATCTTCAAGGAGAAGATGCTCGAACTGAAGGACGAACAGCTTCAGCTTCGCGCCAGCCTTGAAGCCGAGCTTCGACAGAAGCAGGATGACATAGCGAGAATGGAGCGCTCGCTGAAGGATCGCGAGCAGAACGTCAGGGTGCGAGCGGAGGAGCTGGACAAGAAGACCAAAGAAGCCGACCGGCTGGTGCAGTCCAACATCGCCAAGGAAAAAGCTCTGCAGCAGAAACAATCGCGCCTTGATCAGCTGGAGAACGAAGCCCAGACCGCGCTCGAGCGGGTGGCGGCACTGAGCAAGGAGCAGGCCCTCGAAGAACTCAAGGAATCGCTGCTGGAAAAGGCCCGTGAAGCCACGGCGGAGTCAGTCAAGGAGATGCGCGACGTCGCCCGCCAGACCGCCAACAAGGAAGCCCGCGAGATCGTCATTTCCGCCATTCAGCGCAGCGCCGCCGACCACGCGGTGGAAAGCACCGTGTCGGTGGTGACCATTCCCAACGATGAGATCAAGGGCCGCATTATCGGCCGCGAGGGACGCAACATCCGCGCCTTCGAGCAGGCCACCGGCGTGGACATCATCGTGGATGACACGCCCGAGGTCGTCATCGTCTCGGCCTTCGACCCGCTGCGGCGGGAAGTCGCGCGCCTGGCGCTGGAGAAGCTCATGGCCGACGGACGCATTCACCCCGGCCGCATCGAAGAGCTGGTAAAGAAGTGCGAGAAGGAGATGCAGGAGCAGCTCGTGCAAATCGGCGAAGCGGCCTGCCATGAAGCGGGCGTGAGCGGCCTGCACGCCGAGATCATCAAGCTTCTGGGCCGCCTCAAGTTCCGCACCAGCTACGGCCAGAACATTCTCCAGCATTCCATCGAAGTCGCGCACCTGACCGGCCTCATGTGCGCGCAATTGGGACTCGACGCCAAGTTGGGCCGTCGCGCCGGCCTTCTGCACGATCTCGGCAAGGCCATTGACCGCTTCACCGAAGGCACGCACGTGCAGATCGGCGTCGAACTGGCCAAGAAGTACCGTGAGCCGAAGGTGGTGATCAACGCCATCGCCGCGCATCATGGAGATGAAGAGTTCACCTCGCCCATCGGCGTGTTGGCGCAGGCGGCGGATGCGGTTTCCGGCGCGCGTCCGGGCGCGCGGCGCGAAACGCTGGAAATTTACATTCAGCGCCTGCAGAAGTTAGAGGAGATTACCAACGCCTTCCGCGGAGTGCAGCGGGCCTACGCCATTCAGGCCGGTCGTGAAGTGCGGGTGGTGGTCGAGCCGGAAAAGGTCACCGATGCCATGGCCGAAGTCATGGCTCTCGATATTGCCAAGAAGATCGAGTCGGAGCTGGAGTATCCCGGTCAAATCAAGGTGACCGTGCTCCGTGAGTTCCGGGCCATCGGCGTAGCCAAGTGACGGAATCCGTGCGCGTTCTTTTTGTAGGAGACGTGTTCGGCAAGCCCGGAGTGGAAGCCCTCGAGCGGCTTCTGCCCGGGCTGCTCCGTTCCGAGCGCGTGGATTTCTGCATCGTCAACGGCGAGAACGCGGAGCAGGGCAAGGGACTGGTGCCGGGGGTGGTGGAAGAGTTGTTTCAGGCCGGAGCGGATTGCATCACGGGTGGCAACCACAGTCTCTATCGGGAGAAAGTGCACGACTTGTTCGACCGTGAACCGCGGCTCTTGCGGCCCTTGAATTTTCCGGAAGGAACTCCGGGCCGTGGCTCCGGAGTCTACGATGCGCGGGCGGGAAAAAGAATCGCCGTGCTGAATCTCCACGGCCGCGCGCTGCTGCCGCCCAGCGACGATCCGTTCCGGCTGGGCAAGGCCGCGATTGAGAAGCTGCGTGGAGAAACACCGCTGCTCATCGTGGACTTCCATGCCGAAGCCACCGCCGAGAAAATCGCCTTCGCGCGCTATGTGGACGGCCTCGCTAGGGCATGACCGGATCGCACGCGGGTGTCATCGGCATGAAGACCGAGCACGCGCTTCACCGTTTTCTATTTCCTATGTCGGCTCTTAAATTTTCGTGCGCGGAGGGCGACGTGCGGCTTTCGGCGGTTCTCATCGAAGCGGATGCGGCCTCGGGCCGCGCGCTGGAAATCCGCCGGCTGCAGGTAAGGCTCAGCGGATGAATGCCAGCCTCCAAATTGCGGGCAAGATGTGGACGGGTCGCGGGCCCGTCCGCTCTCTCGTGGTGGAAACTGCGGATGACCGCATCGCGCGGATCATGCCGCGCGAACAGGCAGCACTTCGCGCGGACGCTGTCGTGCTGCCGCCGGACGCGCTGCTCGTGCCCGGTTTGCACGACGCGCACGCTCATTTGCTCTATGGCGGATTCGCGTTGGGATGGTGCGACGCCTCGCCGGCAAGATCCACGGAGGAGTTTCTGTCCATGCTGTCTCAGCATGTGCGTGAGCGTGATGACGAACCCGGCGCGTGGATACAGGGAACGGGACTCGACGAAAGTCGGGCTCCGGTCACGCGGCATGATTTGGATCGCGTGTGTCCCGACATGCCGGTGCTCATCTGGTGCCGTGATCTTCATTCGGCGGTCGCCAACACCGCAGCACTCCAACGCACGGGGATTGATGAGCGCACACCGAATCCGCCGGACGGAGTGATCGAGCGCGATGCCCACGGCAAACTCACCGGCATGCTGCGCGAAAGTGCGGCGCAGGCCGTTGAAAGCTTCATTCCCGAGCCCACGCCGGAGCGAGCGCGGCGCGCGCTCTTGCGCGCGCAGAATCACGCCTTCTCTCTGGGCATCACCGCCGTGAGTTCCAGCACGCGAGTGAACCGTCTGCCGCACTATGTGAGTTTTGCGGAGTCTTCCGAATGCAAGATTCGTATCAACTCCTGGCCGGTGACAACCGCTTTCGATTTTGCCAAAGGGAGATTCGAGCAGCGCAGCACGACCAAATTCCGTCTGGCCACCTTCAAGGGATTCATAGACGGAACGCTCGGGTCGCACACCGCGGCTTTCTGGCAGCCGTACACCGACAGCGGCACGACCGGAATGACTCTGGTGAAAGAGGGCCCGCTGGCTCGCTTCATACGCGATGCGCATGAGGCGGGTTATCAGGTTGCGTTCCATGCCATCGGGGATCGCGCGGTAAGCTGCTGCCTTGCTGCCTTCGAGATGGCCGGCTCTGGCGGCCGCGGTCCGGAATTCCGGCCGCGCATTGAACACGTGCAGCACGTGCGCGAGCGGGATTTGCCGCGCTTTGCCGAGTCGGGCGTAATCGCCTCTATGCAGCCGGTGCATTGCCGCGAAGACAAGCAACTTGTGGAGTCGCGGCTCGGGCCGGAACGGGCGAGATGGTCTCTGGCGTGGCGCAGCCTGTTGCGGCACGGAGCGTTTCTGTGCTTCGGCAGCGACTGGCCGGTGGTCACGCTCGATCCGCTGGCGGGTATTCATGCGGCGGTGACAAGGCAGAACGCGCAGGGAAATCCGCCCGGCGGCTGGCAGCCGCAAGAGCGTCTGACCGTCGAGGAGACATTGCGCGGCTTCACGCTCGGTGCCGCTTACGCCGCGTTCTGGGAAAACGATCTGGGGACAATCGAGGAGGGGAAGCTCGCAGACTTTACGGTCTTTTCACGAGACCTGTTCGCCTGCGAGCCGAAGGAGATTCTTCAGGCTAAGGTGCTGATGACCGTCGTGGGAGGAGAAGTTGTCTTCAGAAGGGATGAGGGATGAGGGATGAAGGATGAGGGATGAGGGATGAGGGATGAAAAGGCACCGTAGCGCCCAGCTTGCTGGGATATTCTCGTAGCGGCACACGGCAGTGTGCCGCTTCTGTCTTGGTTGGGGCCGTTTGTTGACAATGCAGTTCGAGCATCAGCTTAGGATCGCTGAAAGCATCAGATTACGGAAAAACTGCCGTTACATGGTAGAACCGAACCGAGTGAAGCGTTGCATCTGCGCAGGTCGTGTCTGCCGTCTCCGTCAACTGGGTCGTGATCTCATCGAGCGATGGTCCCCAATAAACACGGTATGAACTCGCACAATAGACAGGGTTCCACGAGAGCCGGATCGAATCCCCTTCAACCATCGCCACGAGCTGCATCGAGGCTCCGCCAACTTCCGGGTAGACGATCTGCTCATACACCCCGTCACCGTCTTGATCCAAGAACATCTTAATGCAGTCCGTCGTATCCGAAGCGGGGATGCGGAAACCGCCGGCGGAGTCAATCTGCACGGAGTCCCAGTTGAGTTGTATCAGGCTCGAATCCAATTGCCGATGCAGAAGAGATACATTGATGGTCTCAGCAGAATCCGCTGTGTGGCGGAACTCGCAAGCGTAATACGGATTCGCGAGTGTGCTGCCTGCTGGGTTCGCATGCGGTCCGAGATAACCCCACACAATGTGCCTCTGTGAATATTCCCAGACAAACCCATCAGTGATTTCGATTTGGTCGAGATTTGATTCGGCGGTGTCTGCGACCACAATTGTCAAGTCGGAAGCGCCCTGCATCAAGCACTGGTATCGGAAGTCAGCTACCGAATCTGGAAGCAACTTCAGAGAATCCGTTAGGATTTCCACGTCGGTTCGGTCATCATCGCTGCGCGTGGTGTGCCAGTCGATCTCCAGAAGTTCTGTTGCGCAGTTCACCGTAGACTGGTATGCTTCGAAGGCATCGTTGGCATGCTTGACATTGTACAAACCAGCCAAAGCGAGGAAGCCACCGGCAACACCATCAATCAAATGTAAGCCTGCCTCAAACGGACGGCCATGGTCCAGATTCTGCCGCGTCAGACACATCGCGTTTAGGAAACTCGGTATTTCTGCGACACCTCCTATGACTGGCACCATCCCCAGCATCTCCAGAGCACAGTCGGTTCCGGGTGGCGCACATTCGTCAATCGCTGTCAACAATCCCTGCCATTGGTCATTGGTTAGGATGCCTGCACAGTAAGCCGTTGAAAAGACAGCGGAGGCGAGCTCCTGACCATCGCATACGCGGTGCAAACTGGTGATCAGGGTCACCCCTCGCGGCGTGATGATCGGCCCCACTGGCCACGACAAGCCCGTGGAATGGGGAGCGGGGCTCTGGCCCAGCCAGAATTCCGAGGAGACGACGATAGGCGGGACGAGAGCCTGATCTATTCCATAAGAGATTGCCACTACGTTCAGTCGAACGTACGTGGAAGGACACAAATTGTTGACGGTTGTGAAGTTGCAGTTGACTGTCTCTGACGACGTGTAATACTCCTTCTCGGCGAGTGCTCCTCTTATTTCGAATCCCGATCCGCACGGTTCAATTGCATGAGGATTCTCATACGCTCCAATATCCGGCCTACTCCCAGGTGGATTGGGTCGCGGATTTCCTTCGATGTCGGACGAAGGCGCGCTACTTGGATCCGCGGCGCTGATGCAGCGACTCGCATCCAGCAAGTGATAGTCACCTGCGCGGGTCGAGGAAGATATTGTAGTACTGATCCGACGGATCACAGTTGGCATTGACCGTGGTGATTTGACCCAAACCTGCAGGAACGACGCCTGCGAAGTCTCCTCCACTGTTGCCGAAAACGTCACAATGCCACGCTGTGGAACTCGCACCACTCGCGAAGTAGATTCCCGAACCTGTGGAGAAGGCGATGATGGTGCTGTTGAAGCTCGGCGAAGAAGAAGACCAGCAAAACACCCCGCCGCCGGAGGTTGCCGAGTTGCCGGTGATGGTGCAACTCGTGAAGGAGGGTGACGAAGAAGAGATGCAATACACCCCGCCGCCGTAAGTTGCCGTGTTGCCGCTGATCGTGCAATTCGTGAAGCCGGGCGACGAAGAAGACTGGCAAAGCACCCCGCCGCCGGAGGTTGCTGAGTTGCCGCTGAGGGTGCAATTCGTGAAGGTCGGCGATGAAGAGTAGCAAAGCACCCCGCCGCCAGATTGGGTTGCCGTGTTGCCGCTGAGCGTGCAATTCGTAAAGGTCGGCGAAGAATAGTAGTAGCAATACACCCCACCAGCATATGTCGCGGAGCTCCCCTGGACAAGGCAGTAAGAAAGCTGGCTGCCTGAACTGATTGAACCCCGAAACTGCAGTTGCGTGGTTGTAAAGACGATAGAATTGCTTTCTGTCCCAACAGCGGAAAGCGTTCCATAGACTGTAAATGAGTGTTGGCCTTGAGAGTTGAGAGTCGTTGGGGGCAGAATAGTCAGACTGCGTGTAGTATCTACCCTAATGTCTCCCACAATCGTGTAGGTCCCGGGCCCCAGAGTCCCGCTGAGCGAACCAGAGAGGTTCTGGCCGAAGATAGGCGCGGCAATCAAGAGTAAAACTAGGATGAATAATACCGTTTTCATGATACGCTCCTGCACGGGATGAATTCGACTCCTACGGGATGCGGTAGAGATGCAGCCACGCCAAGAGAAGACCCGAAGAACAAAACTGACACTTGCCCCCGCAAGCAAAAGAATCGCTCCCAAGATACACTTCATGATCTTGTTCATGTCAGCCTCCCTTGTTTAGGGCACAACACCTCGCCAAAGCCGAGAGTGATCAATAACGCCGGAGAAGCATTCTCATAGCACCCTCGTTTTTCCGTGGATAAGTATGGTTTGAGGTGGGTGTTAGAATATACATCTCGATACTTGTTAAAGCAATACTTTAAGCCGTGAGCACGAACTTTGATAGAGCCGCAAAAGCGTTTGACAATGTTGATGTTAGCGCCTGCGCTGTCGGCATGATGCGTTCCAATGCACTTGGGGCGCTGATTCCTCTACCGCATCGTCATACATAGAAGAAGCCCCCAAGGTGCGCAGGGGCTCTTGTCGGTCGTGCGACCGTTTCGACTGGTGGTTTTCGCCAAACCGGCACTATTAGCGGCCGTGTTTCATCCACTCCACAAACTCGCGGTCATGGCAAGTGCCAAAAACCAAGGGAACAAGAACCAATTTACGGAGTTCTGGCACAACGGAATCCGATGATGTAGTACCGACCCGGCGGGTAGCCGCTGCCGCGACCGGCGCACCGTGTGCTCGTGTTGTCGCCGTCCCAGGAACCGCCCCGTACAACACGGAAGGAGCCGCGTGGACTGTCAATCCACGCGCTGCCATCGGCGGGAGCACCAGTGTAATTTGAATGCCAGTCGTCCTCACACCACTCATAAACATTCCCCGCCATGTCAAAACAGCCAGCAGGACTTATGCCGTTCGGATAGTTGCCAACTGGTGCGGTATAAGTGTAGCCGTCGGCAGGATTATCCCAGATATTGGCATTGGCCGCAACCCACGTATCCCCCCACGGCCATTGGCGATTATCCGTGTTTCCCTTGGCAGCCCGCTCCCATTCCGCCTCCCTGGGCAAACGCTTGCCCGCCCATGCCGCATAGGCGCCTGCATCGTACCACGTCACGTTCACCACTGGATAATTCACATAGGCAGGATCGGTGAAGTAGTTGGTATAATAGCTCGGATTTGGTGGATAAACACGACTCGTTGCATCACAGAACGCCTTGTACTGGGCGTTCGTCACTTCGTAGATATCCATGTAGAAGGCCGGGACATTCACCGTGTGCTCCGGGATTGAGTAGCCGCCAACAACAGTGGAGCCCATCACGAATGAACCCGCCGGAACCAAGACCATGCCTGCGAAACCTTCTGTGGTGAACGACCAAACAGGTCCGTCTGCTGAATGTCCATGGTTATCATGCGCAACGATCCGCCAGAAGTAGGTCGTGCCGCTGGCCAGCGTGCCCGGATCGTAGGTTACGGCCGTCTGGCCCGAATTGACCAGTGGTGGAGAAGACGTAGTGTCGAAATAGACATCATAGGTCAAGGGATCCAGATCGGGATCGCTGCATGTCCACGAGAGATCCACGTCAACCGACTGACCGATTGCGCTATCCGCCGGTGCTGGCGATGACGGGACCTGAGGCGGCTGATTGACATAGCTCTTGGAGCAACGGAATCCGATAAGGCTGAAGCGAATCGCCGGAATGGTGTAGCTGCGATTGGCGCACCGTGCGTCGGAGTCGGTCTCGCCCCACGAGCCACCCCGAAAGACACGGAAGGAGCCGCGTGGATTGTCAATCCAGGCGCTACCATCCGTGGGAGCGCCAGTGTAATTATCATGCCAATCATCCTCACCCCACTCCAACACATTCCCCGCCATATCATTACACCCCGCCGGACTGATGCCGTTCGGGTAGTTGCCCACCGGTGAAGTATAAGTGTAGCCGTCGGCAGGATTGTTGGTGATATTGGCATTGGCCGCAACCCACGTGTCTCCCCATGGCCACTGTCGGTTGTCCGTGTTTCCCTTAGCCGCGCGTTCCCACTCCGCTTCGGTGGGCAAACGCTTGCCTGCCCATTCGGCATAAGCTCGGGCATCGTACCACTCAACCATCACCACCGGATAATTTGCGTACACCGGATTCGTGAAGTAGTCAGCGTAGAAACCGGGATCGAGAGGATAAGCCCGGCTCGTGGCATCACAGAACGCTTTGTACTGGGCATTCGTCACCTCAT
>JAPKYT010000147.1 GCA_026394155.1 bacterium | reverse complement strand
GGTCGCCGCGAACATGCCGCTGAATATCAGCCCGCGCCTCCGCCCCGAGACCTGGGCGCCCAAGGTGCCCAACAAGAAACCCGCCGTCAACTGATGGTGAAGATGTAGTGGCCCAGCGAACCGTGCATGGGTCCGTTCAGCATCTGGAACTTCTTTCGGTTCCGGTGTGGTGGTCCAGCAAGTTTCGTCCGGTGTCTGTTCAGTAGTTCTGGCGGTCATTGAGGACCGAAGAAAGCCAGCGATTGACAATTGGATAGCGCAGCGTCCTGGCTCAGGCCCTCGACCCGGCCGGGAGGCCCACCCGTAAGGCCTTAGGCCCCCTAGGGGGGCCCCAAGGGCCGGCAAAAGTGTCGCAATATTGGACAAAATTGGACAAACTTTGCCACAAGATTATACGCAAGATCATACCTTCCTTGACAAAATCGGCGGGGGTGGTATGCGGGGGTGGTACAATGCACAACTAGCATCGAGCATTTCGGTGCGGACGAAAGTCCGCATTTCGGTGCGAGCAGCAGAAGTCTGTGTTTCCGCGCAGGCGAATCTGGATAAGAAGGAGAAAGCAATGAGAGGCAGCATGTCTTTACGATCCGTTTTGGTTTTGTCGGTGTTTTCGGCGGTTATCGCGGCCGGGGCCGGCAGCGCATATGCCGCTCCGGTCATCTACGAACCGTTCGCCGACAGCGACCCATCTCTCACCGGAAACACTCCGGGGACGGGGCTGACCGGCACGTGGCTTGGCAGTTCGGCTGTTCAGGCCGGGACGCTCACCTACGGCAGCCTCCCAACGCCCACCGGGAACCAGGTTAGCTCGAACAACCAAAACGGCTACGTCAGCGTTGGAAGCACCCTCAGCTCCGCGGGGCTGCTCGCCGACGGAGCCACTCTATGGTTCAGCGTGCTTGTCCAAACGGGCAGCGATATCGCGACAAACGGCGACTTGGGCTTTGGCTTAGGGACGGACCAGATCGGCACCGGCAACAACATACCCATCGCCAACAACGGCCAGGCGCTGGGGTTTACGTTCAAGAACAACCAGCTTCGCGCGTCTTACTGGACTCCCGGCACTTTGACTCGTAGCACCACAAACAGCGGCAACGGTGCAGTTGCCAACACCGTGTACCTGGTCGCCGGCAAGTTCACCTGGGGGGCGTCGTCCGATACGATCGAGATATATAAAGTTGCTACGGATTTGTCTCTCGGTTCGGCCGTCTCCTGGTACACGACCCCCTCAAACGTCGATCAATCGCTCTTCGATACGATTTCCTGTGGGAGCAAAGCTGCCAACCCTACGCACCTTTGGGACGAGATCCGCTTCGGCGCGACGTACGGGGATGTGATCGGCGCGGTCACCGCTGGTTACTGGGATCTCAACGGCACCACGGCTGGCGCGTGTATCACTGGCAACACCGCGGCCGGCACCTGGGACGCGGCGAACACGTATTGGAACGCCGCCGCTGACGGCACCGGCTCCACGGCCGCCTGGACAGCGGGCCAGACGGCCTGCTTCGCCGCCGGCACGGATGCCACGGGAACATACACCGTTACCGTCGACGGCATGCAGGACATCGGCGGCCTGACCTTCGCGAAAGGAACGGTCGCGCTTGCGCCCAAGCCTATTACGGGCGGGGAGTTCCGCTTGACTGCGAACGCCACCGTGGAGGTCGCCTCGGGGCTGACGGCGACGGTTGAGACCCCAATCTCCGAGGATGTCGCGGGCCGACGACTGACCAAGACGGGCGGCGGCACGCTCATCCTGTCCGGCGCC
>JAPKYT010000003.1 GCA_026394155.1 bacterium | reverse complement strand
CGAACGCGTTCCACGAGTTCTCGGCGCGTCAGCTTTCCTTTGCGGTACGAGCGATAGAACTCGATCAGGACCACGCTGCCCATACTGCGGCCGCATTCCGCAACGGCATCGGCTGCATCCCCTCGACCGATCGTACGCCGGGCGCCGTCCACCAAATCGTCAAAGAAGCCCCACTCCTCAGCCCTCGGAAACTCCGACTCGAACGAAGGCTGGTCCAACGCCTCTGCTAATCGCATAGCCAGTTCACGAGCCCTGGCGCCCTGCAACGTCAAAATCGGCATTGCACTATTGATCGCTGCTTCACGTTGTTCCGGTGTCGCATTCTCAGAGCAACTCGCCAGGTCCTTGATGGCCCTATCCAGACTCACGCCATCCTGCAGCGCAGTGAAAATGATTGTCCCGACGAGACCCGGGGAAACTGATCCACGCGCGAAGTCCATAAGCACATCCAGCTCTGCCGGGCTGACGACCTTGTCATGACGCGCAATCGCCGCCAATGTCCGTGCCACTGCCGGTACGAACGAGCGATCGTCCGCGAGGTAACCATCAAGACTGGGGACTGCCACTCTAGCTTCCAGCGCTTCCGTTCCAGCGCCAGTGATCTTAGTCGCCATGAGTCACCTGCGATTGAGAGCTGGGAAGTACAGACACCATCTACCCGCGCGCACGCTCAGATTATTCATCGTGCATTCTTCGTCTACTTGCTGCTCGGATTCTTGTTCTGGGACTTTCGCTGCCACGGCATCAGACCAAACCGCCAGAACAGAAGGACTATCGCGACCAGCAGAACGATGCCGCCGACGGAAGTCGCATGATTGATTATGTCCGAAAGGAAACCCGGGTTTTCTCTGGCAATGTCCGAGGCCTCGTGGACTCCGTAAAGCATTGCAGCCGTGAGACCCCCAGCCAGCACCAGCTTCGGAGGAATTCGCTCAAACAGACTTTTGCCTTCCTTTTCGTACGCCTCTAGAAGCGCGCGACGTGTGGCATCACTGTCTGCCATCTCGCCGTACTTGATGAGGCGCGGCAGGTCCTCCGTTGGCACATTCTTGGCAACGTATTTCCCGCCGTCATCACCGAATAGCCGAAACACGTTGCTGGCTTGACCGGGCACCTTCGCCTCGAGCTCGAGGGCTTCGACGCCCACCCTTCGCGACAGGGGTACCAGCTCTTCCGGGTTGAGTGCCAGCACTCGGCGCGCCTGCGGCGTCGCTTTGCTGGCAAACTTCACCATCTCGTCCCCGTACTTTGGCACGGCTTCCACGAATTCCAGGCCGCCATCCTCAACGAGTTTGAGGACATCGTCGCCGTAGGTTTTTGTAAGGCCCTCGACTTGCTCAACAGCTGCTCTTCGGGCCAAGTCGCTGTCCAGCGCTCGGCCGCTCTTCTTGGCCGCGCTCTCGACTGTCGCCTCAAGTGCCTCCTGTGTAACTTTGCTTACAACGGACGCACCCGCCCCCGCCCCAATGAGAAGCGTCAGCGAAAGTAGCAACACGGTTCCTGACCTGCTCATGACAACGTCCCCTAATTCGAAAGCGTCTTTAACGACTCTGCACCGATCCTAGATTGCACACTCTTATAGCTCGCCAGGCGTCTACTCGCGTTCTCGCTCGCCTGCCTGCTGACCTCGGCACCAATCTCACGCAGCTGATTCTCTGAGGCGGTTTTCACGTTCTCATGGAACGCGGGCTGAAGATGGTAGATGTCATATGCCGTCCAGGCTGCAAAGAGTATGGCAATGGCGTCGCCGATCGGCAGAGGTCCATCTGCTAGTGGGCCCATCATTACAACAATCGCCTTGGACAATTGCTTCTCAAACAGGGTGGCGGCGATTGAAACTACTGCGTTCACCAGACGCTGAATAATTTTGGCGTCAAGGATGGCATAGACATCCATCGCTAACGACACGCCGACGGCGGTAGCATTGATGCCGAGGTTTTTTAAGGTTCTCTCGAAATCCTGCTTTACTGCCTGCGATGACGTGAATGTCTTCGGCAAAGGTGCCGGTCCCGGCCCGAGCGCTGCCAGATCGACAGCGAGTTGCACGCTTATCTTTTGCAGATCGTATTCAAGAGCTGCTGTCGCAGCATTGACCTCCAGAACCACACCATCGACTGGTATTTTAAGGGGCGGACTAATCAGCGCGTTGAGATAGGCTCCGGCCGTTTCCGTGCTCTTGATCTGGTCATAGGCCATGTAGCCGATGATTCTCCGGATTGAAGTGAACGTCGAGGCATACACAGCAGCGGTCTCTGCAGCTTTGGCAGATTCAGACTCGTAAGTGACGAGTGCCATGGAAAGCGAATGCTGAAATTGCTGCAGTGCGGTCTGGTCTTCGGTAGCCGCCTGCTGGACAAGTCTATTAACCTCTCCGGAATAGTCTTTCTTTTTTGGAATTGTAGCTGACGGGGGTTCTGGAGCCAGACGCGGTTCGACCGGTTCATTAAGCATCTTGAGCACTACGATGGCGATAACAGCGAACAGCGCCACGATCAGCAGTCGACCATGCCGACCCCACCAGGGTTTTTTGGCGGTTGATTGCTGATCGTCGGAAATCAAATGAGTCATTGGCGCTGTGTCTCCTTGGTTCCATTGACTTTACTTTCCACAACACCATCCCCCGCCAACACCCCCGGCACCACCACCACGAACGTCCGGAGCCGGATCTCCTGCACGATCCCCCGGACCCGGATCACGTCCCCGGTCTTGACGGCGCGCAGCAATGCGTCGTCGGCCTCCGACTGTGGAATCACGAACGCCATCACGCGCGTGAGCGCCGTCGCATTCGGGTCCGCAATGGGGATGGGCTGCGACGTGACCGTGTAACGCCCTTCGGCGTACTGCACGTCGAACACCGGGAACGACCACTCGATCGAGTGGCCGACGAGTGCCTGCGTGAGGTCATCACGTTGCACATCGGTCGAACGTGAGCCGAGCGCAAACGCCTCCGCCACGGAGTCAAGCGCCAGGTCACTGGGCGCCACCTGCTCGATGAGTTTGACCGTCTCCTCTACGGACAGCCCCGCACTCGGATCCGACACCGGCGCACACCCGACCAGCAGCAGGCCGGCGAGCAACACCGCCCCGACCGTCGTCCACGGAACGGCGCGTCTCGGAATCCCCGAATCGCTCATGCGGGTCGTCCCTGTTTCATTCTTATTCCGCAACGTCCGTCGGCCGCGCCATCCAGTCGCCGGAGCCCCACCGACCGGCCATCCTCCGCCCGACTCGGTCACGGCCGATACCGCACTTACCGAAGCCCGCAACCCGGCGGCGAACCCGTCATTTCTTTAACGGCGGCGGCTGCACCTTGTACACCGGCTGCTGGCGGTTCCCGTACGCATCGGTCTGGTACACGGTATCGCCCTGGATCACGAACGCCTGCTGCTTTCGATTGCCGTAACGGTCGGCCTCGTAGACCTTCCCGTTCTGAATGACGTAGGCAGGCTGCTTCCGGTTGCCGTACGCGTCCGTCTGGTAAACCGTCCCGTTGGGCACGGTGGGCTTCTTGGCTAAAGAGCCGCTACTCCCCACCTGACGCGGCGCCGGAGTCACCTTCACCTGGAACCCGGGCTGATGCGACTGCACGTTGCCGTACGGATCCACGGCCTGAACCCGACCGTCAGGCCGCACCACCAGCGACGGCTTGTGGTACTGGACGTTGCCGTACTTGTCGGTCTGATAGACCTTCGTGTCCGCGGCCTGTGCCGCGAAAGCCCCAAGCGCCAAGCACACAACAACCACGCGATTCATGTCTTGCTCTCCTTCGCACGCAGGCCAGTGGTTACGGGCAGCCCGCCGCCACCCTCGAGGTAGCGCTGGAGCTCCGCCTCGATTTCCCCCTGCAACCCCTCCGGACTGATGATGCGCAGGTGCGGAATCCAGTAGCGCACGATCGGCAGCACCTGGTTCACGTGCCCGACCTTGGCCGACACGATCAACCCACCGTCCTCGAGTTCCTTTTCGATCACCTGGTTGGCGATCAACTTGCGCCGCTTGAAGTAACCGGCCACCTCGGCCGACACCTTCAGCACGATTTCGCGCTTCTCCTCGCCCAACCAAATGCCATCCTCGTCACGCAGAGTCTGCTCGACCGTGGGATCCGCCGCGAACTGAGTCTCGAGCATTCGCACCCGTTCGATATTCGCTAACGAAAACGTCTTGAGCTTCTCCCCGTCACGCCCGGCGAGGTACCAGATGCCCTTGTGGTTCACGAGCTTGAACGGCGCGACCGACCCGTACGACTTCAGGCCGTCGTCCTTGTGGTACTCGAACGCCACGTGCCGCCGCGCCACGATCGCCTGCTCCAGTTGCCGGAACTGCGCCTCCTTGCCGGCCAGGTCCTCGTAGTGATGACCCTTGACCAGCAGCGCCGACTGGATACGCGCATCGAAGATGTCGCGCAGGAACTCGTCCGATAGCGACGGGAATAACCCGCGCACCCCGGCGAGTGAGGCAAACCGCTCGATGTCTTTCGTTGAGAGCTTGCCGAGAAACGCCGGATCCAGCCGGTAGCGCCCCTCGATCTTCTCCAGCGGCAGGTACGCAAATCGCTCGTTCAGGTCACGCTGAATCGTCCGCAAGTTCACCCCGAACTCCTCGGCCAGTGCCTGAGGATCCAGCCGCTCGCCCTGGTTCAGCTTCACCAGCATCTGCGCCAGCCGGTACACCAGCGTGTCGTGCGAACCGTCACTCATGATGGCATCCGTTCAGATCCCCGACCGCTGTCCCGCGATCTCGTGACCGAGCTTACCGTTCCCAGCGGTGGACGGTGGTTACGCGCGGCGCTGACCGCCGCCGCGCCACCCACCGCCACACGGCCACCAGAATAAACGCGCCCGACACCACGAACAGCACTTTCGCCGCCAATCCGACAAGGCCCAGCACGACCGAGTACGCGCCGAGCTTGAAAAAGACGGCACCCATCAACAGCACACCGAGGAATACCCAGAACATCGTCGTCTCTCCCGAGGCCACCGGACCTCGAGCACAGCCTGCACCCTATCAACGACAGGTGATGTCGTAACCAAGGTCCGCGCCGCGGAATCCGCCTGCCGCAGTCTGGGTCCAACCCTCCAATTCCCTCGGCCAACCAGGCACGGGGACGTCCGCATCGCGCGGGCGTCGAGCCGCGGAGCGGCGTCCCCACCCTCCTTAATCCCGTTTGTAGTGTTTAATACGGCATATGTAGTGTGTATATTCCGCTACATGCTTCGTACCCCACGCCGCCCGATCTCACCGAAATTGCTGCTACAGGCCTCCGACACCCGCGGCATCACGGGCGCCGACATCGACCGCGCCGCCGACGCCCTGCTGCGCGAAGGCGAGCGCCCCACCATCGAGCGCATCCGCGCACGACTGGGCCGCGGCTCTCCCAACACCATCAACCCGCTACTCGACGCTTGGTGGAAGCGCCTCGCCGGCCGGCTCGACGCCGGCCCCGCAGCCCTGCATCGGCTCCCGGAACCGGTGCTTCTGGCGGCAGAGGGCCTGTGGATGCAGACCCTCGATGAAGCACGTCGGCGAGCCGCCGCGGAACAGGGCTCAAGAAAGGCGTCGCTGGCCAAGGACCGCCAGGACCTGGAGATCCGATCTCACGTGCTGTCGATCCGCGAGAGCGAGATGGCAGACCGCCTTCGCCAGAGCGAAGGCCACGTTGCAAAGATGGCGATTGAAATCGAGTCGCTCGTGACGATCCTGCGTAAGGAGCAAGCATCACGCACGGCGGCCGATCGCCGTCTTGCGGAAGCTCAGCACGAGCTGCAGAAGGCGCTCGCCTCTCGCGGCGGACGGCGCAGCCCGGCGCCGGCGAAGCGCAGCACGAATTTGCGCAAATCAGCGAGAAAGTCGACTCGCGCCCAGAAATCGACCAAGCGCAAGGTCACGACCATGAAGAACCGACGTCGGTAGCATCCCGGCAACCATCGCTCGGCAGGTACCAGACACAAGCGAACGGCATCAGGAGGAGACGATCATGGAAACCATCGCAGAGGCACTGCGTCTCTTGAAGCGCCAGGCCTCCATCCAGAACGACGTACGCCGAGCGCGTGGGTCTCGGGTCGTCGAGGAGCGTGAGCTCTTCCTAATCCGCAACCGGCTCGCGCAGTTCCCCGCTGCGGTGCAGGCCATCACGCTCACCGCCGCTGAGCTACACCGGCCCGTGGACACCCTCTCGGTCGGCGACGTCGAGAAGCGCTTCTAACGTGCGAATCCGCTCGCGCCTGGGAGGAAAACGGTCTGAGCGATCCCGTCACAACGTCGGTGCTGACCTGCCCGCGGTGCGGATTTCCAAAGCAGGAGACCATGCCGACGGACGCCTGCCAGTTTTTCTACGAGTGCACGAGCTGCAAGGCCCTGCTTCGTCCCAACCCTGGGGACTGCTGTGTCTTCTGTTCATTCGGATCGGTGAAGTGCCCACCGGTCCAGCTTGAAGGCGGCTGCTGCGGGTGATCCGGTGTCCCCATCGAGCATCCTGCGGATGCGGACAGGTGTTGCCAACGCCGCCTACTTCTTTTCTGCCATCCCCTCAATCTTCTTGATACTCAGCGTCCCCTTCGCCCCCCACCCCGACTCGCCCGCCGGAACCCCGGGCCGGAACGCTTCGTACAACCGAAACGCCTCGTCCGTGAGTTGCTCCGGGCCCCGCGACTTCGCGAGCTTCACCATCGCTGCACGCGTCGTGGGCAGCGCTTCACCGAATTTCGCCTTGAGATACTTCTCGACATTCGCGGGCGTCACGGGCTTCTGATCCTTGCCCACCGACCGGAGTCCCTCATCCGTGTGCAACACCGGCACGGCCCGACCGAGGAGCGCTACTGAAAACACGCCGGCTTTCTTCGCCTTTTCCGCGCGCTGAAGTCGTACAGCCTCGGGCGACGGCGTAAAGATTCCGAGCCGTTGGCCTTTCGACTGCGCTGTGAGCCCTGCGACCGCCTTGCCGAGCGTCAATGCCTCATCGCGGTCGAACCCCAGGCGCTCAGCCACGACCGCGGCCCACAACGTCAGCACCGGCGCCCGATTGATCGTCACGGTGTCCATCGCACGCACCTCCACGCCCAACCAATCTTAGGCGCGGCGGTCCCAGCCGCGCGACGGACATCGCGGGAACGATTTGCTGATCAGTCGCCACGATTCCCATGTGACCGCTACTGCAGCGTACACACCTTCGACGACTGATCGTTTCTGAACCGCCGCCGGCGGGCCCGCAGGGCGAGATCCATGGGTAAGCCGCGTGCAGCGAACGCCAGCACACGGACGTGTCGGCCACTTACCCTTTCCGTGCCCGCCAGCCCGCCGCGCGTGCCTCTTCTTCCGTACAGAACCACCGTTCGCCCTTCGACTCGTCGATCTTCGTCCGATCGTACGAGTCGCTGCCGGGCAAGTGATAAATCTTGCCGCTGCCGCTGATGTTGCCCTTGATCTGGCAGCCGCTATTCGTCGACACGGGAGCCGAGGGCACCGCGGTCGCCGACGCG
>JAPKYT010000103.1 GCA_026394155.1 bacterium | reverse complement strand
GTATGAAGGATGAAGGCGGAAGTATGAAGCCCGAAACCAGACTCGCCATTGTCGGTCTCCCGGCTGGCAATGCGAGAAGAACCCCCCTTCAATTCACCCCTTTTCCAAAGGGGGGAAGCCTTTCGTCGCAGTCGCAAGCATTTCCACGTGCTGTCCTCCCCCCTTAGAATAAGGGGGGACAGTGGGGGGTTCGGGTTAGCGCCTCGGGGCGATCAGAGTTACGAACCCCAGCCGGGCGGCTGGGGTCTTCATTTCGTGAGCGCAGAGTGGCACCGCCGTGCGAATTTGCTGCGCAAATCGGATTCGCCGAGGCATTCGTCCTCGGGTGCCCGGAATCTGCGAGAGAACCGCATTCCTTGACGCAGTTTTCTGATAGCGGAGTTGCCGATTCCGGGCAGGCGAGACGCCTGCCTCGGCGGAAACACTAACCCCAGCCGGGCGGCTGGGGTCTTCATTTCGTGAGCGCAGAGTGGCACCGCCGTGCGGACTTACTGCGCAAATCGGCTTCGCCGAGGCACCCGTCCTCGGGTGCCCGGAATCTGAGACACAAACGCCCTCGTTGAAGCGGCATCTTAATAGCGGAGTTGCCGATTCCGGGCAGGCGAGACGCCTGCCTCGGCGGAAACACCAACCCCAGCCGGGCGGCTGGGGTTCGTGATTTGTTGAGTGTTCAATTCCGGCAGGGTCAGCGACCACTGCTCGGCGGAAGCCCAGCAAGCTGGGCGCTACAGCCCACCTTGCCATTCATCCCTCATCCCTCCGCCCTCATCCCTCAAGAGCGCACTGCCGTGCGGCACTACCGGCCATACCGTTCCGATTTAGCTGCAGCCGCTGGTGGCGCCGCAGGAGACGCACTTGAGGCAGGTGCCGTTGCGCACCATCGTGAACTGGCCGCAATCGGGGCAGGCGTCGCCCTCGTAGCCTTTGAGGCGCGCCTCGGTGAGAAGCTGTGCGCGCAGCATCGTGTGACCGCCGTTGCCGCCGTCAGAGGCGAGCGTGATCTTGATGTGCGAGTTGCGCGGCAGGTGCACCACCGGATGCTGGTGCTGCGCCTCGGGATTCTTGTCCTTGAGATCGAGTGGCAGCCGCGGCTCGGTCTTTTCGTTGCTACTGCCGTGATCGCCGGCGGGCGGAGTGAACGCTTCGTCGTCGTCGCCCGCGCCGCGCACGATGTCGTGCCGTATGGACTCGCCGTGAGGATCAATGTGCGAGAGGTCGTGCCGTCCCAGATAGGTGATGGCCAGCTCGCGGAAAATATAGTCAATCACCGAGGTCGCGTACTTGATCTGCTCGTTGCCGTTGACGATGCCGTTAGGCTCGAAGCGCGTGAACACGAAGGCGTCCACGTATTCCTCTAACGGCACGCCGTGCTGCAAGCCGAGACTGATGGCAATGGCAAAGCAGTTCATGAGGCTGCGAAAGGCCGCGCCTTCCTTGTGCATATCGAGGAAAATCTCGCCCAGCGCCTGATCCTCGTACTCGCCGGTTCGCAGATAGACCTTGTGCCCGCCGATGCGCGCCTTCTGCGTGTAACCCGAGCGGCGGTCGGGCAGACGGCGGCGGCGCGTTTGATAGATGATGCGCTCCACCACCTGCTTCACCGCTTCCCGGTCCGACTCGGCGATGAGCGGTTCGAGTTCGGCGTCGGTCTCATCGCCGACCGCATTCAGCGGCTGCGAGAGCTTGGAGCCGTCGCGGTAGAGAGCCAACGACTTCAGCATGAGCTTCCAGCCGCGCGCATTGCAGTCCTTGAAATCCTCGACCGAGGCCGCGGCGGGCAGATTGATGGTCTTGGAGATCGCGCCGGTGATGAAGGGCTGCGCGGCGGCCATCATCTGCAGGTGCGCAAGGTGCGGGATGAACCGTTTGCCGTAGGCCCCGCACTTGTTCGCGCAGTCGAAGACGGGCAGATGCTCGGGCTTGAGATGCGGTGCTCCCTCGACGGTCATGCGGCCGCAGATGTGATCGTTGGCCGTGCGAATCTGTTTCTTGCTGAAGCCCAGCGCGGTGAGCAGATCGCCCTTGGCCTCCTTGAGTTTCTCTTCAGTGATCTTGAGGTCTTTGGTGATGACCTCTTCGCCCACGATCCACGGCGTAACCGCGAAGGTCAGATCGAAAGCGCCCTTGAGAGAGTCTTCGATGCGCTGCAAGGCCGCCTCGGGCATGCCCTTCGTTTGCAGCGATTCGCGGTTGACGAACGGCGCGCCGTCGAGCGTGCCGGTGCCGCGCACGTACTGAGTGATCTGCCGGATCTGCGCTTCGCGATAGCCGAGGCCTTCGAGCGCCAGCGGCACCGAGCTGTTGATGATGCGGAAGTAGCCGCCGCCGGCCAGCTTCTTGTATTTCACCAGAGCGTAGTCCGGCTCGATGCCGGTGGTGTCGCAGTCCATCAGGAGACCGATGGTGCCGGTGGGAGCGATGACCGTGGCCTGCGCGTTGCGGAAACCGTGCTCGGCGCCCAACGCCAGCGCTTCATCCCAGACGGCGCGCACGGATTGCAGCAACTCGGGCGGACAATGGTCGGCATTCAGTCCCTGCGGCAGAATGCTCAAGCCCTCGTAAGCGTCGAGTGTGCCGTTGTAGGCGGCGCGGCGGTGATTGCGGATCACGCGCAGCATCTCCTCACGGCTGCGCGCAAAGCCGGGAAACGCGCCCAGAGAAGCCGCCATCTCGGCCGAGGTACGATAGACCTCGCCGGTCATAATGGCTGTGACCGCCGCGCACCAGGCGCGCGCCTGATCGCTGTCGTAGGGCATGCCCAACACCATACAGAGCGTGCCCAGATTGGCATAGCCCAGTCCCAGCGTGCGGTATTCCCATGAACGGCGAGCGATCTCGCGCGAGGGGAACTGCGCCATCTGCACGGACAAATCGAGCACCACCGCCCACAGCCGCGAGGCATGGCGGAAACCATCCACGTCAAAACGCCGCGCGGCCGCGTCCACGAACTTCATGAGATTGACGCTCGCCAAGTTGCAGGCAGTGTCATCGAGGAACATGTATTCCGAACACGGGTTCGAGGCGTTGATGCGGCCGTCGTTGGGGCAGGTGTTCCACTCGTTGATGGTGGAATCGTACTGCACGCCGGGATCGGCGCAGGTCCACGCGGCCTCGGCGATCTGGTTCCAGAGGTCGCGTGCGCGCAGAGTCTTGGTGACGCGACCATCCACGCGGGCGCGCAGCGACCAGCTTTCGTCGCGCTCCACGGCCATCATGAAGCTGTTGGGCAGGCGCAGCGAGTTGTTGGAGTTTTGGCCGGAGACGGTTTGGTAGGCGCGGTGATTCCAGTCGGTATCGTAGGTCTCGAAATGCAGGCTGGTGACACCCTGGCCGGCCAGTTGCAGCGCGCGGCGGATGTAAGCCTCGGGCACGAAGTCGCGGCGGGCGCGAGCCACGGCCTGCCGCAGTTCGTCGTTGGCCTTGGGATCGAGCCGCTGGCAGTCATCCAGCGTGGAGGTGACGATGGCTTTGAGAATGCCATTGAGCGCGCGTTCACAGACCTTCGAACCGGCCACCAGACTGGCGACTTTCTGTTCCTCGACTACTTTCCAGTTGATGAAGTCCTCGATGTCGGGATGATCCACGTCGAGGCAAACCATTTTGGCCGCGCGGCGGGTGGTGCCGCCGGACTTGATGGCTCCGGCGGCGCGGTCGCCGATTTTCAGAAAACTCATCAGACCGGAACTGACTCCGCCGCCGGAAAGCATCTCGCTTTCGCCGCGAATACGCGAAAAATTGGTGCCGGTGCCCGAACCGTACTTGAAGAGCCGGGCTTCGCGCACCCACAAATCCATGATGCCGCCCTCATTGACGAGGTCGTCTTTCACGGATTGGATGAAGCAGGCGTGGGGTTGGGGGCGGATGTAGGCGCTGTCGGAGCGCACCACGTCGCCGACGGCGGGATCGAAGTAGTAGTGGCCTTGACTGTGGCCCTTGATGCCGTAGGCCCAATAGAGGCCGGTGTTGAACCACTGCGGGCTGTTGGGCGCGGCCATTTGGCTAGCGAGCATGAAGCGCAGTTCGTCATAGAACACGCGCGCGTCGTGCTCGCCGTCGAAATAGCCGGAGGTCCAGCCCCAATATGTCCAGCAGCCGGCCAGACGGCGGAAGACCTGACGGGAGTCGCGCTCCCCTCCGAAGCGGGTTTCTTCGGGCAGCTTGCCAAGCACGTCCCAATCCGGCTCGCTGCGCGACAGCCAAGCCGGCACACCTTCTTCCTCGACGGGCTTGGTGGCTGCGGGGACACCGGCTTTGCGTAGGTACTTCTGGGCCAGTATATCCACCGCCACCTGCGACCAACACTCGGGCGCGAGAATGTCGCGCGCTTCGTAAAGAACCTGCCCGTCGGGGTTGGTCAGCCGCGTGACCCAAGGGGCAAAGGTAAAGGCATCAAAAGCGTCGGCTTCTTCGCGGGTAAAGCGGCGGTCGAAGTGCAACGTTCCTCCTCGGGCATGAGTGGATCAGCCGGATTGGGTCATGAATTTTGGCTCGGCATCAAGAGAAACTGCTGCCTAAGGCTGAGGCAACCGCGGCCTGACGCACAGATAGAGTAGGGAGCACGCCCCGAGCCTGAGAGAACTCGGGAGGCGGAGGCGACAGGGGCAGAAATTTCCACAGGATATCCCTCCTGTGGACGCTGCGACCACAACATCTTGTATGACGAGCGGGGGTAAATATAGTAGCTTGGCCCTTCTTGTCAAGGTGCTGAACAAATTTGTTGTGAGTCAGGATAATTGATTTTAATCTATATTAAACAGATTCTTGAACGGTTGTGAGATGATTCTGAGTGATATATCAAAAATACTGTGACAGCAGGCCGTAAATCGAGGATGGTAGGTGGATTGGAAGGCAAGATGTTGGCTCTTGTCACAAACTGGTCAGGCTGGCACCTCTATTGCTTGAGGGACGCTGACCCTCTCGGTGAGCGGCTAATCGAGGGGCTTGGCTGGGGATGGAGGCTGGGAAAAAAGCCAGCCGGGTGACTTGACTCGAACGAGGGAATCCTTTATATTTCGGGACTTCTTAGAGAAGGGAGCTGTCTTATGCCTGCCCGTCGGGGTACCAAGCGGAGTACCAAGGCGAAAGATGCGAAGTCCACGCGATCCACGCGTCTGCGCCCTGGGACTCAGCGAAAGTCTTCCTATTTGGAAGAACATCGCATTGATTTCATTGATTATAAGGATGTGAAGCTACTGCAGCGGTTCCTCTCGCCGCAGGGCAAGATACTCCCCCGCCGCCTTACGAGGCTGACTCCGGCTCAGCAGCACGCGGCAACCAGAGCCATCAAGAAAGCGCGCCATTTGGCACTCCTGCCGTTCAAGTCGGACGCCGAGGCGTACTGAGGTCAGGAGAGGAGTTCAGGAGAGATCATGTCACGAATTTGTCCAGTCACCGGCCGGGGGCGCCACAAGGCGAACAGCGTCAGCCACGCCAACAATAGAACCCGCAGGTGGCAGATGCCCAACTTGCGGCGCAAGCGGATATTTGATGAGACGACGGGCCAGTGGGTCAGGCTCAAGGTGAGCACTCGCGGGCTGCGGACGATCATGAAGAAGGGCCTTAGCAAGGCTCTGGCGAAGGCGTAAGGAGGGATTATGGCTGGCAAGAAAAAGGAAGGGCGCCTCATCATTCATCTCGAATGCACCGAAGCCAAAGCCGCCGGAGCGTCTCCTTCACGTTACACGACCACGAAGAACCGGCATAACGATCCGGATCGTCTCGAGCTGAAGAAGTACAACCCGTTTATGAAGAAGCACACGTTGCACCGCGAAGTGCGCTGAGCGCAGCTTGCGCCTTGGCGCGCTGCGCATGTTTGAAGAATCAAGAAGGCAGACCGTCATGGCCTGCCTTGTTTGTTTTTCGGAGCGGTGTCTTGTGGGCGGGCTCTCCCGATCTCTCCATTTCTCTCCAATCCAAACCCGTGTTGCCGGTGCCGCTTCCGACAAAAGCAGACCCACACCCTGGAGGGGTGCCTCGGCGAGAATCAGCGAATGGGTTCCGGCGGTGTCAGGGAAGAAATCGTGTCGAGCGGCGCCATTCGCAGCGGAAGACTCAGCGGTTGGCGCGTGCTGTCGCTGGATATTCTCTCCTTGAAGCGAGGCACGGCCGGTTGCGGGCCGGGCTGAATAATCGTCTTGCCTGTCGCTTCGGGGATGGGGACGCTATCCAGAGGAGCTGTTGAGACGGTGCAGGGCTGTTCGGCGGCAGATTCGCGTGCCGGGGCCGGCTGTGCGCGTCGTTCCTGCCGTTGCCGTGGGTGCGAAATGAGCAGGAGTAGGCCGACAACGCCGACGGCCAGCATCAGCCACGGCAGCCATAGCCGCAGGAGTCCGTGTTGCTTCTTGGCAGCATGCTTGCTCATCAGTCGAAATGGGATGCAAAAAGCGGCGCAGGCTTATGCCCTTCACGCTTGAACGATTCTGAAGTTCGTGGTATATTGCGGACGCAAAATGAAGACCCACGGCAAGATCAGCGTGCCCACCTCAAAACTGACTTTCCACCCTCTTACCGCGGACCGCTGGAAGGACATTGAAACGCTCTTCGGCTCTCGCGGCGCGTGCGGCGGGTGCTGGTGCATGTACTGGAAGCAAACCGCCTCCAAGTTTCGGAACATGGCCGGTGCGGGGAACAAGCGGGCATTCCATCGTCTTGTGTCGAAAGGGATTGTGCCGGGGATCATTGCCTACGATGGAAATCAGCCTATTGGCTGGTGTGCGGTCGAGCCTCGTGAAAACTATCCGCGGCTGGCCAATTCACGCGTTCTGGCCCCGGTGGACGAGAAGCCGGTGTGGGCCATCGTCTGCCTTTTTGTGGCGCGATCCTGCCGCCAGCAGGGCGTGAGTGCGCAGCTCATCAGGGCCGCCGCGCAACATGTACGGGAATGCGGCGGTCAAATTGTGGAGGGCTACCCGGTGGACGCCAAGTCCAAGCAGCCTGACGCATGGATTTGGACCGGCACGCTGACAGCCTTTGAGCGGGCGGGATTCAAGGAAATGGCACGGCGGTCAAATTCCCGGCCGATCATGCGGAGGAGACTGAAGAAGGGATGAGGGATGAAGAAAACCTTCAGAATTGACTCGATGCAGATAGAAGAATGCAACCGAAAATCAGCGAGGGAAAGATGAGACTGGGGACATGGCTGCTGGTGATGAGCGGCCTGCTGTTCTCGTGGGCAGGCACGGCCCTGTCCGACGACATGCTCGGCTATTACCGCTATCCGACGGCTTACGGCGAGCAAGTGGTATTTGTTGCCGAAGGCGATCTCTGGACGGCGCCTTTGTCCGGCGGCGTGGCGCGGCGGCTGACCACGGCCGCAGGTGAAGAGCGTCTGCCGGTGTTTTCGCCGGACGGCAAGTGGATCGCGTTCTCGGGCAACTACGACGGCAACACCGACGTGTACGTCATTCCCGCCGAAGGCGGCGAACCCAAGCGGCTGACTTATCACCCCGGCGTGGATTTGGTCACCGGTTGGACTCCCGACGGCAAGGTGTCGTTCCGTTCGCTGCGCGATTCGGGACCCGGTGTTTGGCGCGGCTACACGGTGGGAATGGACGGCGCTTACCCCGAGCCAGTGCCGGTGGACGAGGCGGCGCTCATCACTTTCGAGCCCAACGGCGACCGCATCGCCTACAACCGCGACGCGCACAGCTACATGGGCTACGGCTGGTGGAAGCGCTATCGCGGCGGCGCGGCCACCGACATCTGGGTCGGCAGCACCAAGACGCACGACTACGAGAACGTCACGCACTCCGACGGCAACGAAACGTCACCGATGTGGTATGGCGACCGCATTTACTTCATGCGCGACAACGACGCGCGCATGAACATCCACTCGATGAAGCCGGACGGCTCGGACATTCAACAGCACACGTTTCACACGGATTGGGATGCGCGCTGGCCGAGTCTGGGCGGGGGGAAGATCGCCTACTCTCTGGGGGCGGACATCTGGGTTTTCAACATTCGCACGAATCAAACGCGCCAGGTGGACATTCAGCTTCCGAGCGACATGCTTCAAACGCGCGGCAAGTTCGTGCCGCCCGACGAGTACACCAATGATTTTGCGCTGGGTCCGGAAGGCAAACGCCTGTTGGTGGGCGCGCGCGGCGAGATTTTCACCGCTCCCACCGAACGGCGCGGCATCATTCGCCAGATTTCGCGCACGGTGGGCGCGCGGGAAAAGGGCACATGTTTCACCCCCGACGGCACGCAAGTTTTGGCGTGGTCGGATCAAGGTGGTGAAGAAGCTCTCTACCTGTATCCCGCGGACGGCGTGGGCGAACCGAAGAAACTGGCCGACGGATCGAGCGGCTGGAACTTCGCTCCGGCCATCTCTCCCGACGGCAAATGGGCGATCTACGGCGACTGCCGGCGCGCGCTGCAACTCGTGGACATGGCGACCGGCGGGACCTCGCCCATAGACAGTTCACAGTGGGAAATGCGCGATTACGAATGGTCGCCGGATTCACGCTACCTGGCCTATTCGGTCACCCTGCAGAACGACGAGGGCAACACGGTGGTGCGCATCTATGATCTTGCCGAGCAGAAGGTGCACGAGGTCACCGACCGGTTGTTCAGCAGCTCCTCTCCCGCTTGGGATCCGCAGGGCAAATGGCTCTACTTCATTTCCTCGCGGTTCATGAATGCCTTCGGTTCGGCCATAGACTGGAGCTTCATCGTTCTCGAACCCGATCAGATCTTTGCGCTGGCGCTCGATCCTCAGACCCAGAGTCCCTACGCGTACAGCGAAGATGGCGCGCCGGCCGACGAGAAGAAGGACGACAAGAAGAAAGAAGACGACGAGAAGAAGGAGAAGAAAGTCGAGGTCAAGATCACGTGGGACGGTCTGGCCGACCGGATCATCAAGCTGCCGGTTGACCCGGGCAACTACGGCGGACTGTCGGCCATCGAGGGCAAACTCTACTTCGTCTCGTGGCCGCTGCGCGGAATGCGTTCGGCGGATTTTGAGGATGAGGACGCGCGGGCGGCTTCGCTCAAGCTCTTCGATGTGAAGAAGACGAAGCTCAGCGAGGTGGTGAGCGGCGTGCGCGGCTACACGCTGTCGCCCGACCGCAAGAAGGTCGCGGTGCGCAAGAAAGACGGTTTTGCGGTGATGGACGCGGGCGCCACCGAGGTGCCCGAGCCGGACAAGGACGACAAGGACGCGGGTTTGCATCTCGAAGACTGGACCTATGACGTGGATCCGCGCACCGAATGGCGGCAGGTTTTCAACGAGGCCTGGCGGCTGGAACGCGATTTCTTCTATGCGCCCAACATGCACGGTATTGACTGGAAGGCGCAGCGCGAACATTACGGCTTGCTTCTGCCGCGTATTCGCACGCGCGATGAGTTGAATGATCTCATCTCGCAGCTCATCGGCGAACTGAGCGCGGGACACACCTACGTTTGGGGCGGCGACACCGAGCGGAGCAAATCGGTGGGCGTGGGCCTCTTAGGCATAGACGTCACGCGCACCGAAGACGGTTTCTACCGCATAGACCGCATCTTGGGCGGCGAACGGTGGGAGAGCGGCCGCACCAGCCCGCTGAACGAGCCGGGCATGAATGTCCATCCCGGAGAATACCTCGTCGCGATTGACAACGCGCCCACCAACAGCGTGCCGAATTATCTCTCGCTGCTCGACAACAAGGCGGACCGGCTGGTGGTTCTCAGCATCAACGGCTCGCCGTCATTGGACGGCGCGCGCAAGATCGTAGTGAAGCCGATAGGCGACGAGAGCGCGCTGCGCTACTGGGATTGGGTGAATGGACGGAGGGAATACGTGCGGCAGAACGGCGGCGACTCCATGGCCTACGTGCATTTGTCCGACATGGGCGGCGACGGCATGGAGCAGTGGATGAAGGAGTACTACGCGCAGTCGGGCAAGAAAGCGCTCATCATGGACGTGCGCTGGAACGGCGGCGGCAACATTGCCGACTGGATTCTCTCGCAGCTCGAGCGTTCAACGTGGGCCTGGAAGTGCGCACGCAACGGGGCGCGCCACCACCGGCCGCTCAGCTCTCTTTATGGACCGATTGTGGCGGTCTGCAACGGCGAAACGGGTTCTGACGGCGAGACGTTCTCGGAAGGGTTCAAGCGGTTGGGATTGGGCAAGCTCATCGGCAAACGGACGTGGGGCGGCTGGGTCGGCTATCGCGGCGACAAGGCGCTGATGGATCGCGGCACGCTAACACAGCCGGAATTCACGGGCTGGGGCAAGGAGGGCACATGGCTGATCGAAGGTCCGGGCGTTTACCCTGACGTGGAAGTGGAGAATCATCCGCAGCAGGTCATGGACGGCTTCGACGAGCAGCTCGACTTTGCGATTCGTCATCTGTTAGACAAGATGAAGAACGAGCCCATGGAGGTTCCGCCGCAGCCGGCATATCCCGACAAGGCGCCGACGGGATACAAGAAGTAAGGATGAAGCGGGGCAGGCGAAGACCGAAGATGCCTGCCGCCGCGAGCAGGGATGAGGGATGAAACCCGAGGCATCTGGTAGTGCCGCACGGCAGTGCGCTCTGACTGCATCGTTCATCGTTTCGAAGAGACCCCCTTTGAGCCTATCTTGAAATAACGAAAGAGTGGGTTTTCGACCGCCGAGCCGGGTTAAGTCTTCGCAACCCGGCCGGAATCGGGATTGCGTAAATCGAGAACAGTGTAAGAGTTGAGTCATCTGTTCAACTCTCCGCGTTCCGCCTTCACTTTATTTCGAGACAGGCCCTTTGTCCCCCTTGTATCTTGTCGGGGTAGTTGCGACTGATCTTTGAGAGTGTAGTATTGGTGGTGGGCGTGGTTCCGTGGGGGGAGACGGAACCACGGGCCGCGCGCCGCCGGCAGACCGTAACCCCCGTGGTCTTCAAAGACCGTTCAAAAGCGTGGTCGCCGACGGCAACATGGAACAAGCCCGAACAGTTACCCGGGCCAGCAGAGCCCGCATCCACAAGGAAGGGACGACCATGACCGAAGCCACCCCCATCTATGTCGGCATTGATGTCAGTCAAGAGCGGCTGGACATCGCCACCACCATCCAGGACAAAATCTGGTCCGTCCGCTACGATGACGACGGCCTGAAGAAAGTCCGCGCCCACCTGCGCCGCCTCCAGCCCGAGCGCATCATCCTCGAAGCGACCGGCAAATTGGAACGGTCTCTGGTGGCCGCGCTGGCGGCCGACGGCCTGCCGGTGGTGGTCGTCAACCCCCGCCAAGTGCGCGACTTCGCCAGAGCGATGGGCATCCTCGCCAAGAACGACGGCCTCGATGCCCGCGTTTTGGCCCGCTTCGGGCAAAGCACGAAACCGGAGCTGCGACCCTTGGCGGACGACGCGCGCCAAGCTTTGGCCGAGACGGTGACGCGACGGCGGCAGCTGGTGGAGATGATCACCATGGAACGCCATCGCACCGCCCGCACCACTCTCGAGGTGCGCCGCCAGATCGAGCGCCACATCCGCTGGCTGGAGCAGCAGCTTGAGAAGGTGGATGACGATCTGAAGCAGACGCTCGAGCAAAGTCTGCACTGGCAAGAAAGCTACAACTTGCTGCAAAGCGTGCCCGGCATCGGCCCCACCACCGCCGCCGTGCTGATCGCGCAGCTGCCGGAGTTGGGGACGCTCACCCACAAGCAGATCGCGGCCTTAGTCGGGGTGGCGCCGTTTTGTCGCGACAGCGGCACCTTCCACGGGCGACGCACGGTCTGGGGCGGACGCTCCTTCGTGCGCACGGCGCTCTACATGGCCACGCTGGTGGCCGTGCGCCATAATGCCACGCTGCGCGCCTTCTACCAACGCTTGGTCGTGGCAGGAAAGGCCAAGAAGCTGGCACTGGTGGCGGCCATGCGCAAGCTGCTGGTCATCCTCAACGCCATGCTCAAACACCGCACCCCCTGGTGCCAAAATCTGCCCGCCACCACTTGACTTTCAAGACAGTTGCTTCTGAAGTAGGGGGAAAAACAGAAACGCGGGGCGGCCGAACGGCCGCCCCGCTTTGATTTCCCGATTCCGGCAGGGTCGGCGACCACTGCTCGGCGGAACGATTCCGTCACGGCGACCGCGCTACTTGAGCAGCAGCATCTTGCGAATGTCGCTGAACGAGCCCGCTTCGAGGCGGTAGAAGTAGACACCGGCCGGAAGCTGCGAGGCGTCAAAAGTCACGATGTGCACGCCCGCCGAGTGCATTCCATCGGCCAGCACGGCGATCTCCTGCCCGATGACGTTGAACACCGTCAGGCGCGCATGCGAGGCAACCGGCAGAGCGAAGCGAATATCGGTAGCGGGGTTGAAGGGATTGGGGAAGTTCTGCTCAAGGGCGAACTCGCCGGGCAGCGAGCCGTCCAGGATTTCCACCGCGTTTGCCCGGACACCTTCGGCGCGGATCGTCAGCACCACCGCCGGCATGTTGACCGAGTTGTTGGTAATGGTGAGCGAGCCGTTGTAGGTGCGGACGGTCGCCGGATTGAAGGTGATCTGCACGATGGCGGAATCGCTGGCCGGCACGGTAACCGTCGTGGGATTGATGGTGAACACGCTGCGGATCGTCACCGGCAGAATGGCCATCTGCGTCACGTTCAGCGGATCGGAGCTGCCACGGTTGTAAATGACGAGATCCAGCGTGCGCGAGGTGGCACCGGTGGTGTCCACTTGACCGAACTGCAACGTGTCATTGGGATCGGTCTCGATCATGGGATAGGGCGGCATGGAGTCCGAGGTATCCAGATAGGCCTGAATGGCCCAATTGCCGGAGTTGTCGGCGTTCCACGTGGCACCACTCCCGGACACCTGCCAGGAGACCGTGCCCATGCTGTCAATGCCGGCGTCGTTGGGTGAAGATCCATCCTTGCCCAGGGCCGCGCCGGTCCAGAGATAGGCGACGGCGAACGACTCGCCTTCGTAGATCTGCACGGGGGGATTCACGGCCACCACGTTCCATCCGCTGACCAAGGACGGAGTGGACTGCCACAGCGCAGCTCCGCCGGGGACACCCTGCGCGTCGTTGCCGTAGATGCGGAGGTCGCCGGTGACGGGGCCGGTGGCGCTGACCTCGACGCGGACAGATTCAATAGCCGCCGTATAGGAGACGGGCGTGAACGACAAGCCGTAGCCGGAGTTGGTCGCGGAATTGACGTGACTTTCGGGGGCGGCATTGTCATCATAGCGGAACCAGCGCGGCTGATCCCCGACGAAGAAGCGCAGACGGGTGGTGTCATTCTCGGCGTTGGCGTCGCCGGCAGCGCGCGACACGCACGTCACGAGGTACTCGCCAAGGGTGGTCGGGCTGAAGATGGTGGGTGTCTGCAAGAACGCGTGCGCATGCAGAGCGAGCGGACCGCCAGCCGCCTGATCGGTGAACACCACTCCACCGCCCGGACCCCGCACCGACCACCTGACGGTGTCCGCACTGATGACCAAATTGCCGGCGTTGCTCACTTCACCCTTGAAACGCATCTCTGTTCCAGGGAGCACGTTGAAGGACGGGCCGCCCGAGGGTTGCACACTGTTGAAGCACTGCACGGCGCTGATGTCGGTGAGGGGCGCATTCACGCCGCCCGCACGGATCGGATAGTCGCCCGATACGGCATAATACGGGCCAGCCGTACGGTTGCCGTTGTTGTTGGTAGTCTTGCTGCGGTTCGTCGTCGTGCCTTGGTCAAACACCATGTGCCATCCGGGGGGCGGGATGTTGGGCGGGATCGCCGCGCCGCCAGTGGCGCGACCGACCACGATCAGGAAATCCTGTTGTGCCGTGAAGTCCAGCGAATCGGGAAGGTTCACGTCGTACCAGATGAAGTCGGCGGCCAAAGTGAAGGTGGTCGAGGAAAGCAGCGTTCCCGGGTTGGTGCCGGCGCCGGGGAGATGGACGAACAGCGAGCACGTGGCGGCCACCGGGCTCCAGACCGCTACATAAATGCTGCGAAGCTGGAAATTGACCGGAGGAGTGAAGCGCACGTACACGTAGTAGTTCACCATACCGTCGTAGTAGATCTGCGGATTCCCGTCGTCATAGCGAAGCGTGTCGGGCTGGGGGTCGTCGAGCGTGGTGCGATCGCGGATCTCGCCCGAAGGCGAGAGCACGACTTGAGATGGATCGAACTTGGACATGACGGGCGCACCGGCAGCCCACGCCAGTGCGGTCACCGCCAAGCAGACCGCAAAGAGAAGTGAGAAACGAGACATGGTGTTTCCTCGGTTAGTCAGGGAAGCGCTGTGTCAGAGATTGTGGATTATCAAAAATACGAATGGCAAGCTTTGTGCCGCCGATGCAGATTTCTAAAGATAGCTTTATAAGGATCTTATATGACATCAGGAGACGGAACTGCATGGTGACAATGCAGATGGTGCGCCCAAACGCAAAACATGCGATGCCGCGCCACCGCACCCGCAGCCTCCCGAACCCCTACGTGTACAAGCCGTGGCGGCGGATGTACTCGATGACAGCGGGGGAAAGAAGACCGGCCACAGAATCACCCTGACGGAGACGGTGACGCACGTCGGTAGCCGACACCGATATCAGCGGAGTTTGAAGCAGGCGCACCCGCGCGCGGTAGCCGGGCGGAACAGCGTCAAGGTCCACTCCCGGCCGCGGCAACACGGCCACGCAGACATCGCGGAAAAGAGCCTCGGGGTCTTTCCAGCGCGGCAGTTCCACCAGCGAATCGGCGCCGATGATGAGCCACAACTCGCGCTCACCGGGTTCGAGAGAAGCGATCACTCGCCGCACCGTGTCGGTGGTGTAGGCTGCGCCCGCCGCCTGCTCTTCGTAATCGGCGAGGGTCAGATGCGGAAACTCGGCGAGCGCCAGCCGCAGCATTTCCTTGCGATGAACGTAGGGAGTCAGCGGCTCGGCGAGTTTGTGCGGCGGCAACGGATTGGGCAGAATAAGAACGGACGCGAGGCCCAACTCTACGCGCGCCGCTTCCACCGGACGCAGATGGCCGTAGTGCACCGGATCGAAGGTGCCGCCGAACAGCCCCAGCCGGATCATGGTTTGGAAAGAGCCGTGGGTCCCGACCGCTCCGCAGCCTGACTGAGCATTTGCCGCGCTCGCACGGCAAAGCGGCCGTCGGGATACTTGTCCAGATACGTCTGAAGCTCTTTTTGCGCGCGCGGCCAATCGCGCAGCGCGAAGAAACTCCGGCCCTTGAGAAACTGTGCGGGACCGGCCAGCGACGTGTCATAGTAGTTGTCGAGAATCACGTCGGCATAGAGGACGGCCGAGGCATACTCGCCCAGATCACGATAGAGCACCGCCGCCGCGTACTCCTTGCGGGCCAGCTTTTCGCGGCACAGCCCCAGATAATGATAGCCGCTGTCGGTCAGCGCGTGGCCGGGATGATCCTCCAAAAAGCGCTGAAAACCCTGCAACGCGCGGTTGGTGTAATCCTGATCGAGCGGGTAGGCGGGCGCTTCTTCATAGAGGGAACGCGCGGCATAGAAGATGGCATCACCCACCAGCTTGCTGTAAGCGTATTTTTCCACCACGCGTTGGAACTCGTCGGCGGCGGATAGATAGTCGCCCATTTCGAAGCTGCAACGGCCGAGCAGGAACTGCACGGAGTCAATCATGGCCGAGCCCGGATAATTGAGCACGATGTCGCGCAGGGTCTCTTGCACGCGATAGTAACGTCCGCGCTCGAACAGGTTACGGGCCTTTTGCCACGAGTCCTCGGGACCGAGCGGCTGAAGCGCACCTTGCTTCATGCAGCCACTGAGAAGGCACAGGCTGCCAACGGCGAGCATTGTGAGCGAGCGAAAATGAGTCATGCAATGAGTAGGTTCCGGATCAAGAGAGTCAGCGCGAGCGCACCGCAAACAGGACAACCGCCACCGCGCCCGATGCAAGAATGACGCTCAGCGGGATGAGCCAGCGTTCGGCCAGCCCGGTGGAAGGCGGGAGCGAATCGGGAAGAGCGAGCGTCGAATCCGACCAGAGGGGCAGCTCTTCCTTGAGGACGGTGGTGTCAGGCGCCTGCAACGTGTCCGCGCCCGCCACGGAAATCCAAACCGCCGTCAGCAGGATGCAGCCGATGGCGAGACAGGAGACGGGGTCTTTCATCCTTCATCCTTCATCCTTCATCCTTCCCGAACCCCCCTTTTGTCCCCCCGTCCAAGGGGGGAAAAAGCATGTCATTCCGTTCGTCTTCGAACGAAATCCCTTGCCGATGATGAGAGGGATTCTGTTCCCCGAAGACGGGGAACAGAATGACACGGCGGCCATCAGAATCTCCAAGCCACGGTGAGGGATCCCATTGCCAGCTCGGGAGTGCGCCGCAGATAGCGGACACCCACCGCAAGCTGCAACACGTCATCGGGCACGGCCAGGCGCCGGGCGCGCGGACGCAGACTGTTGGCGTCCAAGAGGCCGAGACCGCCGGTCCAGGCCCAGCGCCGGCTGCGGGAATACTGCATGCCGCCGGCGCGCAAGGCAACGTCACGCACGGGACGCCACTCGAAGCCGGTGTGCGGTTCCAGGAAAGCAGGGCCGTCGGAGCGGGTGAGATTCATAACCTGCACGGTCCAGACGAAGCCGCGACGCTCGAGAGCGATGCCCGCCGTAGTGGCTTCATCCGCACGACGGTCGAGCGGATGCCAGACACGAACTCCCGACGCGGGGAAACGCTGGTACTGAACTCCGATGTTCACGTTACGCGGCCGAAGAATCACGCCGTAGGAATACGCGTCGCCATCGGCCGTCTCCCAGCGGTAAAAGCGGTCGAACCGTCCGCCGACGGTGACCTGCGGATGCAGCGCCAGCACGGCCAGCAGGCTGTTCTGATGCTCGCTCAGCGGCGTGGACATTTCAAAGCGCTCATAGCGCGACGTTTCCCCCACTCGCATCACGGGCTGAGTGAACATCGCAGCCACGGTGACGATGCTCATCTGCACCGCCGCTCCCGACAACAGCAGGCGCGCAATGTCCTGCGTTTCGTGGCCCGCGCGCTGGTCTCCCTCCTCCAGATAGCGCCACGATTGATAGAGTCCCCCGCCGTTCAGAAAGAGCGAGGCGCGTGTCCCCGATTGCGGAGCATACAGCGTGAAACCGGCGGGATTGATGCTCTGCGACTGGGGAGCGAAAGACAGCGCAACGGTGCTGGCTCCCATGGCCAGATCGCGCGAATAGGCCGGATTCGGCGCGAGCGTGATCCAGTCTAACGCCCGGGCGCGCGGCGCGATTCCCGCCATGACGAGCGCGACGACAGCGATGGCCGTGCGCGCCCGCCGTTGAGGCCTCACCATCACGAGGGAGACTGCGGCGCGCGATGCCGCCCGGCAAGAAAAAGAACCGTCAAGACCACCAGCAGCGCTCCGGCATAGAAGATGAGCCAGATGCCGGCCAGCCGGGAAGAGAGCGTGATTTCGTGCTGAACGGGCAGTGCGCCGCGAATCACTCCGCTGCGTCCATAGCCCAAATGCGCGGTCACGGCTCCGGTGGGCAGGATGAGGGCGCTGACACCCGAGTTCACCGCCCGCACGATGCTGCGGCGGGTGGCGATGGCGCGCAGCCGGGTGAGCGCCAGATGCTGATAGGGGCCCGAGGAGTTGCTATACCAACCGTCCTCGGTGATGTTGACCAGAAGCGTCGCCCCGTTCTTCACCAGACCGGCGACGACATCGGGAAAGAGCACTTCGAAACAAATCATGCAGGCAAAGGGTGGAAGCGCGCCGCCCGGGCGGAAAACCACCGGCACGTCGCCGGGCCGGAATTCGGCCTGACCGAGCCGAATCTTGCCAAGAGCGGGAAAGAGCTTTTGACCGGGGATGCGCTCACCGAAAGGCACCAGATGCATCTTGGCGTAGGTGACGGGTTCGCGCACGCCGGGGAGAAAGAGAAAGGCCGCATTGTAGGGCAGCATTCCCGCCGCGCCGCCGTCACGATAGTCGGTCGCGCCGCAGAGCAGAGCCATGCCGGACGAATCTGCGAAGCTCTGCAATTTCTGCCGCGCCCACGGGCGGAAGCGCAAAGGCACCGGCACGGCGGTCTCCGGCCAGACCACCAGACGGGTTTCCGTGCCGGGAAGCGAGCCGGACAGATCAAGGTAGTTCTGAAGAATCTCCTCGGCGCTCTTCTGCCATTTCTCGTCCATAGGCGTGTTGCCCTGCACGGCAGCCACCGCAAGCGGCGCGCCCAGACGGAACGTTTTCAGGCGCACCCATCCGAGCAGCGGCGGAACGATGAGAACAAGAGCGAGTGTCACCAAGCAGACGCGGCGGTGCGGACGCAATTTCCACGCGAGAAACACGAGCGCGTTGAGCGCGAGTACCCACAGCGAAATCCACCACACATCGCCCACTTCGGCCATCTGCGCGGCGGGGAGAAAATTCGCCTGCGTGAGCGCCCAGATGGCCCAGGGGAATCCCATCTCCCCGGTGCCCCAGAAGACCTCGAGAAACAGATACAGAGTGACAAAGAGCGCGGAGGCGGCGATGAGCGAGCGTCGCGCGGCCGCGAGAGCCACGGCCCAAGCGGTGAGCGCCCAGATGGTGGCCAGAATGGCGACCATGGCGACGGCGGAGGCCCAGGACAGAACCGGCGGCGCGCCGCAGTTGAAACCGATCCAGTAGAGCAGCCCGCCGAAGAAGAGGAATCCGGAGGCATATCCCCACGCGAGGGCGCGGCCGGGCGAAACGGCGGACGCCGACGCCAAGAACGGCACCATCGCCACATAAGCCAGCGGCCACGCGCCGAGCGGAGGGAAACTCAGGATGCCTAAGAGCGCAGAGAGCAGGAATCCGGCTGGCGGAGTCACGAGCCTCACGATTCTCCGAGCGCGACCTCGCGGCCTTCGGCGGCCGCCCGGTAGGTGGCTTCCACCACCTCCATCAGGGCGGCGGCCTGAGCTCCCGACGATTCGGGCTCGGTGCCGCCACGGATGCTCTGGTAGAAGTGATCAATCTCGAGCTCGAACGATTTGCGGTAGAGGTCCTGCGGGCGCATGGGGCGGCCGACGGGCGTGACGTTGACGAGGCTGCCCTGCACATCCTTGGTGATCTTGAGCGGATTCAGATAGGCCGTTCCCTTGGCCCCGCTGAACACGATCTGCACCTCACTCTCGTCGGACATGAAGGCCCACGTCACATTGAGGTACAGCGACCGGTCGCCCTGCAGAATGTAGAAGGCCACCATCGTGTCTTCCACGCGGAAACCGAGGCGTTCGCGGGAAGACTGCGCGGACACGCGTTTCACCGCCGGATTTCCGAGAATCCACAAGGCGACATCGAGCAGCTGAATACCCATGTCCATGAGCACGCCGCCGCCGGAGATGCGGGCGTTGCTCAGCCACGGACTGCGCGCCCAGCGCTCTTTTTTCTTCAGGAAGCGCGCCCGCACGGTGCTCACTCGTCCCAGTTCACCCGTGGCCACAAACTTGCGCAGCGTGTCCGCATCGGGGCGGAAGCGCAGGTCCATGGCCGCCATGAGCAACTTGCCCGCCGCTTTGGCCGCCTCCACCATCCGTTGCGCCTCGGCCGCTTTGCGGGCGATGGGTTTTTCCACCAGTACGTGCTTGCCCGCCGACAGCGCGGCCAGCGTCATGGCCATGTGCGAGTTGGTGGGGGTAAGCACGTGAACGGCGTCCACGTCGTCGCGCGCCAGCAACCGCTCGGGATCGCGATAGAAGGCCGGAATCTTGAACTTTTCTGCGACCAGCGCCGCCTTGGCCAGTTCCACGTCGGCGATGGCCACCACTTCGGCGGCGGGGTGCTTCCTGACGATGGGGATGTGCACGAGCTGCGCCATGTTGCCCGCGCCGATGATTCCGATGCGCAACTTATTCTCCACCACTGTCCTCCGGCCCGGGGCGGGCCGCATCCAAATAGGCTTGGAGCATGAGCACGGCGGCCGACATGTCCACCTTGCCCCGCTGTTTCCGCTGCGAGATTCCGAGTTCCGAGAGAGAGCGACTGGCTTCCTGCGTCGTGTAGCGTTCGTCCCAGCGGCGAACGGCGTATCCGCGCCGCAGGAGCTGTCGAATAAAGA
Source organism: bacterium (assembly GCA_026394155.1). Lineage (GTDB taxonomy): Bacteria > Electryoneota > RPQS01 > RPQS01 > RPQS01 > RPQS01. The sequence continues at coordinate 7,924 of JAPKYT010000103.1, read as the reverse complement.
GGTCCACCCGGCCGGCGGCGGGGCCTGTTTCGCCGCGCAAGGTGAGCGGATAGCCGACCACGATGCGGGCGATTTCCTCGGCGGGAACGGTGCGCTCGAGCTGCGAGAAGACGTCCGCCGCGGGCCAAACGGCGTAGCCTACCGCCAGCAGGGCGCGGTCGTCCGAGATGGCCACGCCGATGCGTTTTTCGCCCCAGTCCAGACCCAGAACCCGGTGGCGCTCCGCGTCAGAGCTGATCGAGGGGCCTCTTGAGGGCTTCTTTGAGGAGCTTGCCGGGCTTGAAGTGGGTCTTGCGGCGCGCGGCGACATAGATGATCTCGTTGGTCTTGGGATTGCGCGCTTTGGGCTTGGGCTTGGTCTTTTTCACCTCAAAGACACCGAAATCGCGGACTTCGATGCGCAGCTCGGATTCGTCGCCCGACATGATTTCCCGCAGGATCGTGAAGGTGTCATTCACGATTTTGGCTACGGCATCCGGGCGCTCCTGACTGCGCTGACACACCCGTTCAACCACATCCTTCTTGATGAACGTTCGCATTCGGCCTCCTTCGGCGCTTTCGGCGTTGCGACTTTATTGACTGGTTCCGTGTTGGCGCGGTTCTATCAGTCGTGGCTCCCGTCGTCGTCCAGACGTTCCACGTGGATCACGTCCTTGATGTCCTTCATGTGCTTGAAGACGCGGGTGAGATGAGGAAGCGATTTCACCTCGACGGTCAAGTGCCCGATGGCGAAGGCGTCTTCCTTCTTCATTTCGAGATAGAGGATGTTCACATCATCCTTGGCCATGACCTGTGTGAGGTCGCTGAGCAGCCGCTGCCGCTCCTTGGCGATCACCCGGATGCGGACATTGAAGGTGGCTTCGCGGTCCACGTCCCATTCCACGGCGATGTTGCGCTCGGGACGCTGCATGAGAACGTTGATGTTCCGGCAGTCGAGGCGGTGCACCGAGACGCCGCGGCCGGTGGTGATGAAGCCGGTGATGCGGTCGCCGGGCAGCGGCTGGCAGCAGCGGCCGAAGGTGATGGCCACGTTTTCCATGCCGTGAATGCGCACCGCCGATTCGGAGCCTTTGACGCGGCGCACGACCTTGGAGAGAATGGTGCCCCAGCCCACTCCCTGCTCATTCTCGGCGGGGAGAATCTTGCGCAGCACCGACTGCACGCTAAGGTCGCCGGCGCCGATGGCGGCCATGAAGCTGTGAGCGTCATTGTGGCCGAAGAGGAGCGCGACGTCCGCCAGTTCCTTGTCGGTTTTCTTGAGGTGGTAGCGCTGACACTCGCGGAGCAGGATTTCGCGGCCGAGACGGGCCGATTCTTCAAAATGCTGTTCCTTGAGCCATTTTTTGATCTTGCTCTGCGCGCGCTGCGTGCGCACGAACTGGAGCCAGTCGGGATTGGGCTTCTGACTGGGCGAGACGATGATCTCCACCACGTCGCCCGAGTGCAGCTCGCTCTTGAGGGGTTGAATCTGCCCGTTCACCTTGGCCGCCATGGCGTGCAGGCCGATGTCGGAGTGAACGGCAAAGGCGAAATCCACCGGCGTGGCGCCACGGGGCAGCGTAATCAGCCGTCCCCGCGGCGTGAACACGAAGATCTCCTCCTGAAAGAGATTGATCTTCAGGCTCTGCAGAAACTCGCTCGACGAGCTGGATTCGGCGCGCGTCTCCAGCACGCTGCGCAGCCACTCCATCTGCCGGTCGAGCTCTTCGCGGGAGGCGCCGCCTTCCTTGTAGCGCCAGTGGGCGGCGATGCCGATTTCCGAGGTGCGGTGCATGGCCTCGGTGCGAATCTGCACTTCGATTTTGCGGCCCTCGGGACCGAAGACTTTGGTGTGCAGCGACTGATACATGTTCGACTTGGGCGTGGCCACGAAGTCGGTGAATTTGCCCTCGATGGGCGTGTACATGGCGTGAATCACGCCCAGCGCGTGATAGCAGTCCTCCATGCGGGGGACGACCACGCGCACGGCGATGAGATCGAGGATCTCATCGAAGTTGTAGCCGCGGTTCTTGATCTTGTTGAAGATCGAATAGAGGTGTTTGGCGCGGCCCGAGACGCGGGCTTGCACACCCGCGCGCCGCAGTTCTTCTTCGATGCCCGCCGTGACCTCCGCCGCCAGACGCTCGCGCTCGGCGCGTTTGAGCTGCACCTTTTCGGCCAGCTCGCGGTAGGTGCGCGGTTCGAGCACCTTGAAGGCCAAATCCTCGAGTTCCCATTTGATCTGATGCACACCGAGACGATGGGCCAGCGGCGCGTAGACGTCGAGCGTTTCGTGGGCCACGCGCTCTTGAGTCTTGCGCGGCAGATAGCCGATGGTGCGCATGTTGTGCAGGCGGTCAGCGAACTTGATGAGAATCACCCGCAAGTCCTGCGACATGGAGAGCAGCATCTTGTGGAAATTCTCGGCCTGCTTCTTCTCCAGAGATTCATACTTGAGTTCGGGGATTTTGGTGACGCCGTCCACGAGGTTGGCCACCGATTCGCCGAATTCCCGGCGCAGCATGTCCACCGTGATGTCGGTATCTTCCACAACATCGTGCAGAAAGCCGGCGGCCACGGCCACGTCGCCCAGATTGAGGTCGGCGAGAATGGTGGCCACCGCGATGGAGTGCACGATGAAGGGTTCGCCCGAGATGCGCTGTTGACCGCGGTGAGCCTCATAGGAATAGCGGAAGGCGCGTTCCAGCAGATCCAAGTCCGCGTCGGGCGACTGCTGGGCCACCGAGAGCCGGATGGCCTCGAAATCGCGCACGTGCTCCTCGCCCATCTCCACATAGAGCGGATGAGTCAGCGCGGGCAGGCGGGGAAGGAGTTGCGGCTGCGTCACGGTTTCCATCGGGCAGATCAGAATCCGGCGCCGGACTCGACCTCCTCTTCACCTTCGTAGGACTCTTTTTCTTCGGTGGGCGGAGCCTCACCGGTGACGTCGGCGAACATGGTATACTTGCCGACGAAGGCCAGCGCCACGCTGCCGGTGGGGCCGTTGCGGTTCTTGGCAACAATGATTTCAGCAAGACCTTCAATGTCGTACTTCCGCCCGGCGATCTCGTACTGCTTCGCCTTGATGAACTCTTTATAGATCTCGGGGCGATAGACGAACATGACGATGTCGGCGTCCTGTTCGATGGCACCGGAGTCGCGCAAGTCGGAGAGCATGGGTCTGCGGTCACCGCCACGGGTTTCCGGCGCGCGTGAAAGCTGCGACAGGCAGAGAATGGGAATGCCGAGTTCCTTCGCCAAAGATTTGAGTGAGGCTGACAAGAAGGCCACCCACTGCTGCTGGTTATCGGCCATTTGCGGCGGCATGATAAGCTGCAGGTAGTCAACCACGATCATGCCGATCTTGTGCTCGATCCACATTTGCCGCGAGCGCGCGCGAATGGTTTCGATGCCGACTCCGGCGGTGTCGTCAAAGAAGACCGGCAGCTCGGCCAGTCGTCCCGCGGCCTGTGCCAGACGCACGTACTCTTCATCGCTGAGGCGCGCCGTGGTGCGCAACTTCTGCAGACCGATGTGCGATTCGGAAGACAGCAGGCGCAGCATAAGCTGGCGCACTTCCATTTCGAGCGAGAAGATGAGCACGGAGCAATTGTGCCGCTCGGCCGCGGCCCGGGCGACGTTCATGGCCAGCGAGGTCTTGCCCATCGAAGGCCGCGCCGCAATAATCACCAGTTCACCGGGATTGAATCCGGTGGTCAAATCATCGAGGCGGTCGAAACCGGAGCCCACACCGGTGAGATACTGGCCGCCGGCCTTGAGATGGGTGATGTATTCCATCGTCTGGTGCAGCACCGCATCCGCCTTTTGCGCGTGCCGGCCGCGACGTTCCCCGATCAGTTGCACCAGCCGCCGCTGCAAATCCTCGAACACTTCATCGGCGCGCGCGGCGGACTCGTAGGCGGAGGTGGCGGTCTCCGTCCCCAAGGAAATCATGCGGCGCAGCAGCGACTTCTCGTGCACGATGCGCGCATAGTGCTCGACATTCGCCGCCGAGGGCATGGACTCCGCCAGTTCCGTAAGGTAGACCGGGCCGCCGACCTCCTCCAATCGGTTCGCGCGCTTGAGCTCCTCGGCCATCGTCACCAGATCAATCGGCTCGTGGTGACGGTCGAGATTGCTCATCGCGCCGTAGATCAAGGAGTGCACCGGACGATAGGACGAGCCCTCGTCGAGCAGGTCGCTGACGCGCGCGAACGCGCTGCCGTCCAACAGCAAAGCTCCTAACAGGGCCTTCTCCATGTCCGCCGAATGCGGCGGCGTGCGCGGCCCGAGCGCTGAATCGGACGAGGAGCGGGATTGTGCGGCCGGTACAGCCATTAATGCATCTCTTGCACTACAGTCGTTGCGCGAATGCGGATACTATCTCAATACGGCGCCGCGCCGCCGGTGATCTCGTCGTAGAGCTTCCTGAGCAAGCGGAAATCCTGATCGCCCAGATACTGGTGGCTGGCGTTGCGCAGAAAGTAAGCCGGATGATAGGTGACGAGAACTTGCGTGTCGTGCCACGGCAGCACGCGGCCGCGCAACTCCTTCATGGGCGCATCCGTTCCCAATAACACCGACGCCGCGTGCCGTCCCAGACAGACGATGATGGGGGGGCGGATGATCGAAAGTTGCGTAAGCAGATACGGCTTGCAGGTGGCCACCTCCACCGGCTCGGGATCGCGGTTTGCAGGCGGACGGCACTTGAGCACGTTGCAGATGTAAACCACCCGCCGGTCAAGACCCACCGCCGCCAGCATTTGATCGAGCAATTGACCGGCGCGCCCGACGAAGGGAATGCCCTTGATGTCTTCATCGTGTCCGGGCGCTTCACCGATAAACACGATGCGCGCCGCCGGATTGCCGACTCCAAAGACGAACTTGGTGCGAGTGGGCCCCAGCGGGCAGCGCGTGCAGTCCGAAATCTGACGCTCGAACTCATCCAGACTCGCCGGCAGCGACTTCAGCGCTCCCGGAAGAACGGGAAGCTCTGTTTCGGCAGCCGGAGCGGCCGGCGGCAGAACCAAGCTGTCCTCGAAGAGTTCGAGGTTCTTGAAATAACTACGCGCCAACCTTCCGGCCTCACCACTCACGACTTGCTCCGCGATGCTGCGCGCTATTTCTTGCCGGGACGCGACGACGGCTTTTTTTCCTTGGCGGAAGCGGGTTTGCCCTCCGGGGGGCGGCGCTTCTTCGCAGGAGCGACGGATTTTGCAGGTGCGGGTGCGGAAGGCGGCGGATCAGCGAGGCTCTCGCCAGCCGGATTCTCCCCCGACTGCAAGGCCGCCTTGCGCGCGCGGGCGCGAGCGGCGCGGCGTCCGCCGCGACGCCCCCGGCTCCTTTTGTGCCCCAGTGCCCCCGTCGCAGGGAACGGCAATTCGGGCATCTCTTCACTCTCCGGCTCGGCTTCCACGACCGGAGGCGGAGCAGGAACCGGCTCGGCGGCGGGCGCGACGGCCTGCTCGTCCGGAGCCCCTTTTCCCCTGCCGCCCCGCTTGCCGCGTCGGCGCGATTTCCGTCTTGCCTCGTCCTCGGACGCGGAGCGGGCTTCTTCATGAATGACCGCATCGAGCTCGGAATCGTCTTGTAGCAGCGCCTCGGAGCCGTCCACGTCTTCGCTCACTCCCGGCTCGGGTTCGGGTTCCGGTTCGGGGTGGCGATAGATCTCGATAACCGCGTTGAGAATCTCGCGGGCGACTTCGCGTTTGGATTGGAGCGGCAGCTCGGTAACGCGACCGCTGCGATGAATGATGAGCACCTGATTGGTGTCGCCCGCGAAACCGGCGCCCGGCGCCAGCGGATTGTTGGCGACCACGATGTCGAGGTGCTTCTCGCGCAGCTTGCGCAGGGAATTCTCGAGCAGGTTTTCGGTTTCCAGCGCAAACCCCACCACCACGCGGTCGCCCTTTTTGTCGGCCAGACTGCGCAGGATGTCTTCAGTCGGCACGAGATGCACTTCGGGATGTGGATCGCCCTTCTTGATCTTGTGCTCGACGGTGCGGGGAAAAGTGTAATCGGCCACGGCGGCCGCCATGAGCACGATGCGGGCCGCCGGGAATTCCTGTTTGACCACGCCGGCCATTTCGGCGGCGGTGGTCACCGCGCGCATGCGCACACCGGGAGGCGGAATCACGTCCGTGGGGCCGTGAATGAGAATCACGTCGGCTCCGCGCTCGCGGGCCTCTTCGGCCAGAGCGAAGCCCATGCGACCCGAGGCACGATTGGTGAGCACTCGCACCGGGTCCCACGACTCCTCGGTGCGACCGGCGGTGACCAGCACGCGCACGCCGCGCAAATCCTGTGGAGCGGAGAGAATGTGCCGAATCTCGCGATAGATGGCGGATGGCTCCGCCAAGCGGCCGATCCCCTCGTCTTCGCCGGGCCGCGCCATCTGCCCTTCATCGGGCATCACGAAGCGATAGCCGCGCTGTTTGAGCGTGGCGAGATTGTCCTGCGTGGCGGGATTGGCCCACATGCGATGATTCATGGAAGGGCACAGAAGCCGCGGATGCTCGAGGGTGAGCATGATGGTCGAGAGCAAATCGTCCGCGAGGCCCGCCGCCAGCCGCGCCATGTGATTGGCCGTAGCCGGAGCAATGACCGCCAGGTCCGGCCAGCCGGCCATTTCCGTGTGCCACGGAGAGATCTCTCCATGCGGAGGGAACATCTCCACGAACACGTGGCGGGCGGTGATGGTCTCGAAGGTGAGGGGCGTGATGAACTTGGTACCCGCTTCGGTCATCACCACCTGCACGCGCGCGCCCGCCTTGATGAGCAGACGCACCAGCTCGATTGCCTTATAGGCCGCGATGCCCCCGCACACCCCCACCAGAATTTTTCGGCCCTCCAGTTCCCGCTCGGCTTTTGCGCCGGGTAACGGAGAGCAATTATTCTTCGAATTCGAAGTCAATCTTGCCTTCTTTCATCTCCTGCATGGCCGCCAAGACCGGCTTTTCGAAGCGCGGCACCGGGCGGTCAATGGGTTCGGGCTCGACGTAGTCATCCGACTCTTCAGTTCGGGCGCGAGCCGCCGCTTGTTCCATCATCTCGGTCTGGCCGAGATGACGGTCTATTTGCCGCTTTTGCAGTTCGCCGATCTGACGCGCGCGCTTGGCAATGACGAGCACGGTTTCATAGATGTTTGCGGTGCCCGAATCGAGGAAGTCCTCGGGGAAGAAATCCTTGGTTTGCATGTTTTCAGTCTATCTCTCTTGGGTTGGTTGCAGATGGTGCGGTCAGGCCCGTGTGAACCGCGCGGCGATGGCTTTTTCCACCCCGGCCACGGTGGTCTCGAGGTCATCGTTGACGATTTGCACGTCAAAGCGCGGCGCCAGAGCGAGTTCCATATCGGCGCGCACGAGCCGCCGCTCGACGGACTCGCGGGACTCGGTCTTGCGGCCTTCGAGACGCTGCCGCAGCACGTCGCGCGAAGGCGGCAGCAAGAAAATGCTGAGCGCTTCGGGATAGGCGGCCTTGACGTTCAGCGCTCCCTTCACGTCAAGGTCAAAGATCAGAGTTTCGCCGCGTGCCAGCCGCTCGAAGGTGGGAGCTTTGAGCGTGCCGTAAAGATCGCCGTGGACCTCCTCATGTTCGAGGAACTCTCCGGCGGCCACGCGACGGGCGAACTCCTCGCGCGCCAGAAAACAGTACTCGCGCCCATCCGCCTCGCCCGCGCGGGGGGCGCGGGTGGTGGCGCTCACCGAAAAACCCCACTCGGGATGCGCTTCACGCAATCGGCGGATGACCGTGCTCTTGCCGCCTCCGGCGGGCGCGGCAAAAACGATCAACCGCCCGTTACTCAATGTTCTGCACCTGCTCGCGCAAACGCTCGATTTCTTCCCGCATCTTCACGCCCAAGTGCGAGATTTCCAGACTGGCCGTCTTCGAGCCGATGGTGTTGGTTTCGCGGTGCATTTCCTGCAGGAGAAACTCGAGCCGCTTT
>JAPKYT010000015.1 GCA_026394155.1 bacterium | reverse complement strand
TGGATGGATGGCGGGATGGGGTCTTTGGCGATGTCCCACTCGCCTTTGCGAATCTTCTGGCCCAAGCCGAGCCAGAGGCAGTTCTCCCAGCCCCAGGCGTCGGCGTTGTCTTTGAGCGGGGCGACGGCGCTGTTGGCCGGCGTGAAGAGCGTATGCTCGCAGCCGACGGCGGCAACCTGATCGAGGATGCGCTTCCATTCCACGCGGCCTTCGGGCGTGCCCACGTCCACCTGGTAATCGTTTTCGCACCAGGGCACGTGAACGCGAAGGCTTTTCGACGGCCGGTGCAGGGCAAAGGCGTCTACGCAGCGGGTCACGGCGTCGAACTCCGCCCAGTCCAACATCGGCTGGCCCTCGAAAACCCGCTGCGGCTCGCGCACGTATTTCCACTCGCCGATGTTGTGGGCGGGGAGGTCCACGCCACTCAGCGTGTAGAGCCCGATACACACGCGGTCGGACGCGAACGGTCCGTAGGCCGCGCGCCATTCCAGGTCGGGCGCGTAGGCCATCGCAACCTGCCGATCTTTGCGCTCCCATTTAAGGAACGGATTCTGCAGCGCGAGAAACGCGCCAAACTTCGGAGGCGGATTGCTCTCGCCCAAGCGGAGAAACACGGCGCCGCTGCCGTTGCTGGCTTTGTGCTCACGGGCCACGGGCGTCTCCAACTCCGCGCGGAACACCTCCACCGTGTCCACCCGGCTGGTGCTGCCGGGCGGGAGCGTCAAGATGAGCTGCTTGCTGACAAACTGCCAGCCGGGTTTCAGTTCGTAGACGACCTGAAGTCGCTTGTCGCCTGCCTGGTAAGTGTAGGTGACGCTCTCCTTTTGGGGTTTAACGTCCACGAGCTTTAGCCCGGGCACGACAAGCTTTTCTCCGTTGACCGTGAGCGCGGCGGAGTCGTTGGCCAGCGCGAGGCCTTGCTTCCCCTTCGGCAGCGTCAACTGCACGAGGCCGGCGGCGTCGAAGTCCGCCGAGACGTCCCCGTTGTCCAGGTTGAACCGCTCCGCCGCGCGCGAGGCGGGAGCAAGAAGACTGAGGCAGAATGCGGCGAGTAGCAGCGTGCGGTTACTGATAAGTGAATGATTCATGGTCATGATGGAGTGGGTTGATTGATTGATTGGTTGGTTGATTGAAGAACGTCCTATTCGACGGTGACGATGCGCAGGTCGTAGACGCCGCCGACGGCCATGCCCGGCCGGGCCTGGAAACGCACCGTCGCTTTGTCTCTGCCTGCCTCCAACGTTCCGGCTAGCGGATACTCGACGCCATAATAATCTTCCTTGCCGCCCTCCAGCTTTTGGGTGGCGATGAGCTTGCCATCGATCTGAATGGCGAACTCGCGACCGCCGTCTTTGCCCCAGTACAGGGCGCGGACCGCGGCCTTCGTCCCCGCCGGCGGCAGCTTCATCTCGTAGCTGAACCAGCCGCCGTTCTGCGCATCGCGCCATCGCCGGCCCTGCGGTCCGCCGCCGCTCTGGGATTGCTCGAAACGCAGATTGTGGTCGATCTCGGGTTGCTGCTCACCGATGCGCACGCGGTCCACCGTGCGCGCGTCGAGTTCGCGTTCGAGCCGTTCCTCCGCCGCGATCTGGCGTTGCCGCGTCTCCCAGTGCGCAAGGTCGCTGAGCTGCCAGTACACCGCATAGCGTTGGAAATGAACGCGGAAGAACGGCGCCAGCGTCACATCCTGCGGTTTCACCAGTCCCGCGGTGCGGAAGGTGCTCGGTCGGC
>JAPKYT010000057.1 GCA_026394155.1 bacterium | reverse complement strand
CGGCGGTTGCCGTCCGTGCAGTAAGCCAGAGAAAGGGTCACCAAATACTCGCGGTCTGGGTGGAGCACGGCAGCCGAAAGTGCAAGGCGGCGCCTGCGGCCCGCCGGCGAATACGGGCGCACACGTGTCATTGGTTAATGGACTCGGTTATCCATAAAAAGTTCCGTTTCTTGTAAGTATTTGTTTTATAAACAATCAGTCTGTTTTTCGAGTCACGCTTGCCCGGCTCTGAAGTCCGGGTTTCTAGGCGGAACCTATTGTGAAGTCAAAGAGTTCAGTCAGAACCTCCGAGGGCCGCCAGTGGAGGGACAGGGTCCGGGCGAATCGGGGGCAGAGTGGACAATTACGCTTGCTTTGCGTATTATCTTGTTTGCCCTATTTCTGAAACCAACATTCCGCAGACTCGCGCGCGCGGCGGCCCGTACAGGTTGCCTGCTCCGCGGAGAGTCGAACCCATGATGGTTATCATGTCGCGCGATGCGACCGACGAACAAATCGAGACCGTGGTACGCCGGATTGAGTCGGCCGGCTACGCCGCTCATGTGCTCGCCGGCGCCACGCGCACGGCCATCGCCGTCACCGGCAACCGGGATCCGCTGGATCCCGCCTTGGTGGACGCGCTGCCCGGAGTGGTGGAAACCTTCCGCATCACGCGCCCGTTTCGCCTCGCCACGCGCGACGCGAGATCCGAGGACACCGTGTTCACGGTTGGCGATGTGACCATCGGCGGTCGCGATTTGGTGATTGTGGCCGGTCCATGCGCGGTGGAGTCCCGCGAGCAGCTCTTCGATTCCGCCGAGCAAGCCAAAGCCGCCGGAGTGCATTTGCTGCGCGGCGGCGCCTATAAGCCGCGAACCTCGCCCTATTCGTTTCAAGGTCTGGGCGAAGAAGGCATGAAGCTCTTGGCCGAGGTGCGAGATCGAACCGGCATGCCGGTAGTCAGCGAAGTGGTGGACGAGGAGAGCGTCGCGCTGGCCGCGAAGTACGTGGACGTGGTGCAGATCGGCGCCCGCAATATGCAGAACTACATCCTGCTCAAGCGGGCCGCGCGAACCGGCAAGCCGGTGCTGCTCAAGCGCGGAGTGGCGGCGACCCTCGAAGAGTTCCTCGGTGCCGCCGAGTACATTCTGGCCGAGGGCAATTCGCGCGTGATTCTCTGCGAGCGCGGTGTGCGCACGTTTTCGGATTTCACCCGCAACACTCTCGACTTGAGCATTGTTCCCGTCATCAAGGCTCTTTCGCACTTGCCGATCATCACTGATCCGTCGCATGCCAGCGGCCGCCGTGATCTGGTGCTGCCCTTGGCGCGAGCCTCGATTGCCGCGGGAGCGGACGGAGTGATGGTGGAAGTCCACACCGAACCGGCGCGCGCCCTTTCCGATGGTTTTCAGTCGCTTTATCCGCCGCAACTCGTGGAAATGATGCGCGAGCTGGGGCAGATGGCGCCGGTGCTGGGCCGGCGGCTGCCGCGACGGCCGTGAGTCGTGCCGTCATCACGAAGGCGCGATCTCCGCTGCGGGGGACAACGACCGTTCCGGGAGACAAGTCCATCTCGCACCGGCGCGCGCTGCTTTCGCTTTTTGTGGACGGCGATGTTCGTCTGGCGCACTTCAACACCGGAGCGGATTGCGCCTGCACTCTCGAGTGTCTTGAGAGACTCGGCAAGACGGTGGCCCAGAGGGATGATGAGGTCACGATTTCGGGAGCCGCGGAATGTGCGCCGTGCTCTTTGGATTGCGGTAACTCCGGCACGACGGCCCGCCTGCTCATGGGAATCCTCGCCGGCTGCGAGGGACAGTGGACATTAACCGGAGATGATTCGCTCTCGCGCCGCCCGATGGAGAGAGTGGCCGAACCGCTGCGGCGCATGGGCGCGCGAATCGAGCTGACCGGCGGCCGCCTGCCCGCGCAAATCACGGGAGCGCGATTGCGGGGAATCGAATATCACTCGCCGCTGCCCAGCGCGCAGGTGAAATCCGCCGTCCTGCTGGCCGCTTTGCAGGCTGAGGGAGCGACCCGCTTTCGCGAATCTTTTCTCACGCGCGATCACACCGAGAGGATACTAAGAATTGCGCGCGGCACGGACGGTTGGATTGTGCTCGATCCCGGCAGCGTTCGCGTGCATGCCGCCTCGCTCTCCGCCCGCATCCCCGGAGATCCTTCGTCGGCAGCATTTTGGATTGCCGCCGCGCTGTTAGTGCCGGATTCCGCCGTGAAAGTTGACGGCGTGCTTGCCAATCCCACTCGCGTGGCTTACATCGAAGTGCTGCAGCATGCGGGGGCGCAGCTTGTGATGGAAAACCAGTCGGAGCGCGACAACGAGTCCTGCGCCGACTTGTCCGTTCGTCACGGCACACTTCGCGCGTTCACCATCCGTAACCCGCGGGCGGCGCAATGTCTGGATGAGATTCCCGCGCTGGCTGTGCTTGCGACGCAAGCGAGCGGAACGTCCGAGTTTCGCGATGTCGGGGAATTGCGAGTCAAGGAATCGAATCGCCTGGATCTCACGGCTCGGAACTTGCGCCGCATGGGTGCGAGCGTGGAGCAAGACGGCGACCGAATCGCGGTGACAGGTCAAGGTCCCTTGCGCGGTGCCGAAATCGAAACGGCGGGTGATCACCGTTTGGCCATGGCCTTTGCGATTGCCGGTCTGGCAGCCGAAGGACGCACGGTGATTCAGAATGCGGAATGCGTCGCGGTGTCCTATCCGGAGTTCTGGTCCGAGCTTGAGCGCGTCGCGCCGGGAACAGTGAGAGTGGAGCCCTGAGGTGTTCTTTCGCTGCGGGCTTGTTGGAGAACATATCTCCTACAGTCTTTCACCGCGGATCTTCGAGTGGGGACTTCGCGCGTGCGGCCTCGAAGGTGAGTACCGGCTCTATGATCTTCCGCCAAATCGCGCGCGGGAAGTGGCGGAACATTCCGGCTGGCACGGTTTGAACGTCACGACTCCGCACAAGTGTGCGGCTCTCGATTGGTGCCACAGTTTGACGGAACGCGCAAAAGCCGTGGGCGCGGTGAACGTGCTGCTGCGCAGAGATGACGCGGTATGGGGCGATAACACCGACGTCTGTGGGTGCGAATATGCTCTGAAACGGCATTCGAATGCGCTTCCCGAAATTCGCCGCGCACTGATTGTCGGCAGCGGCGGTGCGGCGCGCGCCGTTCTGCTCGCTCTTAATCAGGTCTTTGCACCGCTGCATGTTTCAATGGCGAGTCGCGATCCACAGGCCGCAGCCGCGAGACTCGGTCTCGTGACAAGCCACTTATCGCAAGTGCAATATCTGTCGTTTTCGGCGGCTGCGGAGCGGCTCGACTCGTTTGACATAGTGGTTCAGGCTACGCCCGTGGAGGTTCCGCTGCCCGAACCGCTCCATTTCCGGCGTGGTGCTCTGGTCATGGACTTGGTGTACGCTCCCCGCGTGACGCGCTTCTTGCAAGCTGCGGCGCGCAGCGGAGCGCAAACGGAAAACGGACTGATCATGCTCATTGCGCAAGCGGCCGCAAGTTTCGAGATTTGGACGGAACGCACATTTCCGCTCGAACGCGCGCTGGCGGAACTCTTGCCGGAGTTTGCGACCGAATGATTCGCTTTCTGACGGCGGGCGAAAGTCACGGTCCATGCTTGGTGGGCATTCTCGAGGGCATGCCGGCCGGGCTGGCGATCAGCGAAGAAGAAATCGCAGTGGACCTGCGCCGCAGGCAGCTTGGCTACGGCCGCGGCCAGCGCATGCAGATCGAGAGCGATCACGCCCGGATTCTCTCGGGAGTCCGCTACGGCCTGACGCTTGGCTCGCCCATCGCGCTGCAGATCGAAAACAAGGACTGGCCGAACTGGACTTCGCAACTGCGCGCAGACCCTCCGCCGCCCGATGAGCGCGCCGCACCGCTGACCACGCCGCGTCCCGGCCACGCGGACTTCGCCGGCGCCGTCAAGTATCACCACGCGGACATCCGCAACGTCATCGAAAGGTCTTCGGCGCGCGAAACGGCCATGCGGGTGGCACTGGCAGCCATTTGCCGCAAGTTCTTCCGCGAGGTCGGCATGTCCGTCGGCAGTCATGTGGTCAGCATCGGCGGCGCCGTTTCTACGATGGACGTGCACGGTATTTCTCCCGACGAAATCAATCATCGTGCCGACCAGAATCCGGTACGCTGTCTGGACGGCGAGGTTGCTGGGCAGATGATGGCCGCGATTGACAAAGCGCAGGCGCAAGGCGACACCGTAGGCGGCGCGTTCGAAATCGTCACATGGGGTCTGTCCGTGGGTGTGGGCAGTCACGTGAACTATGATCGGCGTCTGGATGCCGTGTTGGCGGCGGCGATCATGTCCATTCCCGCGGTCAAATCCGTGACCATTGGCAGCGCCGGCGATGATGCAAACCGCATGGGCAGCGAGGTGCACGACCGCATGTATCCGGCGCGGGGCGGCGTCATGCGCAAGACCAATCGCGCGGGCGGAATCGAAGGCGGCATGAGCAACGGTGAACCGCTCATCATTCGCGCCGCCATGAAGCCGCTCGCGACTTTGGGCCAGCCGCTGGAGACCGTGGATTTGTCCAGCGGACAACCGGCGATGGCGCTCCGCGAACGCAGCGACGTGTGCGCGGTTCCGGCGGCGGCGGTGGTGGGCGAGGCCATGTGCCTGCTGGCGCTGATGAATCCGTTTCTTGAAAAATTCGGCGGCGATTCCCTGCTCGAAATCATGAACCATTTGAAGGAGACACCCGGTTCGGCATGGGACTGATCTTCATCACCGGCATGACCGGCGCGGGCAAGACCGTAGTGGGCGAGAAACTGGCCGCCAGGTTCGGCGTACCTTTTGTGGATGCGGATCGCGAAATCGAGCGAGCGACCGGCAAGACCATCGCGGAAATCTTCGCCGCCGGCGGCGAGAGCGAATTCCGTGACTGCGAAGCGGTGGCCCTGAGCGTGGCCGCCGATCTGAGAGACGCCGTGATTGCGCTGGGGGCGGGCGCGCTCATGGACGACCAGAACTTCGAACTGGTGCAGGAATCCGGCCAGCTGATTTATCTGCGAGCGGACGTGGACGTGCTGGCCAAACGGCTGGCTCGCGCCGCGGATCGTCCCCTGCTCCGCGACGCGCACACGCCGGCGCAGCGCAAGAAACGTCTGCACGAACTCTTGAGCCTTCGCGAACCGCGTTATCTGACGGCGGACGTGGTGATAGACGTGGACGCGCGGACTCCCGAAGAGATTGTGGCGCTGCTGCTCCTCCGGCTCGCGTCGTCATGAGCAATTGTGAGCTGACGCTGCGGCTTGGCGAGCGCACCATTCCCATCATCTTCGCCGAAGAGGGAGTGGAGTGGGCCGCCCGGCATGTGCACGAACTCGTGCCGGCATCCACACGGGTCATGCTGGTGAGTGATGAGCGGGTGGCGCTCTTCTATGAGCGGCCGATGGTGGACGCGCTGAGCGAACTTGGGCTGGACGCTTCGAGTTTCATTTTGCCGGTGGGAGAGGAAGAAAAGCGTCTGCCGCGCGTCGTTTCGCTCTTGGATGAACTGGTGGTGCACAAGTTCGCGCGCGATGATCTGGTGCTTGCCTTGGGGGGCGGAGTGGTCAGCGACATGGCGGGTTTCGCCGCGTCCATCTACCGGCGGGGCGTGCCGTGGATTGCGGTGCCCACCACGCTGTTGGGAATGGTGGACGCGTCCATCGGCGGAAAAACCGGCGTGGATCATCCGCTGGCCAAGAATCTTATCGGCGCGTTTCACGAGCCTCTGGCCGTGCTGGCGCCGCTGAATGTGCTCGGCACTCTGGACGCGCGTGAGTGGCTTTCCGGTTCGGCGGAAGTTGTGAAAGCTGCGCTCCTCGCCGGCGGCGAACTCTGGAAAATGGTTCTCCGATTGGGTGTGGATCTTTACCACTGGCAACCGCCGCAGGTGTGGGACGCGATGGTTGCAGCGGCGCGCGTGAAGATCGAGGTCGTGGAGCGGGATGAACGCGAGACCGGTCCGCGGCGACTGCTGAATCTCGGCCACACGTTCGGCCACGCGCTGGAAGCTGCGACTGACTACCAAGTGTTCACGCACGGCGAGGCGGTTTTCCTTGGCCTGCGCGCTGCGATACGGATTTCCGCCGCCCTGGGTTTGATGAGCGAAGCAGATGCGCGGGAAGCTGAAGCGCCTCTGACCTCCGTTTCGTTTCCCGCCGCCGAATTTTCGGCTGAGGCTCTGTTGGCGGCGGCGGGGCACGATAAGAAAACTCTCGCGGGCAGCACGCATTGGGTGCTGCTCGAAGCTCCGGGCCGGGTGGTGATTCGCAGCGATGTTCCGCCGCCGCTCATCGAAGAGTGCGCGGCATGGTTGAGTGCAACCGTGCGCGAGGGACACGCCGCGGCCGCGTCGCCGCGCCGGATGCGCATCGCAGTGATCAACGGGCCGAACCTGAATCTGCTCGGCACGCGCGAACCCGGGATTTACGGCCGCGCCGATTACGAGCGGCTCGAGGAACACGTTCACCGCGTGGCCGAGGATGAGGGCGCAGACTTGCTCATGTTCCAGAGCAACGTCGAGGGCGAGCTGATCGCGACTGTTCAGCGCTTGAGGCACTGGGCTGACGGAATTATCATCAATCCCGGCGGCTACACGCACACCTCGGTGGCCATCCGCGATGCGCTGGCGGCGGTGGGTCTGCCCGCCGTGGAAGTGCACTTGACGGACATCAGCCGCCGCGAAGCGTTTCGCGCTGAGTCTCTGATTGCCCCGGTCTGCGTGGCAGTCGTGAAGGGAGAGGGCATCGCGGGATACGGCACGGCATTGAAAATTCTGCTGTCGCATCTGAAGAGCAAAGCACCGCACGTCGAGAGACGATAGGTGAGCGAGAAGCACATTCATTCTCTGGTAATTATCGGATCGGGTCCGGCGGGACTGACCGCCGCTATTTATGCGGGACGCGCCAACCTCAAACCGGTGGTGATCGAGGGCATGCAGCCCGGCGGCCAACTCATGATCACCACGGACGTGGAGAACTATCCCGGTTTTCCGGATGGCATTCAAGGTCCGGAACTCATGGAGCTGTTCCACCGGCAAGCGGAGAGATTCGGCACGGAGTTCATCTCCGACGAAGCGGAAAGTCTTGACGTGAACGCGCGTCCGTTTCGCGTCCATCTTGCCTCGGGTGATCATCTGCTAACTCGGGCCGTCATCCTTGCCTCGGGCGCGTCCGCGCAATGGCTCGGGCTCGAGTCGGAGAAGCGACTGCAGGGCAAGGGCGTGTCGGCCTGTGCCACCTGCGATGGTTTTTTCTTCCGCGGCAAAGTGGTGGCGGTGGTGGGCGGCGGCGATACGGCGATGGAAGAAGCGTCCTACCTCACGCATCATGCCTCCAAGGTCATCCTCATTCATCGGCGCGATCAGTTTCGCGCGTCGAAGATCATGCAGGAACGCGTGCTCTCGAATCCCAAGATCGAGGTCGTCTGGAACTCGGTGGTGCAGGAGATTCTCGACGACGGAACCGGCAGCCGCGTCACCGGCGTCAAAGTGCGGAACGTGAAGACCGGTGAGACCTCCGTTGTGCCTTGCGAAGGATTCTTCGTGGCGATCGGGCACAAGCCCAACACACACATCGTGCGCGGAGTTTTGCCGGCGGACGAAGCCGGTTATGTGCACCACCATCCGGATTCATCTCGCACAGACATACCGGGAGTGTTCGTGGCCGGTGATGTGCACGACCATCATTACCGGCAGGCGGTGACGGCGGCAGGCGCGGGCTGCAAGGCGGCCATAGATGCCGAGCGCTGGCTCGAGGCCGAGGCGCAGGCGAGCAGCGCGCCATGAGGCACGCAATCGGAAACGGTGGGAAATCGGGAACGCGATGACGACTTCGGTTTCGGACTTTGATATTCTGGTGCTGGGCGGAGGGCCGGGCGGTTATGTGGCCGCCATCCGCGCCGCGCAGCTTGGCTTGAAGACGTGTGTAATTGACGAGCAGCCGCTGGGCGGAGTGTGCGTCAATTGGGGATGCATTCCTTCCAAGGCGCTGCTCAAGACGGCCGAATTCTATCAGGACTTGCAGCACCTCGCCCCCGCGCTGGGCATTCAGGCCGCGGTGCAGGGTTTCGACTGGCCGCGCGTCATTCAACGTTCGCGCGAGGTATCTCAGAAGAACTCGGCGGGCGTCGAGTACCTCGTCAAGAAGTTAGGCATTCAGCGGCTCGACGGGCGCTTTCGGATGGCGGGCGAAAGAGAGATCGAAGTCCTCGACAAGCAGACGCGTCAGAACGTCATCGCGCGCGTGCGCGGTCAACACGTCATTATCGCCACCGGCAGCCGCAACCGGAACCTTCCGGGCGTAGTGACTGACGGCCGCAGGGTCATTACCTACAAGGAGGCGATGGTTCTCGATCCGCAGCCGCGCGAGATGGTGATCATCGGCGCGGGAGCCATCGGCGTTGAGTTTGCCTACTTCTACGCGAGCATGGGAACGCGGGTGACGGTGATCGAGATGCTGCCGCGCATTCTGCCTTTGGAAGATCACGAGAGCGGCACGCATCTGGCTCGCCACCTGAAAAAACTCGGTGTGGACGTGCATGTGTCCGCTCCGGTGGAATCGGTGAGCGCGAGCGGTGAGCGCGTCACGGTCCGGGCCAAGGTGGGAGACAGCATGAAGGAATTCGCCGCCGATGTCTGTCTGGTAGCCGTGGGTTTTGCTGCGAATTTGGAAGATTGGGGATTTGAGACCACCGGTGTCGCCACCGAACGCGGGTTCATCAAAGTGGATGAATTCTACCGCACGAACGTAGCAGGCTGCTTTGCCATCGGCGACGTGATCGGCCCGCCGCAGTTGGCTCATGTGGCCTCGCACGAGGGAATAATCTGCGTGGAGAAGATCGCCGGCAAAGAGCCGAAGCCGCTGGACTACGAAAATGTTCCGTCGTGCATCTATTGTCAGCCTCAGGTGGCGAGCGTCGGCCTGACCGAGCAGGCTTGTCAGGAAAAAGGAATTGCCGTTCGGATCGGAAAGTTTCCGTTCACGGCTTCGGGCAAGGCCAACGCTGTGGGACACACCGACGGCTTCGTGAAACTGATCTTTGACGCGGGCGACGACCGTCTTCTCGGTGCGCACATCGTGGGCAGCGAAGCTACTGAGATGATTGCCGAACTCTGCGTTGCGCGCGCACTCAAGGCGAAGGCGTCCGACATTTTCGAGACGATTCACGCTCATCCGACGCTCAGCGAGGCGGTGATGGAGGCCGCCGCCGCCGCGCATGGCCGCGCCATTCATTATCTTGGCCGAGCCTGACCCGATAATCAGGATTTCATAGCGGGGGAAAAGGGCAGCATCACATCTCGGGAGCCATTCATGAACGGTTCGTCAGGGAATACCAAACGTTCTTTGCTTCTGTTCATTGTAGTTTTGGCCACGCGGGTTCTTGCTCAGCCCGTGGAAC
The DNA here is from genome assembly GCA_026394155.1 of bacterium. GTDB lineage: Bacteria > Electryoneota > RPQS01 > RPQS01 > RPQS01 > RPQS01. Next base: position 7,322 of record JAPKYT010000057.1, on the reverse strand, counting down.
CGGACACCGTGTGGATGCGCACGTACGGACCCGGAATCGGCCGATCCGTAGCAGTCACCACGGACGGCGGTCTGGTCATCTTGACGCGGACGGAAAACAACGCCGCATGTCAGCTCATACGGACGACCGGGATGGGTGACTCCTTGTGGACGCGGCGATTCGCGCTGCCGAGAGCCGTGGCGGTTATCGCTGCGCAGGGTGACAGCTACGTTCTTGTCGGCTACAGTGGGCGTGAAGTCTTGATTCTGTGGACTGACGACGCCGGGGACAGCGTTATGCAGCAGGTTCATCTGGATTCTCTGGGCGAGATCCGCGGTGCGGCTCTCTGTTCCAACGGTGATGTCGTCATAACGGGTTGTGCGTGGGGTTCCGGCATTCTTTATCACCGAGTGTTGTTGGCACGAATTGGTGAACAAGACCAACCTGTCTGGTGGCAGGTATTCAATGTGTGGGATTGGGGATCGGTCGGGGAATCTGTGGCGGAGACGCAGGACGGCGATTTGCTTCTTTCGGGCAGCACCAACGAGATTCACGTATGTCGGGCTTTTCTCATAAAGACCAACTCCACCGGGCAGTTCCAGTGGACGCGTTTTGTCGGCCAACCCGGCAGTGAGCCGGCGCAGGCGACTGGCGCGATACAGACATCCGACGGCGGCTACGCTCTCCTCAGTTATGGCGGCGGTACCTACTTCAACATGATGCTGACCAAGTTCACGTCCGGAGGCGCCCAGCAGTGGCAACAGACTTATGCGTGCAGTCACGGCAGTACGGCGAATGATGTTATCGAGCTTCCATCGGGTGGTTTCGTGCTTGCGGGTTGGGCTAGTCCGGACGACGTTCAGCAGTTTTGTGTCGTTGGCTGCAACTCCGCCGGCACCGAAGTCTGGCGAATCAGCCTTCCGGACAGCGGCTATAGTAATGGAGCGCAAGCCATCGCCATGATGCCCGACAGCGACGTGACGATTGTCGGGTCGCGGGGCATGTCCGACTCTCCATCGCAGGTTTTTGCGATGCGAATCGGTGACGCCAGTAACAACTCCTCGGTGCATGAACCGCAGTACGGATTGCCGAGCGATCTGAGTTTATGCGTCTATCCCAATCCCTTCAACAACTCGACGACTATTTCCCTGTCGCTGCCGCAAGCCGGTCGCGTCGCACTTTCCGTGCATGATCTTCTGGGAAGACAAATTGGAAGTCCGACGGCCGGGTTCTTCCCGTCAGGAACGACGCAAATCCCCTTTAGCGCTGAGGGATTGGCCACAGGTGTTTACTTCGTTCGACTGCAATTCCAGAATCAATCGGTCCTTCAACGAATTCATGTGTTGAGGTAACATCGTGAAGCCACATGAAACGCTCATGCGGATCGCCAAAGCGGTTGCTCTCATGGCTGTAATGTCATTAGCCGCGAGTGCCCTCGCAACGGAGCCAGCACAACCGTTGCTGACCCAAACTACCCTCACCAAACCGGTGGACATGAAGCAAGCGCCGGCGCGCATGATGGGGCTTTACGAGCAGGGGTTTCAAGAGGGCCACAAAGCGGGCAATGCCCATTCGGGAAAAGCGGGTTGGTTCCTTATCGGCTTCGGCAACGTGCCGCTGCTGTGGCTGCCGTGGGTGGTGGAGCCGTCGTACAATCCCAAGCCGCCCGTTGTCGCGGAAGAGGAATTCAACAGCGGTTACCGCAATGGTTATTTGAAGGGCTGGAAGAACGCTCACAAAAACTACTACATCGCGGGTGCGCTGGTGTCTACGGCCGTCGCCGGCGGAATTATCATCCTCAGCCAGTAAATCGCCATGACACGACGTTTTTCCCGGCTCGCGCTGTATGTCCTGTGGTGCTTTTTGATCGGCCTCGCATCATGCCGGCGGGAGGAGAATCCCCGGCCGGACCCGCGAACCACGATCACCACCGATAGCGCGCGGTCTGCACCCGCGCCGTCATTTACCCCAGCGCCGTCCGCAACGCAGGACACTGCACGCGCCGGCCTGCTGCGTCGCAAGGGTGAGCTGCTCATGGCCCGCAAGAAAGTTCTCGGGAGTTCGGAGATGACGCGGGCGCAGAAAGACTCGGCGCTGCGTGCGATTGAACAAGAATCCGTCCAATTATCGAAACAACTGCTCGATGCCGGACACTGACGGCGCGAGACACACCTGAACCGTTGGCTCCATGGCAAAGAACATTACAACTCGCGCAGCCGACTATTCGCAGTGGTACGTGGACGTGGTGCGCGAGGCCAAACTCGCCGACTACGCGCCCGTCAAAGGCTGCATGGTCATCCGTCCCAACGGCTACGCCATCTGGGAAGCGATCCAGCAGCAACTCGACCGCATGTTCAAAGACACCGGCCACGTCAACGCCTATTTTCCGCTGCTCATTCCGCAGAGCTTTCTGGAGAAGGAGGCCGAGCACGTGAAAGGCTTTGCCTTGGAATGCGCGGTGGTCACGCACTCGGGACTGGAGCGCGTGGAAGGGGAGGCGCGGCTGCGGCCGAAAGGAAAACTGGAAGAAGCCTACGTCATCCGTCCCACCTCCGAGACGGTGATTTGGGCGATGTATAAGAACTGGATTCAGAGCTACCGCGATCTTCCGCTGCTCATCAATCAATGGGCGAACGTCTACCGCTGGGAATTGCGCACTCGGCTGTTTCTGCGCACTGCGGAGTTTCTCTGGCAGGAGGGACATACGGCGCACGCCACCGCCGAAGAAGCGCGCGAGGAAACGCTGCGCATGCTCGGCGTGTACCGCACCTTCGCCGAAGAGTACATGGCCATGCCGGTGATCGTGGGAGAAAAGAGCGAGGGCCAGAAGTTCCCCGGCGCGGTGAGCACCTACGCCATCGAAGCGATGATGCAGGACCGCAAGGCGCTGCAGGCCGGCACCTCGCACTTTCTCGGCCAGAATTTCGCGCGTGCGTTCGACGTCACCTTTCAGAACGAGAAAAACGAGCTGGACTACGTCTGGGCCACCTCGTGGGGAGTCTCCACGCGGCTGGTGGGCGCGCTGGTCATGATTCACGCCGACGACGACGGCATGGTGATTCCGCCGCGGCTGGCCCAGCGGCCAATTTATGCCGTTCCCATCTATCGCAGCGCAGCGGAGCGCGAGCAAGTCATAGGCGCGTTGCGGCGGTTGCTCGACGATCTGCGCCTGCAACATAATCTTCGTTCTGTGCTGGATGAACGCGATACGGCCACGCCCGGTTTCAAGTTCGCCGAAGGCGAACTCTTCGGGTATCCGCTGCGTTTGGAACTCGGCCCGCGCGACTTGGCGGCCAATCAGGTCATCGCGACTTTGCGGCACAATCGTGAGAAGGTCAAATTGCCTTTGCCGCAGGCGGCGGCGGAAGTGCCGCGGCTGCTGGAACGGATTCAGACGGATCTTTTTGCGCGCGCCAAGAAGGACATGGACGAGCATACGCGCGAGATCAACTCCTACGACGAGTTCAAGGAGTTCATCGCCGCCGACGGAGGTTTCGCGCTCGTGCACTGGGCCGGCACACCCGAAGATGAGAAGCGGATTCAGCAAGAGACCAAGGCCACGCTGCGGGTGATTCCGCTGGACGGCGCGGTGGAAAAAGGCACATGCATTCTCACCGGTCGTGAGTCCAATCGCCGGGTGGTCTTTGCCAAAGCCTATTGATGTTGAGTGAAATGAACGAGCCCGGTGAAAAGAGATCACCCGATGCCGCCGACGCGCAAGCCGTGGAAACGGAAGAACCGCGCGGCTTGGTGCTGGTCAACACCGGCGACGGTAAGGGCAAAACCACCGCCGCGCTGGGAACGGTGCTGCGGGCGGTGGGCTACGGATACCGCTGTCTGATCGTTCAGTTCATCAAGGGCAGTTGGATGTATGGCGAGCTGAAGTCCATCAAGCGGCTCGAGCCGGAGGTGGAGTTTTATCGTATGGGCCGCGGCTTTGTGGGCATCGTGGACGACAATCTGCCGCGCGAAGAACACGAGAAAGCCGCGCGCGACGCACTGGCCTTCGCACGGGAGAAACTTACCTCCGGCGGCTATCGTCTCGTTGTGCTCGACGAGATTTTCGTGGCCGTGACGTTAGGACTGATTTCGGTCCGGGATGTGCTCAGCCTTCTCGATGCACGTCCGCCGCAAACCACCTTGATTCTCACCGGGCGGGGAGCACCGCCCGAGGTCATCGAACGCGCCGATACGGTGACCGAGATGCGGGAGGTCAAGCACGCCTTTCGCAAGGGCATTTTGGCGCAGCGTGGAGTGGATTACTAATCGTGGCTCAAGACTCGAATACCGAACCATCCAAGAAGCGACCGGGCCTTGCGCCCGGGCGGCGCTTCAATTTCTCCATCTGGTATCTGGTGGCGGTGCTGGTCGTGCTGGTGGCGGTGCAGACCTTCATGAGCGGCCAGCGGAACGCGCGCGTGCCGTATTCGCAATTCAAGCAGATGGTCGCCGACGGCCGCGTCAACAAGCTGGTGGTGACCGGCGAGAAGATCATCGGAGAAGAGCGGCTGGATTCCGCCGGAACGTCGCGCGTCCGCACCTTCGAAACGATTCGCGTCGAAGACGCCGATCTCGTCAAGCAGCTTGAAGAAAAGGGCATTCAGTTCGAAGGACGGAAAGAGACGAACTGGTGGCAGGGATTCTTGTTCGCGTGGGTGCTGCCCTTTGCCGTGATCTTCATCGTGTGGAGTTTTCTGCTGCGGCGCATGGGCGGCGGCGGCGCGGGCGGTGTGATGTCCTTCGGCAAGTCGCGCGCCAAAGTCTATGTGGAAAGCGCGACCAAGCTCTCCTTCAAAGACGTGGCGGGCATTGACGAAGCCGTCGAAGAGTTGAAAGAGGTCGTGGACTTTCTCAAGATGCCGGCCAAGTTCCGCGCGCTGGGAGCCAGTATTCCCAAGGGAGTGCTGCTGGTCGGCGCGCCGGGAACCGGCAAGACGCTCCTCGCGCGAGCGGTGGCGGGCGAGGCCAAGGTGCCCTTCTTCACCATCTCCGGCTCGGATTTCGTCGAGATGTTCGTGGGCGTGGGCGCGGCGCGCGTGCGCGATCTCTTTCAGCAAGCGCAGCAGAAGGCGCCGTGCATCGTGTTCATTGACGAGCTCGATGCGCTGGGCAAGGCGCGCGGCGCAAACCCGTGGGGCGGCCACGACGAACGCGAGCAGACTTTGAACGCGCTGTTGGTGGAAATGGACGGCTTCGAGAGCACCCGCGGTGTGATCATCATGGCGGCCACCAACCGGCCGGAGATTCTCGACATGGCTTTGCTGCGCCCTGGCCGCTTTGACCGGCAGGTGGTGGTGGATTCGCCGGACATCAACGGCAGCAAAGCGATTCTTAATGTTCATGTGCGCGGCAAGAAGATCGGTCCGGATGTGAAACTGCGCGTGATCGCCGCGCGCACGCCGGGCTTCGTCGGCGCGGATCTGGCCAATGCGCTGAATGAGGCGGCTCTGCTGGCGGCGCGACGCGGCAAGAAAGAAATCGGCATGGCGGACCTCGAGGAAGCGGTGGATCGCGAAATGACCGGCATCGAGCGCCGCAGCCGCGTGCTCAAGCCGAAAGTCAAGGAGAAGATCGCTTTTCACGAGTGCGGCCACGCCATTGTCGGCGCCAAGTTGCCGCGCATGGATCCCATTCACCGCGTCTCGATCATTCCGCGCGGCATGTCCATGCTCGGCCACACGCTTTACCTGCCGACGGACGACCAGTATCTGATCACCAAAGAAGAAATCCTGCACCGCATCACGGCCGCTCTGGGCGGCCGCGCGGCGGAAGAACTCGTATTCGGCGAAATCACCTCCGGCGCCTACAACGATCTGATGCAGGTGACCGGCATGGCGCGCGCCATGGTCATGGACTACGGCATGTCCGAGAAGCTTGGCATGCTCGTCTATCGCCGGCGCATGCAGCCCACCCGCGAAAATCCGTTCCCCATGCAGGAAGACGTTTTCGGCGACAAGACGGCGGAACTGATTGACACCGAGGTGAAGCGCATCGTGGATGAGTGCTATGAGCAGGCCAAGGCGATTCTGCGCGAGAGCACGGACCTCCTGAATGCGATGGCCAAGCGACTGTTGGAGGTAGAAGTGCTCGAGGGCGATGAGTTGCGGGTCTTCCTCGGCGCCGAACGCACCACGGACTTCAGCCGCGTCGAGGAGGACTCGATTTCTGAAGCGGAACGCGGCGCGGACCAAGGGCAGACCGAGCCGCCGGCGGGCGAAGGGGATTCGCGCTTGGGCACCAGACTGGACCGGCAAGGGTGAAAGACGCGTATGCAACAAGCCGCATAGCGGAGCCGAACGTCGTGCGGACTGCAACGAGTCAAGTTGCGCACGCGTGCCAGATGCCGCGGAAACAACACGTCAAACAGGAGGGCATCGGGCACGGATGTTGCAGTTTCGCATCGGGAAGTAATGAGAAGGTGTTGCCCATGCGATGCATCGCTCTTACCCTCGCCTTGCTGATTTGGCCGCTGTTCGCTTGGAGCCAACAGTCGCCGGTCATCAACTTCAATCTGGTGCAGGTCAATCACTACCACGGGCAGGAACGGGCCGCCGACAGCGTGATCACGCCGGGCGAGCGCGTGGTGATTGACATCGGCAGTCCGCTGGCCTCGCAGAGGTTTCTCAGCGGATCAGCGCCGGTGATGGTGAATATCGAGCGCATGGCGACGGACGATTCCGGCGGAGTGAGAATTCCGTGGGAGTCGCAGGCCGTGCTGAAAACCGTCAGCGGGCGGGACTCATTTCTGGTGAAGGCGTCGCGCGCCGGTTGTCCGGGCACCGAAGTCCGCCCCTCGGTGGCCGTAGCGTTTGCCACCGGTCGCGGCTGGTCGGATCCGCCCGTTCGCTTCGGACCTCTGAGCGAGCGGGCCGTGTGCGCATTGGGCCGCGGTGTTCAATTGCAGGTGAGCGTCACCGGCGACGGCCCGCCGCTGGTGAAGCTGCGCGAGGAATCGCTGCTCTACGGTAAGCGCTGATCTCGCGCGTGGCATGAGCGTAAGAACGAAACCGCGCGGCTGGTAACAGCCGCGCGGTCTTGTTTTCGGAGAAAACGTGATGTGTCACTTGATGCCGATAAGCCAAGAGCCCGTCACAATCAGAATTGCGCCCGCGAGGTTGCGCAGCAGGTCCACGCCCTGCGGAAGCTCCTTCAGAAAAATCACCGCCAGCAGGAACGCCACCAGAGTGTTGGTGTTGTAGACCGGCACCAGTTGACTGAGATTCGTGGCCGGCGAGCGCAGCGCCCAGAGCACAAGCAGCGTGGCGAAACCGTTCAGAAGACCGGCGGGTACGCCCAGGGCGCAGGCCGTCAGCGTATTTCCGCCAACCCGCGCGGCCGCGGGC
>JAPKYT010000001.1 GCA_026394155.1 bacterium | reverse complement strand
GGAAAAATCGCGTGTAGATCAGGTGCATGGTGGCGTGCTCGGCGCCGCCGGTGTAGGTGTCCACCGGCATCCAGTAGTCATATTCCTGCGGGTCGAACGGGCCTTGATCGTAGTGCGGACTCAAGTAACGCAGGTGATACCACGACGAGCACATGAAGGTGTCCATCGTGTCGGTATCACGCTCGGCATCGCAGCCGCAGATCGGGCATTTGGTCTTGGCCCAGGTGGAATGCAGCTTGAGCGGCGACTGGCCGGTCGGCAGCCATTCCACGTCATCGGGCAACAGGACAGGCAGTTGGTCGTCGGGGACGGGCACCTGTCCGTGCTCGGGGCAGTAGACGATTGGGATGGGCGCGCCCCAATAGCGCTGGCGCGAGATCGTCCAATCCCTCAGATGCCAAGTGACCGTGGGTTTGCCCAGCCCCATCTCCTCTAACCTCTTCCCCACTCTGTCCATCCCGTCTTTCGAAGACAGCCCGTCGAACTCCCCGGAATTCATCATCACGCCATAATCGGTGAACGCCGATCTTGTAGGGACATAGCCTGCTATGTCCACCGTGACGGGCCGGATCACCTGCGTGATCGGAAGATCGTGCTCAACGGCGAATTCGAAATCGCGCTGATCGTGCGCGGGAACAGCCATGACCGCGCCGCTGCCATAACTGCCGATGACATAATCCGCGATCCAAATCGGCAGTCGTTCGCCGGTGAATGGATGTGTGCAGAAAGAGCCGGTGAAGACGCCCGTCTTCGGGCGGTCAAGCATGGTTCGATCCACGTCCGACAAGGCGAGTGCGCGCTCAATGTAAGCCTCCACCTCGGCGCATCGTTCGCCTGTCGCCACCTCTTTGGCCAGCGGATGCTCGGGAGCCAGCGTCACGTAGGTCACACCAAAGAGCGTGTCCGCTCGCGTCGTGAAAACTTTTATCCGTTCCCCTCCGTTCACGGGGGGGTTAGGGGGGGTCGAGCGGCTGGGAGGGGTAGCAATCGGAAACTCAATTTCCGTTCCCACCGACTTGCCGATCCAGTAGCGCTGCATGGCCTTTGTCTTTTCCGGCCAGTCAATGGTGTCGAGGCCGTCTAACAGCCGCTGATTGTACTGGCTGATGCGGAAGAACCACTGCTTCAGGTTCTTTCGAGAGACCGTTGCGCCGCAGCGTTCGCAGGTGTTATCGGCGTGAACCTGTTCGTTGGCGAGAACCGTCTGACATTCCGGGCACCAGTTCACGAGCGCTTGCTTCTGATACGCCAGCCCGCGCTTGTACATGAGCAGGAACCACCACTGCGTCCACTTGTAGTATTGCGGCGAGGACGTGTCCACCTCGTAGTCCCAATCGTACATCGCGCCGATGCGCTTGAGCTGCTCGCGCATGAACACGATATTCTTGCGCGTAGAAATACTGGGGTGTATACCCGTCTTGATCGCATAGTTTTCCGCCGGCAGACCGAAGGCATCGAATCCCATCGGCTCGAAAACCTCGTGGCCCTGCATGCGCTTGAAGCGGGCGAAGGTGTCGGCCGGAGCGAAGCAGTACCAATGCCCGATGTGCAGCTTGTCCCCGGAGGGATAGCTGAACATGGTCAGCACGTAGAATTTCTCGCGTTGCGAGTTCCAGTTGAACTTGTACGTGCCGCGCTCTTCCCAGATCTTCTGCCACTTGGCTTCGATCTCGGCATGCGGATAGGCTCTTTCAGAAATGTGCGGTTCAGACATATGACGAGGGTTGTTCGCGTCTTGTAGTTACACAGCTTGCTGTGTGTCTTGCGTGTGATCGCGGCGGCAGGTGTCTTCGCTCTTCGCCTGCCCCTTCTTTCGCCGAGCCGGGTTATGGACGGTGCTTCTCAAATACCCCCAGCGGCCCGCCTTGAGAATCTGCTTCACCGCAATGACATTGCGTGAACGGACTTGCCAAAAGCGGACGCCACCTCGTCCATTTTGTCATGCAGTTTATCGCGGGGGCACGTGTCTTCACGTGCCCCGATCGAGAGAAACAAAAAACCATCGCGGACAGTCCGCGGTTCCCATGCGCTTGTCATTCTGAACCCCTAAGTCTTCGAGGGGGTGAAGAATCTCTCAGGAAAGACTGAGACGAAGAGAGATCCTTCAGGCCGCAAAACGCAAAGAGCGGCCTTCAGGATGACATTTCCTGGCGTTCGTACTACTGAGCGCGGCGACAGGCGTCTTCGATCTTCGCCTGCCCCGTCTTTCGCCGAGCCGGGTTAAGACTTGTCCTGACGTCTTCGGAAGGACCGCGCAACCCGGCCGGAATCTTCTCTGATCTCCCCCCACTCCGTGGGGGGACAACAGGGGGGAGTTCTCTTCTCGCCGAGTCGTGCCATCGCGGCGGCACGTGTCTTCACGTGCCCCGCTCAGGAGAAATCGAGCCGATTGCGATGGACTCTCCGACCGGGCATGTGCAGACACATGCCCGGCGATGGGTGAGACCGCACGGCCGTGCGCGGCTACGGTTGTCGCGTACTCAGGTGTTGCCAACTACTTAGAATGCCAATTTAGAACAAGCATAAGCCTTGCCAGTCTTACGACTGTTGTGCAGTTTGTTTTCCCTCATCGGTTGTTTCTGCATTATTGTATTGCTTGAAAAAAATAAGAAATTGATCAATAAGTTCTCTTTGCGATAGAGTGCGCGCTGTGTTCTCACGCGCATCGGACAGTCGGCCGATGATCTCAGGTAGATCGAAAAAGAGCAAGACAGTCTCGTAACCAAAAGGGGTATCTCTTACGATTTGTAGGAAGGTGAGGAGTTCCATTTCATCAATGCAAATTGCTCTCACGGTCTTTCTCGCGCTTGCAGTTCCGCCAAAGTGATAATACCATTTGAAGATGACACTGACGATATAATCGCCTGAACAAAAAGACGATGTTTCTCTTTCCAGTCTATTTGCGAAATTCTTGGCCAAAGATTCTACATGCTGCCGTTCAAGCACTCTCTCAGATGGCACACTCTGAGAACTCGCATCGTCTTGCTGACATTCCTCCTGCAGTAGATGAAGCAGGTTGCTCCATAGGTATTTTGCGCAAGATGTACCCTCCATGATCCTGGCTAGCAAGGAATATCTTTCCACTGCCGGAATCTTATTCTTCAAAAGATATAGAACAGTGCGTTCCTGATTCGAGGATATTCCGCCTGTTAGGATGCTATGCTCGCGAGAGTCAATGAACTGATCCCCAATAGAAAGAAGTCCTTCAATGATGGTCTGACCTGCATTTCTATCAATAAACTGCAATTCATCTTCCAAACGGCAGAAAAGGTCGGCGGATTTCGACTTCATTTTTTGTAGAGACAGCATGAATTTCGTCACGTCTTTGATCGAATCAATAAGCTCGCGAAACTCATCTGTGGATATTTCACTCTCCAGTATCCCAAAGCACATGTACCTGTCGAAATTCTCCTCGCATCCAACCCGTTTATTCACCCGTAGATTGAGATCCGAAACTGACAGACCAATGCCACCTACTAATCGGCCGAACATCGGAAAAACCTGACGGACAATCTCACACATTTGCCCGCCATAAGCAGACCCCATTGCTTTCAGAAGGTTTTCAAATTCGCTTTTTGCCGCTATCTCACGTTTTGTGTTGTCCGGGTATCTGAGTAACCAGTCAAATCCTTGCGTGAGTAGCGCCTTGTGTGTAGAAATCCAGCGAAAACCGTCAGGGCTAAATACTTGAAACAAGGTAAGAGCCCACAAGTCAACTAAGTTGACTTCTCCTTTGAGTCGGGCATAGTTGAAGTTTAGAAGGTTAAGGTACCGTTTCGCGTCCCGAAGTGTCTGAAAGGGTCTCAAGAAGCCCTCAAACTCAACTAAGCGCCAATATGATTTGGACTGAACCCTTGAGGCTGGACAGTTAGGGGGTGGATTTCGTACATTGTTGGCGGGCCGGAAAGGAGCTTTTCATGGCACGTCAGCGTCGGGTGTTTACCCCGGAGTTCAAGCTGCGGGTGGTTCAGGAAGTGCTGTC
>JAPKYT010000045.1 GCA_026394155.1 bacterium | reverse complement strand
GGCACATAGAAATGCGCCGGCTGCGGCCCCAGTGAGACCGTGAGTTTCACCGCGCTTCCCGGCTTGACCTTGTCACCCGGAAGAGGCTCCTGCGCCACCACCTCTCCCTTGGGCGTGCGCTCGGAATAGCGGTAGCGCCAGTCGCTCTCGGTGGAAATCAATCCGGCGTTGCGGCAGCGAAGCTGGGCATCGCGGACGTCAAGACCGACGACCTCGGGAGCGGTGTTGGGCACGGGCGCGGCGGCGGGAGTTACGCGGATCTTGCGACCGGGCTTGGCCAGAGCGCCGGCCAGCGGACGCTGTTCGAGCACCACTCCCTCGGGCTGACCGCCGCTCGCCTTGGCCGATTCAACAACCAGCACAAATCCGGCCGAGTCGGTGCGCACCTGAGCCTGCTTCAACACGAGGCCGGTCAGCACCGGCACTTCGCGCTCGCTGCCCTGCCGCGTGTAAACCGGCAGGAGGATGCGGTCGAACAGAAACCAGACGAACACGAGAGCGAGCACGACGCCGGCGGCAATGTACCGGCGCCGCTGGTCGCGTTTATGAAGTGATTTGGGGGACATTATGAAGCCGCAGGCGAGCGCCGCAGCCGCACGGCATACGCTCCGTCGGTGTCATGCCGGTGAGTGAACGTCTCCATGTCACCGTGCTCATTGACCACCGCGTCGGGCAGGAAACCGCGCGCATCCTCTTTGTGGAACTCGGGGAAGGACTTGAGAAACACCGTCACGATTTCGCTGTTCTCGCTGGGAAGGATGCTGCAAGTAGAGTAGACCAGCACGCCGCCGGGTTTCACCAGCTCGGCCGCGTGCACAAGGATCTCCGCCTGCAATTTGTGCTGCAGCGGCAAATGATGGCTCTTGCGCCGCCAGCGCACGTCGGGATGCTTGCGCAACAGGCCCAATCCCGAGCAGGGCACATCGGCCAGAACCGCGTCGAAAGGCTCAGCGGTGAAAGCGCGCGCGTCGGCCACTTGCACTTCCACGCTCTCGGCGCCCACCCGTGAAAGATTCTCGCGCAGCAAGGCGGCCCGCTCTTCCGAAATCTCCACCGCCACGATCTGTCCCTGTCCCTGCATACGTTGATAGATCGAAAGCAGTTTGCCGCCGGGCGCAGCACAGAGATCAAGCACGCGCCAGCCGGGTTCGGCGGTGAGCAGCTCGGCCGCCAGTCCGGCGCTCACGTCATGCACTGTAACTCGCCCCTCATCGAGCAGCGGCAGAATTTGGGACAGACTGGAAGTAGACAGATTGTAGTAGCCGCTGAGCAAAGCGCACGGTTCGAAACGAAGCGCCCGCGAGCGCAGGAACTGCAGGAACTCGTCATCGCTCCAGCGCAGGCGGTTGACGGCCACGGTCAGGGGCGCGCGGCCGTTGTGGCTCTCCAGCACACGGGCCAGCTCGCTTTCATCGAACTGCCGGGAAAGTTCGCGAATAATCCAGCGCGGATGCGAATAGAGAAAGGCCAAGCGGCCCAACTCATCGGCGCCTTCGGGCGGCGTGGTCCAGCACTCTCGCTCGCGGGCCAATCGGCGCAGAATCGCGTTGACCAGCCCGGCGGCCGATTTGTTCAGCCGGTTGACGGCGATTTCCACCGTCTGGCTGACGGCCGCATGATCGGGAATGCGGTCCTGACAGAATAGCTGATAGGCCCCGAGGCGTAGGAGAACCCGAATCAGCGGCTGGGCACGGCTGAAGTCCCCGTGAAACACCGGCACGATGACGGAGTCGAGCCGTCCCCGCCAGCGGATGCTGCCCCAGAAAATATCCGCTGCCAGCGCGCGGTCGCTGCCACGCAGTGCTGAGCTGCTCAGGTGCCGGCCGATCACGTCATCGGCAAAGTCGGCGCCTCCCTCTATCTCAACCAACGCATCGGCAGCCACACCTCGGGATGTGATTGGCAGAGGGGTGGTCATGTGCGTCCATCCTATTCAAATTAGGAATTTTGCCGCGAAAACGCAAGGTCTTCGACAGACCGCCTTGACAATCCAGAGGATTTGCCTTTATTTACACGCAACTTTGGAAGAATCAGTTTCCCCGTGCGTTCCCGACTCTCCCACCGGTTCGAATACTTCGCCACAGTCATTCTGGGTCTGGCGCTCAAGTGCTTGCCCCGGCGAGCCCGGGGTGCCTTGGGGGCAGGGCTTGGCCAACTCACGTATTTTATTGGAATTCGACGTGAAGTCACCCTCGACAACCTGCGACAGGCCTATCCAGAGCTTCCGCCCGAGGCCTTGCGCATGACGGCCGCCCGCGTGTACCGGCATTTCGGCCGCGTAGCCACCGGCTTTGCCAGCATTCCCCGCCTGAAAGCCACCGATTTGGGCCGGTGGGTTCACATCGAGGGACTGGAAACGCTGCGGCAAGTCCTGAGCGAAGGCAAGGGCGGAATCATCTACTCCGGCCACTTCGGCAACTGGGAAATCATGGGCGCGATTGTGGCGAGGCTCGGGCTGCCGGTGTCCTTTGTGGTGGCGCGGCAGAGCAACCGCCACGTGGAAGAACTGATAGACCGCTATCGCCAATCCGCCGGCATTGAAATCGTCAAGCGGGCGCAGACCGTTCGCGGCGTGCTGACCGCGTTGCAGCGGAACCGTCTGGTGGCCATGATGATTGATCAGGACGCGCACGAGGACGGGGCTTTCGTGCCCTTCTTCGGCCGCCCTGCTTCAACTCCGCGGGGACCGGCGGTGTTCCATTTGAGAACCGGATCGCCGCTGATTTTCGCTTATTGCGTGCGGATCACTCGTGAACGATACCGCATTCGTATTGCACGCACGGACGCCGCCGCCTTCAAGAACGCCGACGAGCTGACCGCTCATATGACCGCGCAGCTCGAAGCGGCTATTCGTGAGACTCCCGAACAGTGGTTTTGGATGCACCGCCGATGGAAAACGCGCCCGCCCGCATCCTGATCATAGACACGGCGTGGCTTGGCGATGTGATTTTTTCCACATCGCTAATCGGCGCAGCGCATGGAGTTTGGCCGCGCGCCGAGCTGCATGTCTTGGTTGCGCCGCGCGGAGAGGCCATTCTGCGCGGGCACCCGCTCATCCACCGGCTCTGGGTCTATTACAAGCACGGTTCGCAGAAGTCCGCCCGCAGTCTGTGGAAGTTGGGCCGCGAACTGGCGAAAGCGAAGTTCGACGTGGTACTGAACGCGCATCCCTCGCTGCGCAGCCGCTTGCTCGCTTGGCTCACTCGTGCGCCGGTACGGGTGGGATATTCGGGATTTCTGAGCGCACTCTGCCACACGCATCGCGTGCCGAACGATTTGGCGGTGGAACCCGATCATGCCGCGCGTAGACTAGCTCTTCTGCGTGCACTGGTTCCGCAGGCCAAGAGCGCACCGCTTTGTGTGGCTGTGCAATCCGACGCGTCCGCTTGGGCACAGCAGTTTCTTGTAGATCACGCCGCCGGTCAGCGGCCAGTGCTCGCGCTGGTGATAGGTTCGGCGTGGGAAACCAAGCGCTGGCCCGTCGAGAACTACGCCGCGCTCGCCCGGCGATGGATCACCGAGAAAAGCGGCTGCGTGGTGGTCATCGGCGGCAAGGCGGAAGCGGCGCTCATCTCACGTTTGTGCGCCCAGACATCGGGCGCAATTCCCCTTGTGGACGAGCCGATTCCGCACGTGGCGGCTTTGCTTTCACGCTCCACGGCCGTTGTGGGAAACGACACCGGAGTCTCATTTCTGGGAATCGCAGCGGGCGCGCCGAAGGTGGTTGTGCTCTTCGGCTGCACGCAAGTGGACTACACATTCCTTCTTCCCCACTCTGCGATTCAGGCGGGCGTGCCCTGCTGCCTGCCGCGCACCGGCCACGGCGCGCATTGCTGCCGCTGGGGCGGTGTGCCGTGGTGCATGGGGCAGATCACGGTGGAGAGAGTGTGGAGCGAGATTTCGTCTTCGTAGGGACACGGCTTGCCGTGTCCTCTGCATCCGCCGAGCAGTGGTCGCCGACCCTGCCGGAATCTTCGTCGAGCGGGATCGGCGATCCCGCGCCGCGAGAAGCGGTTCAGGGACAACACTTGGGGCTACAAACCAGACTCAAAGGGCTGCTTCGGCCAGATTCGTTACCGCCCCTAAGGAACACTGCAGAGCAACCTGCCGGAGAGGTCGTCTCGAGATTCAGAATTGGAGGGTTGACTGTGAAATCCCAAAGCCACGTGCGATGCACACTGATTCTGCTGGCGATTGTTTTCTTTACGCCATTCATTAGCAAGCACAGCGTAGCACAGGGACAGAAGCTGGTTCCCAACCTGTTTGTGCCGGCCTGGGGCGGCTCTTGTCAAGCCGGTTTCCCCAATGTGCTCGCGGGCTCTATGTTCACCCTGCACCTACGAAACACGGCCGACAGGTCGCTCAGAAGACTTGCCCCGGGGTGGCCCGAGGGATACACTCTGGAGGCTGCTCTCGACTTACCAGGTGGTCAGCCTTTTGTCTCTACCCCGGGGTTGATTGAGCGATTCCGACCTACCCCGTTCCTCACTCTTGACGATTTGAATGAGGAAAGAAAGCTGCTCTCGGGAGACAGCGCCCACGTTAACTGGGATCATCTCAATGCCAAGAGATTCGCACTTCAGTTTCCTTCCGATTTGGCGGGTCACACTGTGAAGTTCCGCGCTTCTTACCGTCGCGGGGACGTAAATATTCAAACCCGCCCCGATGCCCTGGATCAACCGATTTCGATTATCGCTCCTTGCGACAGATCTGACACAGCGCGAATTGTGGCCTCGTGCCTGTTTGTGGCCTGGGCATCCAATGACACCGTCCGTGTGATTGCGCTCGCGGACTCGATGCTTGCCCACGATCTTTCCGATGCCATTGCGTGGAACTACGCCTATACAACCGCTCTGAGGATGAGGTACCATTACAAAGCGCTCTCCTACCTTGAGCGAATGTTTCAGGATTTCGGTGTTACCGACGTCAACGAGAAGGTTGGCTCGGACAGCGTTCCGCGACTGAATCGTGATGGCCCCCGCGACGCAGTCCAGCAGCAACACTACGAACGCTACCGCAACGGCCTCCTGAGGCAAATTGCGCGAGAAGAGCAGCAGCAACCGCAGAGGTAATTGAAGGGAGAACTCCCAGTATTCCGCCGCGGCATGTGTCTGCACATGCCCGGTCGGAGAGAGTTCACACGGACGTTTCGTCTCTCCCGAACGGGGCACGTGAAGACACGTGCCGCCGCGATGCAGAGACCCCCCTTTGTCCCCCCGTGAACGGGGGGGGAAAGATAACGAAAGGCCGCCGGCATGGGCCGGCGGCCTTCGTTTCAACCGTGCGATCCTGATATGATCGCGGGCAATCTATCGGCGGGTGGTCACCGTTGCAGGTTTGGGGGCCTGGCCGCGAAGCCTGCCAAGCAAGGTCTCGAACGCGCCCTTGATGGTGGACGGCGCACCGACCGGCGTGAAGTGCTCGCGAATGATCTCCGGATCGAAGATGCCCTCGGAGAGAGCCATCACGCTCTCGACGTGGTTGCGGAGCTGACGCACGTTCTCCTGCCAGCTCACGTTCATCAGCAATTCCATGTAATGATACGGCACGATGGGCGGTTCCACGTGCTCGCGGCTCGCGAACTCATGGAGAATGTCCACCACCAGATGCGGGATGTCCTCGCGGCGCTCGGCCAGCGACGGCATGCGCAGAGTCTGAGCCGACAGGCGGCGGAAGAGATCAGCGGAGAACCGTCCCACCCGCACCTCGTCCCGAAGGATGGCGGTATTGCCGGTGCAGACGATGCGGCACATGAGCGGCCGTGTCTGGTGAGCGGCCGTCTGGTAATGGCCTTGTTCGAGCACCTGCAACAGCCTCTCCTGCGCCACCGGATTGAGCTCTTCGAGATTCAGCAGGAGCAGCGTGCCGCCCGATGCTTCCTCGAGCTTGCCCTTGGCGCCGGTGCGCTCGTCGCCGAACAGAGCGCGGTCCAGTGCGGCAACCGCCAGCGCTTCACAGCGCACGGTCACCAGAGGCCCGCTGCCTCGCCTGCCTTCCTCGTGAAGAACACGTGCCAGAAGCTTTTTCCCGGCACCGGGTTCACCGTCCACTAACACCGGGACATCGGCGTCGGCCAGGTGCACCGCGGCCTCCGCGGCCTCGGTCATGGCCCGGCTGACGACCACCAGTTTGTCCACGGCGCGCGACGCTTCCATTCGATAGCTACTCATGTGTCACTCTCCTCCCCCGCTGGGGGGCGAAGACCTGTGCAATTTTCCTCTCATCCCATCACTCACGTGGGCTCGGCCGCGTGACCCGCGGCGAGCCGCGCCTAACCATTACTTTCTTGTGGTCCGCCCCAAGGAATACCCTTTGGCCAACCTTTTTCGGGTCAAAGAAACCCCATAGAACACAGCGATCAAAGAGACCGATGCGACGACCAACACGAGGGTCGTGAGATAAGCACTGAGATTCATAGTAGTCCGCAATCGTTTGTGCCTTGTAATGCAGTCTCATCAGCAGGGTCACGACCATGGCCACGTCGGCGGCCGCGAAGGCCCACTGGGTGATGTTCATCAGTTCCATGCTGTTCACCTGCGCCACCAACTCGACGGCATCGAACAGGATAAACAGGCCGAACAGAAAGAGCAGGGTATCGGCAAATGCACCGATGGGAGTGTCCGTACGCAGCTTGTGCAGAAAGAATGCCAGCAGCATCAGCAGGCATAAGATGTTTACTATGATCGCCGGCTTCTGCACCGGAGTGTAGATGGTGGCTGCACTTGCCGCCGAAGGCAGTTGAAGGATGGAAACCGGAGACCACCAGTAGGGCCAAAACAACCAAAGGCAGAGGGGCAAAACAACCAAGGTGGAAAGCAGGTTGACGGCCCAGCGTTTCTCATCCCGAAACACATAGTGAAAGAGTACCTTGGCGATCACCCAAGCAAAGAGCACGTGGATCAGAATGGTGGTCGAGACGTACGCTCCCACGGCGGCCACCGGCCCGGCGACTTTGGAAGCGAACAGAACCGCCGGCCCGATCAGCGCGAAGCAGGCGAAGAGAATCCAGAACTGAAAAAAAACGCTCCTGAAATGCGTTTCCTGACGGTAGGTCATGAAACTCAGGAGCGAGAGAATGCCGTAGAGGACGATGTTGAGATAGAAGCCGAAGAACAGCATGCAGGCTGGCGTCACCAGATAGACCACCGTGCCCACAAGGAGTCCGAGAACCGCGCCTCCATACACAACAAAAAGGATCACACGCACCTCACCTGTATGGCTGGTGCGGCGATCCTTTTGGAAAGCCGGGTGTAAGAGACTCTTACGTCTTCGGCGGCGGCGGCGGCGGCGGAACCGGAACCATGCCGCTCTTCGGCGGCGGCGGAGGAGGAGGAACCGGAACCATGCCACTCTTCGGCGGTGGCGGTGGCGGAGGAACCGGAACCATGCCGTACACCGGACGCTCAATCGTCGGACTCGACGTACCAGCAACTGATGTTGCCGCAAAGGCCGTGCCCAACACGCCCAACAGGAAGCAGATTGCCAGCACTAAGCGCATGATTTTCATAACGTTAGCACCTCCATCGCGTTAGCCGCACAGTTCACCCGTTCGAGTACTACGTAAGTGACCCCAATATACGCTTTGCCTTGGCGGAGAGTCAAGAGATTTCTCCTTTTCCTTGCAGGATCGTTGTACTTTTGTATAAGGATTCTTCAAGTGATACACTAAACGCTAGTGATTGAAACACAATATATTGTGCAGCAATCGGGGCCTTTGGCCGGCATGGAACGTGATCGCGCCAGTGTGGAGATCCTCGCGGTACGCCTCTCGTTGTGCTGCGGGTTGAGATACAGACGCAAATTGGCTATATTTTAGGTTTTGGGTGATGGGGCTTGCGAAGATGTCGCGACGCCTCAGACTCTCGATCGCGCGCTTCCCAGCGTAAGGCTTTCACTCTTCGATGCTTGAGAAACTGGACAAGATACTCGACAGGTACTGTCGTCTCTCGATGGAGCTGGAGCGGCCGGAAATCGCCTCCGACCCCAAGCTGTCTCGCCCTCTGCTCAAAGAGCTGAAACAGTTGACTCCGCTGGTGGAGAAGATTCGCCGGCACCGGGCTCTGGAGGCTCAAGCTGCCGAGGCCCGGCAACTTCTGACTGAGCAGGACAACCAGATTCGCGATCTGGCGGAAGAAGAACTCAAGCAGCTTGCAGGCGAACTCGAGGCTCTGGAGGAGGACATCAAGACTCTTCTTCTGCCGCGGGACGAAGCCGATGACCGCTATGCGATCCTTGAAATCCGCGCGGGCACCGGCGGCGAAGAAGCGGCCCTGTTTGCCGCCGACTTGTACCGCATGTACGCCAAGTTCAGCGAGAATCACGGCTGGAAATGGGAGATCGTTTCCGCGTCCGAAGCGGGGGCTGGCGGGTTTAAGGAAGTCATCGTGGAGGTGCGCGGCCAGGGTGCGTTCGGAATCCTCAAGTGGGAAAGCGGCGTTCACCGGGTGCAGCGTGTGCCGGTCACCGAAGCGCAGGGACGCATCCACACCTCGGCCGCCACCGTAGCGGTGCTGCCCGAAGCGGAGGAAAAGGAGATGCAGATCCGCCCGGATGACCTGAAGATCCAAGTGTACCGTTCTTCCGGCGCGGGCGGCCAGCACGTGAACACCACCGACTCGGCGGTGCGCATCACGCATGTTCCCACCGGCCTTGTGGTGACGATTCAGGACGAGCGCTCACAGATCAAGAACCGCGCGAAGGCCATGAAGATTCTCGTGGCCAGACTGCTCGCCCGGTCGCGTGAGGAAGAAGCGCAGCGTGTGTCCGCCGACCGCCGCAGTCAAGTGCGAACCGGAGACCGTTCCGAAAAAGTGCGTACCTACAACTTTCCGCAGAACCGCGTGACCGATCACCGCATTGACCTCACACTCTACAAGCTCGACCGGGTCATGGAAGGCGATCTCGACGAGATCATCGAGGCGCTCAAGTTGGATGACCGCGCGCGCCAGCTGCGAGCGGAGACGGAGGCAGCCGCGCGATGAGCGATCGCGTGTGGACGGTGAAGGAGATTCTGGACACGGCGCGCCGCTATCTCGAAGAAAAGGACATCGAAAATCCTCGCGGGAACGCCGAAGCGCTGTTGGGCAGGGCCTTGAACCTGCCGCGCATCGAACTCTATTTGCAGCACGAGCGGCCGCTCGAGGAGGCGGAGCTTTCCGCCTTCCGCGAACTCCTCAAGCGCCGCGCCAGGCATGAACCGCTGCAAATCATCGTGGGTTCGGTCGAGTTTGCCGGCGTGCGCATCGAAGTGCAGCCGGGAGTGCTGATTCCGCGCCCGGAAACGGAAGAGCTGACCGAACGCGCTGCCGCGCAGCTTGCGCCGTCAATTAGTGCACCGTTGCGAATTCTCGATCTGGGAACCGGCTCAGGCTGCATCGCGATTGCGCTGGCGAAACGCTTCCCTTTGCTGATGGTGGATGCCGTGGACGCAGACTATGAGGCCGTGCGTCTGGCATCCCGTAACGCACAGGCCAACGGCGTCAGCGACCGGGTGCGCGCGATCCTGTGCGACGTTTTCGCTCCACGGTTTCTGTCGAGCATCGCGCCGCCTTACGATGCAGTGGTCTCCAACCCGCCGTATGTGACCGAAGCGGAGTACCAGTCGTTGCCTTTGGAAATCCGCGCCCACGAGCCCAAGCGCGCGCTCGTGGCGGGAGAAGACGGACTGGCGTTCTATCGGCGGCTGGCGGAGCTGTTGCCCACCCTGTTGAAAAGCGGCGGGTGGTTCGCGGTGGAAATCGGCCGGGGACAGGAGCGCCCGGTCAACGCGATCTTCGCCGGGTTGAACTACGGACTGACGGTGCACAAGGACATGGCCGGCGTACCACGCATCATTTCGGGGATTTGTCCGAAGGAGACCTGAACTTGTCCCAGGGTTTTACAGCCCCCGAGGAAGTGGCCAAGAAACTGGGCGCCGCGAGAGTCTCGATTATCGCCGCGGCCGGCATGGTCGCCGCCAAACTCGTGGCCGGATATTTGACCAATTCGCTGGCCATACTGTCGGATGCCGGGCACTCGTCAGTGGACATGATGGCGGCTATTGTCAGCTACATCGCC
This sequence comes from bacterium, assembly GCA_026394155.1. Classification (GTDB taxonomy): domain Bacteria; phylum Electryoneota; class RPQS01; order RPQS01; family RPQS01; genus RPQS01. Next base: position 10,173 of record JAPKYT010000045.1, on the reverse strand, counting down.
ATTCGCGGTGCCGGAAGGCCGCCGGACGGGGAGCATCACTTCGGACATGCCAAGTTCGAGAGCATGGGGGCGCTGGTCGAACTGATCTTTCTCATCGGTTTAGGAATCCTGATTCTGGTCAATGCGGTGAGCAGGCTCGCTTCCAGTGCTCAGCATGTCCACTTGGGGCTGGTGGGCGTGCTGCTCGTGCTGGCCGCTTTTTCGGTGGACTTGTGGCGAACCATCGTGCTGAACGTAACGGCCAGACGAACCGGAAGCGAAGCGCTCAAGGCCAGCGCCATTCATTTTCTCGCGGACCTGCTGACGACGGTGGTGGTGATTATCGGCATGATAATGACCGGATTCGGGTATGTGAGAGCGGACAGCTATGCCGCCTTGGTGATTGTCATGGTCATTGCTCATCTGGCCGTCAAGCTCGGCCGGAACGTGTTTTCCTCGCTCACGGACCGCGCACCGGCGGGTCTGGCGGACGATATCGAGCAGCTCGTGTGCTCAGTGCCGCACGTCATTGGCGTCCACGATATTCGCATCCGGCGGGCGGGACCTCAGTATTTTGCCGAAATGCACGTTGAACTCGAACCGAATCTGCCGCTGGGTAAAGCCCACGACGTACTCGATCGCGTGGAGGAAGCGCTGCTGAGACGTTACCCGAGAATGCACGTCGTTACTCATCCCGAGCCGTACGAGTCGGACGCGGCATGAGCGGGCATCGCGCAGCGCCGCATCGCTTCAGCATTGTAGCTGACGACTCGTCGGGAACGCGGGCTCGCGTCGGCCGGCTGGAAACGGGACACGGCATCGTGGACACACCGTGCTTTTTTCCGGTGGGAACCGCCGGCACGGTCAAGACGCTCACGCCCGATGAACTCGTGGGCGCGGGCGTGCAGGCCATTCTGGCCAACACCTATCACTTGTACTTGCGGCCGGGAGCCGACCTGCTGGAACAAGCGGGCGGGTTGCACCGTTTCATGCGCTGGAACGGGCCCATTCTCACCGATTCCGGCGGCTATCAGGTCTTTTCCATGGCCGAGCTGAAGCGGGTGCGTGAGAACGGAGTCGAGTTTCAGTCGCATCTCGACGGCAGCTATCACACCTTCACGCCGGAGAAGGTGGTGGCGATTCAGCGCTCCATCGGCAGCGACCTGCTGATGGTGCTCGATTTGTGCGCGCCCTATCCGTGCTCGTACGGACAGGCCAAGGAGTGGCACCATCTCACGGCGCGCTGGGCCGCGGCCGCGCGCGATGCGGAAGAGCGCCTGCCACACCGCTATGAACATCCGCAGAATTTATGGGGGATCGTGCAGGGATCGGTGTTCAGCGATTTGCGGCGCGAATCGGCGGCTATGCTTTCGGACATGGATTTCCCCGGCTATGCCATCGGCGGTCTGGCGGTGGGAGAACCGAAAGAAGTCTTTCGCGAGCTGCTCGCCTTCACCGCGCCACTTCTGCCGCCGCACAAACCGCGCTATCTGATGGGCGTGGGTTTTCCTGAAGATTTGCTCTTCGCCATCTCTCACGGTCTGGATTTCTTCGACTGCGTCCTTCCCACCCGCAACGGGCGGAACGGCACGGCTTTCACGTGGCGGGGAAAGCTCATCGTCAAGGCGGCGCGCGAAAAAGAGTGTTTCCGGCCCATTGACGAGAGTTGCGGCTGCTACACTTGCCGCCGCTTCGACCGCGCCTACCTCCGGCATTTGTTCGCCGCCGAGGAGCTGCTCGCTCTACGGCTGGTTTCGCTGCACAACGTGCATTTCTATCAGGACCTGATGCGGGCCGCCCGCGATCATATCCGCGCCGGCGATTTCCTTCCGTGGATGGAAGCGACGCTGGCCGATCTCACACAAGACGAATCATCACTATTGGAGGTTCCATGAACGGTCTGGCATCCGTGCTCTTCTCATCCGGCGCGACTCTGGCACAGGCGAGCCCTGGGGGTCAGCCGAATCTACTCGCCACCCTGCTGCCGCTGCTTCTCATCGTGGTGGTGATGTATTTTCTCATGATCCGTCCGCAGCAGAAACGGCAGAAGCAGCATCAGGCCTTGGTCAACGCGCTCAAGACCGGAGACGAGGTGGTCACCACCGGCGGCCTGTACGGTACGGTGGCGGGTGTGGATGACCGCAAGAACGTCATCTATCTGAAGATCTCGCAAGAGGTGAAAGTGAAGATCGAGCGGGGCTCGGTGGCGCGAGTAGTCACGGACATGCCCGAGCCGATCAAATGACGTCAGCGACCTGTCATTCTAAACCCCCAAGTCTTCGCCGGGGGTGAAGAATCTCTCTGGGAAACAATGCGCGAAGAGAGATTCTTCAGGCCGCAAGACAAGAAGAGCGGCCTTCAGAATGACAAGAAGATGGAAAGGACCCGATTCTGTGAGTTGGCGATGAGCTATCAACCCCAAGCCCGCAAGATTCTGACCTACGGCCACCCCACGCTGCGCGTCAAGTGCGAGCCGGTGCGCGAGTTCAACGAGGACCTGCGCCGGCTTGCCGCGGACATGTTCTTGACCATGACCCAAAGCGAAGGCGTGGGATTGGCCGCATCGCAGGTGGATCGAACGATTATGCTCTTGGTGGTCGGTGTGCCGCAGCCGGAATCCGAAGAACGCATCAGGCTGGCGGCCGTCAATCCGATTATCGAGGAAACGCGCGGATCGTGGGAATACGAAGAGGGATGCCTCTCGATTCCCGAACTGCGCGACATGGTCACGCGGCCGGAGTGGATCAAGCTCCGCTATCAGGACCTCGACGGCGCGCCGCAGGTCTTAGAAGCCGGCGGGATGCTGGCGCGCGTGTTGCAGCACGAGATTGACCATCTGAACGGCGTTCTCTTCATAGATCACTTGTCTCCCGTTCGCCGTGCGCTCATGAAGCAAAAGCTGAAAGAGCTGGAGCGGCAGAACGCGGGTGTGTGCGGCCTGTGACGTCGGCAAGTTGAAAAGGAAGTTCCCGCGTGCGCCTGGTGTTTTGCGGCAATCCTGAGTTTGCCTTGCCTTCGCTGGAGGCGCTGCTGGCCGGCCCGCACGAAGTGGCGGCGGTGGTCACCAGTCCGGACAAGCCGCAGGGACGCGGCCGCAAAGTACGGCCCATGCCCGTGAAAAGGCGCGCACTGGCGGCGGGCGTGAGCGTTTTGCAGCCGGAATCGCTGAGTGACGCGGACTTTCTCAGGCGTCTGCGCGACCTTGCTCCGGATGCGCTGGTGGTGGTAGCCTTCCGCATTCTGCCGCGCGAGTTGCTGGCGCTGCCGCGCCGGGGATGCTTCAACGTTCATCCTTCCCTGCTGCCGCGAGGGCGCGGACCGGCGCCCATTCGCTGGACGCTGATTCGCGGCGAGACGGAAACGGGCGTGACCATCATTCATTTGAGCGAAGTGATTGACGGCGGGGCGATTCTCGCGCAGGAGCGCACGGCGGTCGGAGATGATGAAGACTTCGGCTCTTTGCACGACAGGCTGGCGCAGATGGGCGCGCGCCTGCTGATGAACGTTCTTGAGCGCGTGGAGAACGGCGACTTGCTTGAGCCGATAGTGCAGGACGAGTCGCAGGTGACGCGCGCGCCGAAACTGAAGGCCGGCGACTACCGCATGGACTGGACGATGAGCGCGCGCGACATTGGCCGTCGTGTTCGCGCCTTCAGTCCGCAGCCGGGAGCGGCCACGCGGATGAACGGACGCATCTTCAAGATTCTCAGTGCGGACGAGACCGCGGAGAAGATCGCGCTTGCTCATGGCGAGCTGCGGAAGTCCGGTGACGATGTTTTGCTGGTGGGAACCGGCGAGGGGACGCTTCAGTTGAAAGTGGTGCAGCCGGAAGGAAAGCGGGCCATGACCGTGGCAGAATTCCTTCGCGGCAGACCGGCTTTGCCGGAACGATTGGAGTAAGCGAAACCGAGGACAAGATGTTTCCGTTTCTTTTCGATTGGACTTATTTTCTGGTGATTCCGCCCATGATTCTGGCGGTGTGGGCGCAGATGAAGGTGCGCAGCACCTTCCGCCGCTACAGTGAGGTGGCCAGCCGCGCCGGTCTCAGCGGCAAGGAGGCGGCGCGTCGCATTCTCGACGCGAACGGTCTGGTCAACGTGCCGGTGGAAGCGGTGAAGGGATCGCTGACCGACCACTACGATCCGAAAACGAAAGTGGTGCGGTTGTCGGAGCCGATTTTCCAGTCCACCAGTCTGGCGGCGCTGGCCGTGGCGGCGCACGAATCCGGCCACGCGGTGCAGGATCAGACCGGTTATACCGCCATGCGCGTGCGCGCCAGTGTGCTGCCCGCCGCCAACCTCGGCAGCACGCTGGCCTTTCCGATTTTCTTCATCGGCCTGATTTTCTCCAAGTCCGTGGGCTGGCTCATGGACGTGGGCATCGTGCTGTTCACCGCGGCAGTGGCCTTTCACGTGGTCACGCTGCCGGTGGAGTTCGACGCTTCAAGGCGGGCGATTCGGGTGTTAGCGGGGGGCGGCTTTCTGGCGCCCGATGAAGTGGACGGCGCGCGCAAAGTGCTCAGGGCCGCGGCTTGGACCTATGTGGCGGCGGCGGCCGTCACCGTGACGCAATTGCTGCGCATGCTCATCTTGCGCCAGTCGCGCGATTAGAAGCACTCCACAGATTCCGGCCGGGTTGCGCGATCCTTCCGAAGACGTCAGGACAAGCCTTAACCCGGCTCGGCGAAAGAAGCGGGGCAGCCGACGACGGAAGACGCCTGACGCCGCAAGTAGGGATTCTGGACGCCCGCACGCAGGACAAGAAGAGCGTGCGGTGTCCAGAATGACAGAGAAAGAACTCCCCCCTTTTGTCCCCCCACATAGTGGGGGGAAAGTGAAACGAAAAACGTGAGCCAAGCGGCCCGCGTTTTTTTCATGGGTGGCGAGCGAACTCAGCGGATGAGCATCATCTTGCGCGCTTGGGAGAAAGAGCCGCTCTCGATGCGATAGATGTACATTCCGCTGGGCAGGTCCTTCAGATCGTAGTTCACGGTGTGCGCTCCCGCCGCTTGCACTCCTTCCGCGACCGTGGCCACGTCCTGCCCCAACAGGTTGTAGATGCGCAAGGTCGCGTGTCCCGCATGTGCCAGCGAATAGCGGAAGGTGGTGCGGCCGTTGAATGGATTCGGATAGTTCTGATCGAGCGCGTACGCCAGCGGCGCGAGATCCGGCTCGTCGGCGGCGAGGCTCACCGTGAGCGACACCGGCAGCGTCAGCATCGGCGTGACTGTGTTGTTGCGGATGAGGAGATTCACGCGGTAGACGCCGTCGCGCAGGATGGCCGGATTGAAGGCAACCTCCATTTCGCGCGAGGTGCCGCCGGGAACGGAGCCGAACATGGGAGTGACGGAAATCCAGGTGGTGTTGAAGTCCAACTCCCAGACGCCGAAACCGTCGCTGGTGGTGTTCTGCAGAATGCCGGCGAAGACCAGCAGCGTGCTGTTCCAGCCGCCGGTGACCGCGCAGCCGCCGGAGCGATCGCCCATTTGCCGGTCCACTTGCGCCAGAAGCTGCGTGTTGCCGGAGACCGGGTGCATGCGCAGCACGCGCGAGTGCTCTCCGTTGTTGTCGCGGCCGAAGACATAGAGATGATAGCCGTCCGCATCCTGCGGGTTCCAGGCCAAACCGGTGACCGGCCCGGGAGCCGACAAGCGTCGGTACTCCGTGCCGTCCCGCGCAATCTCGTAAATGTCGGTCAGATAGTCGGCCACCCAGAAGTGATCGGTCTGCGGATCGTAGGCGACAGCCCGCGTGGGATTCACCGGACTTGCGATGCTGGCCTGAACCACTCCGTTCTGGTCCACACCTTCGAGGTGGTCGCTGTTCGATCCATAAATCAGCAGGCCGTCGGTGGCCAAGTCGAACCATCCCAAGCCGGCGTTGGACGGCTGGGGAACGGCGCCGGCGTAGTTGCCGCTCAGGTCGAACTTGTAAAGAACTTTCTGGCCGGTGGCGCTGCCGCCCCCGCTGAGCCACCAGTAATCGCCCAACAATTCGCAGCCCTGAATGAGTTGATCGCCGGTGGCCGCGGTCACGTCGAATCCCATCAGATAGTCCCAGCGGCTGTCCAGCGTTCCGCCCGCGTCAAACTGAATGGAGATTTCGTAGTCCAACGGCCCGTTGCCGTTGTTGTCGAGGTCGAAGTAGACGATGGGGGGATCCTCCGGCAGCGAGGCGACGATCTCATCCGTGGAGAGAGCAATCTCCGGATGCAACAGGGAGAAATCAACCGTGGCCGTGCTGTCCATCTGCACCACCGCGTTGCCCTGCACGCCGTCATTGAAGCCCGCCCTCGCCGCCCGCACCGTGTACGTGCCGGCCAAGATCATCGTCAGTTCATAGCGGCCGGAGGCATCCGTGGTCTCCGATACGCCGGATTCATCCAAGGAGACGACCACCCCGCTCATCGGATTTTGCGTTTCGGCGTCCAACACCGTGCCGACCACGTTGCCGAAGGCCGCGCGGCTTTCGGTGGTAAAGACCACCGACCGCCCCGACGACAGCGAACCCGCTCCGGCCGCAGGGGTGTTATTGAACCGGTACTGCAATCCCACCACGTCGCCGGGCGCCTGAATGCCGATGGTCGAGAAGGGGACGTCGTTTTGGCCGTTCATCTCAGACACCGAAGCGTACTGCACCACCACGATGCCGTTGCCGTCGCGCGTCGGATGAAACATCGGATCGAGCAGGATGATTTCAAAATCCTGAAGATTGCTGTTGTAGGCGCCGCGCGCCCGCCACTGGATTACAAAGCGGTGGCTGTCGGCGTCGGCGTAGTCCCATACTCCGAGACCGGTTCCGGAGGTCTTCAGATCATCCCAAAACGGAGCGATCATGGCGTCGGGCGCCTGCTGGCCGGGAATGGGATAGTTGCGGAACACATCCAGATAGGACTGATCGCCGAAAGCCGCCCAACCGTTGGCGCAGACGGTGATCTGGTTGTAGTTTTCGCCGTAGAAGCGGAAAGTGAAGGGCAGGGTGCGCAGCACCGAGTACGTGGGCGCGTACGGCTCCTGCTCACCGGGATCATTGAGATTCAGGTTCGTGCCCAGACCCGCGTTGATGGACAGATACTGATACGGCTGCGAGGGATCGTAGCCGGTGTCAATGTTTTCATAGGCGAAATAACCGTAGGCGTCGGGCCCGGTGGGATCCGTCGAGGTGCGCGATCCCACCGTGACCGCAAATCGCACCGTATCCACGTACCCGCCGGTCGTGGTGAGGATCAGCATCATGGCCGCGCTGTGGCCGGGATAGGTGTGGGAATTAGCCCGAACTTGAAACTCCTGACCGGCATTCGAGGCGGTGCCGCTGATGGGGACGTTGCCGAAAGACGCGTTGGCCGAAAGGACGGCGATGTAACTCGAACTGGAGACCAGCCGGCCGCCGACCGCTTCCAGCGCCAGTTCGCCGACGTTGCGGACGGTCAGACGGAGCTGGGCGGTTTCCCCGGGTTCGAGAATGGAGTTGCCGTTGCCGCCCAGGACTTGACAGGTTTCAAAGACCGGATCGCCGGCCTTGCAGGTGAGCGGAATCGAGCTGTGAGTGATCTCGCCGCCGGCGGTGACGGCCAGCGTGAGCACCGTGCTCACGTTGTGCCTCATGGTCGGCGCCACCGAGATGCGGAACGGCGTGGCGCACACGGCGGAGTCGCCGGCGGGAATGTCGGGATAACTCCGCGCGCCGTTCACCACCGTGATGTCGGGATGATTGCTGGTGAGCACGGCGGAAACCGACGTCGCGGTCACGCTGGTTCCGAAGTTGCGAAGATAGACGGGCAGATCAATAATCTCGCCCGGATTGAGCACCCCGTTGGCGTTGCCCACTGTGCCGCCCACCATGTCGTCATCGAGAGAGACGCTCGAATAGGCGACCATCTGCGGTGCGGCCACGCACGCGATGTCCGCCAAAAACGGCTTGTGGTTACGCTTGGTCACGGTGAGAGTCATGGTTCCGGGCGTGAGCACCGTCACCGGCACGTCGGCAAAGCCGAATTGATCGGAGAGCGCGGTGGCGTAGCACTCGGTCCCCTTCCACAGAACGACCAGCGCGCCCTCAATGGGAGTGGACGTGGCCTGATTGATGACCTGCGGACGGACGCGCCGCGTGCCCACGTTGACGGCGGCGGGATAGGTGACGTTCATCACCACCGGCTGATCCGTCCACATGGACAGGCTAGGCTCGCCCATGAGGTTGGTCCAGCGCGAGTAGTGCGCCGCATCGGCGGCATAGCCGGGAAAGGCCGCGTAGACCTGCGCTTTGGCTCCGGCCAGCGCCATGCCGACATGTTCCACGCCGAGGTTGCAGATGGCGTAAACCAGTCCGCCGGCCACGGTGTTGTTGAACTGGGTGTGCGTTCCCTCCATGGCCGTGCCGATTCCGCAGACGCCGCCCTTGAGCGAGCTGGCGCTGCCGGCCAACAGCCAGCTCTCCGACACGCTCAGCTCCTGATCAAAATCGCCTGTGCCGCAGGTGATGGTGAGCACCACCGGCAACTTGCTGCCGTTGGCGGGCGCGGACGCGCAACTGGTCCCCATCTCGTCTTCCATCGATCCCCGCCACAGAAAAAAAGCCACTCCTTCATTGAGCCGCGTGGCCACCACCGTATTGCTGACCGACGCGCTGTGAGTGGAGACGGTGACGTTGCTGATGCCGGTAAAGCGCTCGAACTGCCGCTTCGCCCAGAGCATGGTGATTTCGGTGGAGCTGATGCCGTAAGCCGCTCCCGCATAGAGAAAGGCGCGATGAAACCAGCTCGGGTCGTCCATGTAGGGCGTGCGTTCATACGCCATGATTTTGGCAAAGATCGTATTGAAATCAGCGGCGTTTGAGGCAGGCAGCCGGCCGACGCCCACATCCTCGATGTCGTCCGAGGTCAGGGAAGCAAAGACATGGTCGTAACCGCCTCCGAGTCCCGTGCCGCCGGTGGGCATACCGAAGGACGCCTGCGGGTCGCCCAAAATACACACGAATTCGAGCGGCGGATTCGCGCTGTTGTACAGATTGAGAACGGCCGTGCGCATGGTGGTTTGATTCCACGACGCGCGCGCGTCAACGGTGACGGCATAGCCGCGGCGGCGCAGCCATGTCGAGAGCGTGTCGGCCCACTGCAAGGGAATCGTCTGGTCGCGGCAGAGAATCAGATAGCTGCCGGGTGTATCGGTGGCGTCGTCGAGCGCGTGCTCGTCCAGATTGGCGATGTGAGCCCGATAGAGCGGCGCAAACGCGCCGGAGGGTCGCCGCGGATTTCGCAGTTCGTTTTCCCCGGGGTCGTCCCCGGCCGCGATCTCCGCGCTCAAATCATGGTAGACGCGTACCTGCCGCAGGCGGGGATTCACCTGAACCGGATAGAGAGTAACCTGCACCACGCGGAAATCACGGTAGATCATGGGAGCGCTCATCACCGCCGGTTCCGGGGGATACCAGCCGTCGGCCTCGTACACGACCGGGTCTTTGTGGAGATTCGCCGGAAAGCGATTCGCCTCCACCTGCCGCGGCAGCACATCCACATTCTCCACGATATCGAACTCGTCCCGGTTCACGTGCAGCTCGACCGCCCCGGTGTTGGGAATCTGATAGAGCCGAGTCACCTGCGGAATGCACGGACGGCCGTCCACCTCCTCGAACGGTTCTCCCGCGAGCGCATAGAGACGGTAACTGTCGAAGCCGATGAGAGTGTCGTGCGAGAGGATGGGCGGCGAGGAAAGAGAGATGGCGGTGTGTTCGGGGCTGCCTTTGGTGACGGTTAGGACTGACTGGGAGCGGGACATGTCCAGTGCGCCAAAGGCAAAGGCGGCTTCACCGGCGGACGCAGGAGCGGCGGCATCCGCGGCAAGGGCGAAAACCAGACATGGCAGCAGTGCTAAGATGTTTTTCATGGTCGGATCTTGCCAAAGGTCAGATGTGGAGCGCAAACAGGAAAATTGTAACTTTGAATTATAGTAAAATCCAATCACGAGGGCAAGCTTCAGGACCGCGCAGCAGAAATTCACGATTGGGCTTTATTGATTGACAAATAGATAGTTATGTTTGATTTTCTGCCGCTACAGCACGTTCCTCGCGGCGCCGGGAGACAACCGCCCGTTTTTCTTCGCCCCGCCTACACCAATGCAACGCGCTTCCGGCCGGGCGGAAGCGCATTGAAATTTGCCATCCGAATAGCTATATTCTTGAGGCTATACCCCCAGCCCGCCGT
>JAPKYT010000102.1 GCA_026394155.1 bacterium | reverse complement strand
GAAGTGCGGTCGGCCGGTGACCATGACGGTGTCTATCTCGGTGCGCGCGCTGTCCAGATAGAAGGTGTCGGGCATGCCCGAGGCGGTGAGGATTTGCCGATCCCAATCCACCTCGATGCGCTCGGCTTCCAGCCGCATGTCCTTGTAAGTGATGACGGCGTTGCCGGTGAGAACCGTGACGCGGCGGATGACGTCGAAATCTATGTAGTCGCCGGAGTAATTAATGAGCGTGTCCGCGCCGCTGCGATCCTCCTCCGTCTGCGCCGCGCTATCGCGCGCCAGCGAATCGGGCATCACCACCTTCAGCGTGTCGGGCGGCTCAGTCTCCTGCGCCGCGCCGCGCGCGCCGGATGAGAAAAGCCCGATCAGGAGCAGGAGTAGCCATAAGGGCCGGAGTCTCCGGATCATGATCGGGTTGGATTTCATGGGAGAGGTGGAAAGGATCGCGCGCACGCGGAAGTCTCCGCTCACGCTTCGGAGAGCGTCACCTCAAAGGAACGCTCCCACTCCGCCCCGGGTGCCAGATGCAGCTCCCACTGGAAGAGCAGAGCGACGGACTGGAAGATGCGCTCAAAGCCGCCTTCGGAAAGCGAGATACTCTCCACCGGCACGCGCCAGAGGCGGACCGGGCCGCCGAAGAGGAAGCGCGCGCTGACGCCTTCGTGGGCGTCGGTGAGCACCACCTCCTGCACGTTGGCGTCTTCGGCCGTCTCGGAAAGCCGGCGATTGAAGACGCGCCTCTGAGGCAGGCTCAGCGTATGCAGGTCGGAGTCCGCCGCCTGCAGAGCCAGATTCCACTCCACGCCGAAGGGACTGTGGAGTTCGTGCGGCGCAAGGTTGCGCAGGCGGTAGTGAATGTGCAGGGTGGCGCGGCCCGGAAAAACGCGTACGGTTTTGGTGAGCTCAAGCGCGGTTCCGCCCACCGAGCCTCGGCGGCGCAGCGACACCGCGTCGGTGAACATCTCCAGCAGCTCGTAAGGCTCGCGCAGAAACGTTCCGTAATCGGCCAGCACGCCGTCGCGGAACTGGTCAATCGTCGAATTCCAGCCGTGGAAGTGATCCAAGAGCGCGGTGCGCGGCCAGCGGTCATAGTGCAACGCCTTGTCGAGGTTCGGCTCTTTGGTCAAAATCAGATCGTGGATGGAGGCGGTTTCCTGGTCGCTGCCGTCGGCGCTGACCGCCTGCGGGAGCTTCGCGTGATAGGCTTCCTTGCGGCGGGTGAGAGTGTTGAGCAGATTGTAGCCGCGCGGGCGGTAGTCCCACTCGAACATCATACCGCCGCGCGCGGGCGCGAGGTAGGCGTTCATGCAGGCATTCTCCATGAGCAGCTCGAACTGGCCGTCGGCGTCGAAATCGGTTTTTTCGATGTCTACCCACTTGCGGCCGCGGTGAGCCACGTTGTCCACCTCGTATTCGCCGAGCAGGATTTCTTTCCACACGGCGTGGCGCAGGTGGGGCAGATAGAGGCCGCCGAACACACCGTGCCAATAGGGACAGTTGCACTGCCCGCGCAGAATCGGCGTGTAGAGTTCGTCGTCGCGTTTGCGCGCCGAGAGACGGTGGTACTTGCGGCTGGTGCGCAGCATCTTCTTGTGCAGGATGTTGGCCTCTTCGTAGCGCGCCAGATAGCCGCGCCAGAAGCCGCCTTTCAGGAACGGCCGCAGATCATCCCAGTCCTTGCGCTGTTTCAGTTCCTTGACGAAACTCTCGAAGAGGACGCCGCTCTTGGGCGGCAGCACCCATTCGCTCATCTCGAAGTACGAGCCGGTGGGCAGATAGGTGCGGCCGGCGGGGACGATGCGGTCGCGCGCTTCGCCCAACGTCAGAAGATCAACGTCTCCCGCGTTCTTTTCCAGCATGTCGAAGAAGCGGTGCAGCCAGCCTTTTTCATAGACCCAGTCATAAGTCTTAGGCCACAGACCGAACTTCTCGCCGTCGTCGGCCATGACAAAGAGCGGCTGCGCGGTGCCGTGGGCATGTTCGCGCATGTAGTTCAGAGACGCTTCAGGCTCTTCGAAGGGAATGGTGTAGCGCAGCCGCTTGTGAATGGGAAAGAGCGCCACCGGGCCGCAGCCCGCTTCGGTAAGAAAGTAACCGGCGAGATCGTCCAAGCGGTGGCCGGCAGAGAGAAATTGATCGTCGTCCAGCGGAACGTACTCCACCCCCGCTTCGGAAAGCCATTCGGCCAGTTGCGGTTCCCACACCCGTTCGGCCAGCCACGCGCCGCGCACACTGACGCCGAAGCGGCGTTGAAGATAATCGCGCATGCGGGCAATCTGCTCGAGCGCGTCCTCGCGCGGCAGAACGGGCAGAACCGGCTCGAAGAACGCGCCGCCCAGAAGCTCGACCTGCCCGCGTTCGAGGAGTTTGTCCAGTAAATCGAAATAGCCGCGCTCATGCTTCTCCAGCCACTCGAAGAGGCAGCCGGAAGTGTGCAGCGAGAAGCGGACATAGGGATGATCGAGCACCGTCTTCAGAAACGGTTCGTAACTCTGCCGGTAAGCCTGCGCGAAGACGTGATCGAAGTTGCCCACCGGCTGATGCGTGTGGATGCCCAGAGCAAAGGAGATTTTGGCCACGGAATTTCCTTAAACGATGAACGATGAATGATGGATGATGAACGCGGAAGCCCGAACACCAGCCCCCTTTCTAACTTCCCCCATGAAATGGGTGAAGGACTTTTTTCTCCCCCCACTTCGTGGGGGGAAAAGGGGAGTTTCTATGTTTGGCTGGAGAACCAGAGCGCGGCGGCGCCCTGCACGCCGGACAAATATCCCAGACGGCTGGACAGAATCTTGAGATTTTGGGTGTGAAGAGGCAGCGCCCGCGCGCGCAGCTTGCGCTCGAATTCCTCAAAGAAGAAATCCGCGCCGGCCAGCGTGCCGCCGCCGAGAATGATGGCTTCGGGATTCAGAATGTGCAGCCACGAAGCCGCGGCCTCGGCCAGATAGCCTGCTACTTCGCTGTGTACGCGGCGCGCACGCGCATCCCCTTGCGCGGCAAGTTCCGTGACGCGCCGGGGATTGGGAACTTCGCCGGTGGGAAAATGCTTGAGCACGATCTCATCGAATCCGTGGCGGCCGATGTAACCTTCGAGAACGCCGGGACGTTCAAAAACCGCCGGACCATTGGGCGAGATCACGGTGAAGCCGAGTTCGGATGCACCGCCCTGCGCGCCACGGTAGAGCTTGCCGTCAATGAAAATCGCGCCGCCCACGCCGGTGCCCACCGCCACCGCGATGAAGTGTCGGAGTCCGACCGCCGCACCCCAGCGGTGCTCGGCCAGACCGAATGCGTCCACGTCGTTGCCAAGCACGGCGGGAAGTCCCATCGCTTCGCTCAAGGCTGCGCGCAACGGCGTGTTGTTCCAGGTGGGGAAAGCGGGCGCACAGATCACGTGCTCGCCGCTCAAATCCACCGGGCCGGCGGCGGCAATGCCCATGCCCGAAGGCTCGGCCCGCGTGCGCGCCAACAAAGCGCGGGCGGTGTTAGCGGCCACGGCCACCACCTCGGGCGGATCGCGGCGCTGCGGCGTGCTGGTCACGATGTGATCCACCAGCTCGCCGTCTTTGCGTACTAACGCGGCTTTGATGTTGGTGCCCCCAATGTCCAGACCGAGGGCAAGATTTTCAGACATGGTCAAGCAATCTCTCGTTCACCGCGAGCAGAAGGAATTGCGTGGCTGCAACTACCCACATCTCTCAAGAGCGCACTGCCGTGCGGCACTACCAAAATCCGATTCCGGGCATGCTGGGACGCATGCCTCGGCGGAGTCTTTCAAGTCTCAAGTTTCAGGTCAGTGGTGTCTCTCTTTTTGGGGGGAGACAAGGGGTTGAAATAAAACAGCTTGAGTTGCTCATTGAGAACGGGTATCTTGACGTTACCACATATCAAGAACCGTTCCGCAGGAGGCTCAAGCTATGGGGCAAGCTAAGA
>JAPKYT010000082.1 GCA_026394155.1 bacterium | reverse complement strand
GTCTCATCCGGGACACGCCCTTTGCCGCCCAGGCGCGCACCGTCCTCGACATTCTGACCGCCGCCTTCCGCTCGCCGCTGGAGCTAGAGTTCGCCTCCAACGGGCACGACGTTTATCTTCTCGATTGCCGCCCGCCCAAAGCCGCGTCTTTCAGCCGCACCCGCTGAACCGGCCACGGCAGATTCTTCCGCTACTCCGATTTTGTTGATTATCCGAGGGTTGGCTGCGCCAACCCTCGTTTCTTTGAGTGCCTCACGGCGGCCTCTTATGAGGCGGCCGGGGCTACGGTTGCGCTTTGCACACAATCTCCTTACATTAACTTCACGGAAGACCACGCTGCAACATAGCCTGCACGCACACTCTGCCTATGATGGATCCTGAGCGGAAGTACTACATTCGTGTCTTCATCGTGGCCACCTTGGCCTGGCTGGCCGCCTACGAGTTGGTGGGGCACGCCGCTGCCCGGTTGGCCACGATTGATCTGACGATGGCCGTAGACCGCGGCATTCCGCTCATACCGGGATTCGTGTGGATCTACGCTTTCTGCTACATCTACCCGCTGGTCCCGCTCTTCGTCACCCGCGATTGGCACCGCTTCAACCGCGGACTGTTAGCGATGGCCATTGCCAACACCGCGGCCTTCGTTGTCTATCTGGTGTTTCCGGTGGCCATTCCCCGCGCCGAATTGGGCACCTCGGTCTCCGAGCGGATGCTGGCTTTCATCTATTGGCTGGACTTCGAGCCTGCCGTCACGGAGTTGCCGAGCCTGCACGTGTTCTTCGCGTGGCTGGTGTATTTCATGAGCCGCCGTCAGCGGTTGGGCCGGCTGGGGGACGCGCTGCTGTTCCTCATCGCCTGCGGGATCACCGTTTCCACGGTGTTCGTGAAGCAACACTTTGTGGTGGATGTGGTGGTCGGTCTGGCCTGGGCCGCCGGTTCGTGGCATGCCGCCTCGCTGCTCTACGCCCGCTTGGTGCCGGCCGCCGCCGATGCGCCGACCGCTCTGCGGCACGTGATGGCGCGTCTCTCGCCGGTCGCGCTCGTGTCGGCCCTCCTCTCGCCGCGGGAAGGCAGCGGCAACTGAGCGGCCGCCAATCTCTGGACACGTTATCCGGGCGCGCAAGCGCCCTTCGTTTTCACCACCTATGCAGGACATCACCGTGACTTCTCGCCGTTGTCGGTCTCCCGACCGGCAATGGCGAGACCTAACCCATGCAGGACCTGACCATGACTCGACGTTTGCTGCTTGCCGTCCTTCTCGCTTCTCTTTTCACCACGCGCCTGCCTGCGGCTTTCGCCGTCGAGCGCAGCCAGATTGACGATCGCTACCAGTGGAAACCGGAGCACATCTTTGCCACCCTCGGGGATTGGGAATCCGCGGTTGAGCGGGTGCGCTTGGGACTCGACAGTCTGGCGGCGTTCAAGGGCTCCTTTGCCGGAGAAACCGCTGCCGATCCGGCCCAGAAGCTCGTCGCCTTTAACGCGCTCGACGAGAGAATCAGCATTCTGCTCGAGCAGGTGGAAGCGTATTGCAGTTACCATTTTCACGTGGACATGAGCAATCCGGCGTGGGTTGGCCGCGATCAGCAGGTGCAGGACCTGTACGTGCTGCAGCAGGAGAAGCTGGCTTGGCTCCACCCCGAGTTGCTGCGCCTTCCCCGGGCCACGCTCATGGGCTGGGTGGATCAATTCCCCGCGCTGCAGCCCTACCGCAAGACCTACGAAGATATGTACCTTCTGCAAGAGCACGTGCTCTCCGAGCCGGAAGAGCACCTTCTTGCCTTGGCGGGCAACATCACCGGTTCCGCCGGCGACGTCTTCGGCAAGATGACCAACGTGGACATGCGTTGGGGCCGGATCGTGGACGAAAACGGCGATACCGTGCAAGTGACCGACGAGGGTTGGACGGGCTGGCGCTACAATCCCGACCGCCGCGTACGCGAGGCCTATTTCACCGCCATGTTCAGCGGTTACCGCGACTACGAAAACACCATGGCCGCGCTGATGGCGGCGAATCTGAAGAAGAACGTGTTTCTCGCCCGCGCGCGCAAATTCGACAACACCCTGCAAGCCGCGCTCACCAGCGTGTTCGTCCCCGAGCAGGTTTACGTGAATCTCGTCCAAACGACCCGCACCCATGCGGCCCCCTTCCACAAATATGAGGCGGTGCGCAAGCGTGTGCTCGGCTTCGACACCTGCTACCACTGGGATTACTATGTGAGTCTGGCCACCGAGAACGCGGCGAGATACACGTGGGAACAGGCGGTGGCGATGGTCGAGGAGGGGCTGAAGCCGCTGGGCCAACAGTACGTGGCGGACGTTACGCATGGTCTGGACGCGCGCAGCGGCTGGGTGGACGTCTACGCCAACGACAACAAGCGCGGCGGCGCTTACTCGAGCTCCACCTACGGCGTGCATCCCTACATGCTGTTCAATTTCGATTTTGCGCGGGGCATGACGCTGGAAGACGTGGCCACCGTGGCCCATGAAGTCGGCCATTCCATGCACACCTACTACTCGGAGAAGAACCAGCCTTTCCCCAACAAGAACTACGCCTATTTCAACGCGGAAGTGGCCTCGACCACCAACGAGACCATTCTGTCCATGAAAATGTTGGACGAGGCGCGGGCAGCTTACCGCAAGGCGAAAGGCAAGGCGAAGGAAACGGCCAAACAGCATCTGATCTATCTCCTGGATGGGAACATCGCCGCCGCGCGCGGCAGCTTCATCCGCCAGACGGTTTTCGCGGCTTGGGAGTGGGAAGCGCAGCAGATGGCTGAGCGCGGCGAGCCCGTCACCGCCGAAACCCTGAGCAAGCTCTACGGCGATCGGCTCACCGAGTATTACGGTACGGCCACCACGTACGGCGATCTCTCCCGCCACGAGTGGTCGCGCATTCCGCACTTCTATCGCGGCTATTACGTCTACCAATATGCCACCAGCTATGCCGCAGCG
This sequence comes from bacterium, assembly GCA_026394155.1. GTDB lineage: Bacteria > Electryoneota > RPQS01 > RPQS01 > RPQS01 > RPQS01. Next base: position 428 of record JAPKYT010000082.1, on the reverse strand, counting down.
GTGGCGCTGGCCAACGACATCCGCGCCGAAGCCGCTGGCAACCGTTCCAAGAAGGGAGCGACGGCGCGCTATCTGAATTACTTGAAGAGCGGCAGCAGCAAGCATCCGGTGGAGCTTCTTAAGGATGCTGGTGTGGACATGACCACGCCCGCGCCGATTCTATCCTGCATAGACTACATCACGGCTCTGGTTGACGAACTCGACCGGCTCACGCGCTGACTTGATCCTTCCCCCCCACTTTGTGCACTACTGTCTAAATGTATGTTGCCGTGCGGTGAGGGTTTCCCTTCTGGGGGTCGAGAGACCTATCCGTGTCGTTCGAGTAGCGCGCGGGGCCGGCGCAAGCGGCGGCCGCCGCAGTGAGACCCCTCGCTGAGCCCGCGGTTGCGCCAGAACGATCTTGACCGCGGCGGCACGTGTCTTCACGT
>JAPKYT010000056.1 GCA_026394155.1 bacterium | reverse complement strand
TTCCGGCCGGGTTACGCGCGGTCAGATGTTCATCAGCGGAGACGTTGCGTGGCGCTGAACCCGGCTCGGCGGACTGGATCGCCACAAGTTGAGCCTTTACCCCACTTTCCAACCCCAAAAACATTGAGACAGTAGTGACTTTAGTAGGGGGGCAGGGGGGGTCTCTTCGCGGCACACAAGAGCGCACTGCCGTGCGGCACTACAAGGATCGGAGCCCAGCAAGCTGGGCGCTACATGATTCATCTCCCCCCGTGGACGGGGGGACAAAAGGGGGGTCTCTTCGCGGCAGATGGATGGAGAACACACAGCCTTCGCCTTCCTTCGAAAGAATCTCCACCGAGCCGCGCAGCGCTTCCACGTTGGTGCGCACCACGTCCAAGCCTACGCCCCGCCCCGACACATCGGTCACATTGTCAGCAGTGGAAAAGCCGGGGAGGAAAATTAGTTTGTGAATTTCATCATCGCCAAGCTGCGCACCCGATTCCGCCAGCCCACGCTCCACCGCCTTGGCGAGAATCCTCCGCCGGTCAAGGCCGCGGCCGTCGTCGCGCAGCGTGATGACCACCGAACCGTCTTCATGCGCGGCGCGGAGCAGAATGCGGCCAGCGCGCGGTTTTCCCGCCCGCTCGCGCTCCTCCGGCGGTTCGATGCCGTGGTCGGCCGCGTTGCGCACCATGTGCATCAGCGGATCGGCGATGGCGTCCACCAGGTGGCGATCAAGTTCGGTCTCGTCGCCTTCCGTCTCGAACAGAATCTCCTTGCGGGACTTGCGGGACAGATCGCGCACCAGCCGCGCCATCTTCTGGAAAGTGACTTTCACCGAGACCACGCGCATGGAGAGGGCTGCTTCCTGCAGCGAGCGCATAATCTCGCCGAGCTGCGAGACGGCGCGCAGCAGCCGCGGATTCGCCCCGTCCTGCCCCGCCTGCTCCTGCCGGAGAACGGACTCTGCGATCACCAACTCGCCCACCAAGTTGATGAGGTTGTCGAGCCGTGCGGTGCAGATTTTCACCGTGCCTTCGCGGTCTCCGTCCTGCTGCGTGCGCAGCGCGTGCGCCACGTCGCAAGCCTTCACGGCTTGCTGCTCGACTAAAATCTCGCCGACCGGCCGCGCATCGCCCGCCGCCTGCCGGACCAGAGCCCGTTCCACGTCCTCGGCGGCGGCCTTGCCCTCGCGCACCAGAATCTCGCCCACCTTCCCTTCGGCCCGCTGCGCTTGTTGGCCTGCGATTACATCTTCGAGCTGATGCACATTCTCCAAGCGCCGGATGAGATCGTCATAGGTCTCCGGCAGCCGCATCCGTCCGGCGGTGACGCTGTTGCTTAATCCCGCTAACAGCACCTTCAGCATGTCCAGCGCTTCAAAGGCCAGATCGGTGTAAACGCCGTGCATGACCAGCGTGCCCTTGCGGAATCGGTCGAACAACGTCTCCGCCTGATGCGCGATCTCGGTCACGCACGAAAGGCCCACGAATCCCGCCACTCCCTTGATGGTATGGAAGGCGCGGAACAGGGTGTTCACCGACTCGCGGTCGCCGGGATCGCTCTCCAACGCCATCAGCGCCACTTCCGACCGCTGAATGTGTTCCGCGGATTCGGCGCAGAACTCCTGCAGCAGAGCGAGGTCAATCTCAGAGGGTAACACGAAATCCCGCGTCTTGCCCTCGGGTGGCAAGGCGTTCTCGGCGCGCCGCATGCGCTCGACAAGCCGATTGAGCCGGCGCAAGCCGGCGTCGCTGTTCTTCGACTGTTGAAGGCGCTGGGTCGCCGTCAGCGCCTGCCACGCCAGCTCGCGCACGGCCTCGGGCGCGGATCCGGCCTGCGCCAGTTCGCGCAACAGTTTCTCCACGTGCAAAAGAGGCGCGCCGTCTGCGGGCGAAAGCGCGACAACTTCGGAAGCGATTTGTTTCAGAGAAGGCACGTGCTTGTCCACCGGCCTCCGCCTCATCCTTTCCCGACCAACATCCTACTCTTGCGGCGTGGTCTCCCGGCGCGCGAAAAAGTCGTCCATAAAGCCCAGCAGCTCATCGCTGTGAATGGGTTTCTCGAATACCCGCAGCGCGCCCAGGGACTGAAGCGCCGACGTCCGCCGCGGATCGTGCGCGCCGGTGACCACCGCGAACGGAATGTACAAATCGGACTGTTGAATCTGGTGCACGAACTGCACGCCGTCCATGCCCGGCAGGATCACGTCCAAGAGCATGAACTGCGGGCGACTGTGCCGCAGAAGTTGCAATGCGCTCTCGGCGTTGGCGGCGTGAACTACGCAATAGCCGGCCTGCTCCAAGAGCGCGCACATGGTCTTGGCCACCAGCGCCGCATCTTCCACTAACAGCACGCGCTTGGCGTCGCCGGCCGGAGAATCGCCGGGCGCTTCAAGCGCACTCTGCACCGCGCGCGACAAGCGAGAGTTCGTGAACGGTCGCACCAGAATCTCGTGCACTCCGAAGCCGCCGAGTGCGCGCACTTCCTGAGGCTCCAAGCGGTTCGCAATGGCCACGACTCTGATCCGTGGTTGCCGGGCCGCCAGCCGTCGCAGCGCATTCTGCGCCCCGGCGATGCCTTTGCGCAGCATCACGATAGCGGCCTTGATCTCAGGCCGGGAAGAAGCCTCTGCCACCTCGGATTCAGTGGCCGCGCATGTCATCCGCATACCGGCCTCTTTCAGGCAGCCCTCGAGTTCCAGGCCAAGTTCGCCGCTCTCGTCGTAAACGAGCACGCTGGCCGCCGGCGGCGTGAGCGGGAAAACCGCCGGACAGACTGCGCGCAGAGTTTCTTCGAGAGCCTTCTCGGCAATCGGTTTTGGAATCACACCGGCCACCCGCACCCCGGAAAGTTGATCGGCAATCCACCCGGAAGGCGCAAGGGCGATGACCGGCACCGCAGCCGTCCTGGCCTCCGTGGACAGCTTGCGTACTACCGCCCGACTGTCCACATCCGGCAGCACCATGTCGAGCAGAATCAGGTCCGGCGGCGAGCTGCACGCCAGACGAACCACTTCGAGACCTGTTCTCGCGTGGACCACGGACATTCCCCGGCGGGCAAGACATTCGGCCAGCCGCTGCCGCGTGGCGGCATCATGTTCACAAACAAGCACCTGAAAGCTCATGGACAACTCTGAATTGGCGTTTTCCCCCCGTTCACGGGGGGACAAAAGGGGGGTTCGGGTCGGGAAGCACCCAAGTATCCCTTCACGATAGCTTCATGTCTTAGCTCCCCAAAAGCGAGCAACTTCCCTGCCACGATGTGGCCTCGCACCGTGTCGCATTTCGGATACGTTTGGCCCGCGCAGCAATTCCGGTCCATGTGAGGTTAAGGTATGTGCTCTTGCACCCTTGGAAAGAAATTGGTAACTTCCGTTGGGTCGCGAATCCTCTTGCGTTCGTCCGGCTTTCCGACTTGGAGCACACGGCCTTCCCGATGCAATCCTCGGACATTTCCATTATCATCGTCAACTACGACGGCAAAGATGACCTGTTGGCCTGTTTGGGGTCATTGGAATTGGCGCGAGATGAACTCGCCGTTGAAGTGCTGATGGTGGATAACGGCTCGACCGACGGCAGCATCGAGGCCGTGGCGAGCCGCTTCCCGTGGGTGCGGATCATCGAGGCGGGGCGGAATCTGGGCTTCGCGGCGGCGTGCAATCGCGCCCTTGCGGAGGCGCAGGGCCGCCATGCGATGCTCTTGAACCCGGACACGGAGGTTCTTCCCCACAGCCTGACAAGTCTGGTCCAAGCTCTGGATCAGCATCCGCGGTGGGGCATTGTCGGGCCGCGCATGGTGGATCAGGAGAATCGGCCTTATCCTTCCGCCCGCCGCTTGCCGACTCCTTTCTTTCTCTTCTGCGAATGCACCCGTCTGGTCTATCTCTTTCCCCGCTCCAAGCTGTTTGCGGGTTATTTTTACGGCGGCAGCGAGCAAAATTCCCTCGGCCGCGTGGATCAGATCGAGGGCAGCGCGCTGATGATCAGCGGTCAAGCTCTCCGGGCCGTGGGGCCTTTGGATGAGCGCTTCTTCCTCTTCTTTGAAGAGGTGGACTGGTGCAAGCGGGTCCGCGAAGCGGGTTTCGAGGTGCGCGTCGTTCAGGATGCAGTGGTGCGTCATCGGCGCGCCACAACCATGTCGCGGTTCTATGTCGAATCGCGCCGCGCCAATGCCCGCAGCGCGCTGACTTATTTTGAGAAGCACTATGGCAGCAGAGGAGCAAGAAGCCTGCGGCGCTGGATGCTCGCGGCCTTGCTGTTTCGGCAGTGCGCGACGGCATGCCTGAGTCTTTTCGGGAAGCGGGAATTGGCGCGGCTGCGTCTGGCGGGTGCGCGGGCGGAGTGGGAAGTTTATCGCCGCGGGCTCCGCTCATGAGCCTAAGATTGCTCCACGTGCTGTCATCACCGCACATGGGCGGCGCCGAGCGGGTCTGTTTGGATCTGGCCAAGTCCCAAATCGCTTCGGGCCACGAGGTTTGCATTCTGTTTATGTTCACCGGCGCGGGCAGCAGGCATGCGGAACAAGAAGGAATCCCCTTCACGGTGGCCGCCTCGGCGGACGTCACCAGTTCTTGCCGCTCCCGCCGCTGGAAAGCCGTCGCCCGCGAGTTGGAGCGCGCCGCCGGGCAGCTCCGGCCGCAACTTGTGCATTCGCATGTGCCGCTGACGCATCTGGTCTGCAATCGTGTGCTGCCGCGCATCCCCATTCCGTGGATCGCCACCATCCACGGTTCGTGGCGGCAGTTTGCTTATGCTCCTCAAACCTTCGGCCGGCCATACTTGCGGCCTTTGCTGTTAGCGCGGCACGCGTTCGGAGATCTCATCGCCACGCGCAGCGCGGCGCGCATAGTGGCGGTGGCCGATTCCGTGAAGCGTGACTTACAGAGCATGGGCGTCAGGCCGCGCCGCATCGTCACCATTCACAACGGCCTTGAGCCGCCCGCTTCGGTTCTCTCACAAAGCGAAGCGCGCGCCCGACTGGGTCTGCCCGCCGATGCGATTCTCATCGGTTCGATGGGCTATCATGCTCCGGTCAAGGGTTTCGATCTTCTCTCGCGCGCCTTTGCCCGTGTCATGCCGCGTCATCCCCACGCCCGCCTTCTCATTGCCGGCGGAGATGTCTTGGGCAATGACCGACCTCGCCGCGGCCTCGAGCGGCTCATCGCGCGCTTGGGAATCGGCGGCCAAGTGCAGCTTTTCGCTGCCCAAGATCCACGCGCCGGCTTCATGTCGGCCCTCGATCTTTTCGTCGTCGCCTCGCGCAGCGAAGGGATGCCTTTGGTTCTTCTCGAAGCAATGTGGCACGGCAAGCCCTCTTTGGTCACATCCGCGGGAGGATGCATCGAGGCCGCCCGGCCGGGGCGCGAGTCCCTGGTGTTCCAGTCCCGGAACATCGCGGATTTGGCCGCCAATCTGGAGATTCTGCTCAACGACAAGGCGCTGCGGGAGTCTCTGGGCAAGGCGGCATGGGCAAGAGCTTCCGGCTATTTGACTCTGTCCCGCTGCGCGCACGAGTACGACGGCCAGTATGCTGAAGTTCTGTTGTCTTGAAGCCATCTCGGAATGACCCGAGACCCCCCCCTATCCCCCCCGCGAGCAGGGGGGGATGGCAGTCTCCCCCCGTTCACGGGGGGACAAAAGGGGGGTCGGCTCGATGAGATCGTGCGAGGGCCCATTCCAAGATAGCTTCTTGCTAAGGCAAAGCAGGCCGCCAAGGGCCATGCGGCGGAAAGCCTCCCGGCACTGAACTTGCTCCCATGTCCACTGACCCCCCCGGCTTGACTTGAACGGTCGTATTGACACTGCGGGCCTGCGGGGTGTTCGTTTGACACCTAAACTACAAAATATACGGAGGTTATCTTGAGGATCGCGCATAAGCTCGCGCTGTGGACCGCGATTTTGGGGCTGGTGACCGCCACCAGCCTATTTGCAGCTCCGTCGAAGATTAGCACTTCCAAGCACCCGCGTCAGGCTGCGACCTTGAGGCCGGATGCGCGTGGCGGTCACTCTCTGGATAATCAGGGCGGGCCCGACGCATTCGGCTATCACTACGTGGACAATCAGGGCGGCGACACCGCCACTTACAGTTGGGTCGAGCTGCGGGGCGATCCGGCCGCCACGTGGCTGGACTTCAGTAACGATCCGGACGACAATGTGACGATCGTCCCGCTCACCTTCGATTTCCCCATCTACGGCCTGTCCTATCGTCAGATCGTGGTCAGTACCAACGGCAACCTTCAGTTTCAAACGTTGAACACCGCCTACAGCAATGACTGTCTGTCCTCGGAGGCCATCGGCGGGCGGATGATCTGCGTTCTGTGGGACGATCTGCATCTCGACAACGGCGGCTACGATCCGGGCGGCGACCGCACGATCGCCTTCCGGGACTTCGGAGACCACATCGTGGTGGAGTGGGACTCGGTGGGGCATGCCTTGGCCGACAACACATCCTACAAGTTTGAGGTCATTCTCTGGGCTGATGGCCTCATCAAGATGCAGTACAACCGGCTTTTCAACCTCGAACCACAGTCGCAGACCATCGGTCTTCAGAGCGGCGGCACCGGCCCGAGGCTCCAGTACGTTTGCAACGCCACCGGCCATCAGCCGGTGAATAATTTGGCGATCTGGTTCTACCCCGGACCGACCGGCGTCATCTTCGGCGTGGTGCATGACGACCGCAGCCTGCCGGTTTCGCTGGCAACCGTCACCATCAACGAACTTGCCATTAGCACCCAAACCGACACCGACGGCGACTACGCCTTTCCGATGGTCGGCGTGGGCACCTACAGCATGACCGCCTCCCGCGCCGGTTACCTCAGCCATACGATCCCCAACGTAACCGTGAACAGCGGCGGTTCGACCGAGATGAACTTCACACTCGCGTGGCAAGGCATGTTCATCTTTGTTTCCAGCGATGTGCCCCAGACTATCACGGATCAGGACACCACGGTTTCCACCCTGCAGGTGGACACCTCTTTGACCATTAGCGATCTGGACGTGCAACTGAATATCTTGCACTCCTACGACAGCGATCTCTGGCTGGCGCTGGTCTCACCGCAGAACGACACGGTTGTGCTTTCCGCCCACCACGGTGCGGACAGCGCGAACTACACCAACACCATCTTCGACGATGAAGCCACGACTCCTATCGGAGATGGGACTCCCCCCTTCACCGGTTCTTTCATTCCCGAGGAGCCGCTTTCCGTTGTTGACGGTCAGAATGCGCAGGGGACGTGGCGGCTGGTGATCTACGACTGGGAGTTCGGCGACGAAGGCGAGTTAGTGAGCTGGGAAATCCATGTCGCTCCTCCCGCGGCGGCTCCCGAACCCGCGCTCGGCGGCGCGGAGAACTTCGCCCTTCTGGACGGGTATCCGAATCCCTTCAACAGTTCCACCACTCTTCGCTATGTGCTGCCGCGCGAAGCGGCGGTGAATTTGACGCTCTACAACACGCTTGGTCAAGAGGTGCGCACGCTGGTCTCGGCCCCGATGGCCGCCGGCGAGCACCGAGCGATTTGGGACGGCCGCGACGCCCGCGGGATGGACGCCGCCACCGGCATGTATCTGGTCCGCTTGGAAGCCGCTGGCCGCCTCACCACAGGCAAGCTCCTGCTCCTGCGCTAAGGTCTTCCGGTTCGAATACGGCACAGGCCGCGGCTTCTTGGGGCCGCGGCCTGTTTGTTTGGGGCCGTTGACAATCGGGTCCAAAATCGTTACGTTGTTTCCACACCGCTCTGCGCCCCAATCACCGAGATCAAGGCCAAACAGATTTCACCCCATGGCAAACTATTTCTTTTTCTTAGACGAGACCGGCGACCACGGGTTGGCCTTCATAGACAAGAACTTCCCAATCTTTCTCTTGTGCGGCTGCCTGATCAGAGAGGACGCGCTGAGGGACATTGAAGCTCGCATCAGTCAGTTCAAACGCGACTATTTCAAGACCACCGGCGTCATTCTTCACTCGCGCGAGATTCGCAAGTGCGAGGGCGCATTTCAAATCCTTTTTGACTTGGAGTTGAAGGCAAGATTCTACAAGGATCTGAACCGGATCCTCGGGCAGGGACAGTACTGTCTCATCGGCTCGGGCGTGAACAAAGAGGAGCACGTGAAGAGGTACGGCAAAGGGGCCCGGGACCCCTACGCGTTGTCGCTCCTCTTTGTGCTGGAAAGGACTATTTTCTACCTGAACACCGCGGACAAGACCAGCACAGTGGAGATCCTGGTGGAACAGCGCGGGAAACGGGAAGACGGGCAGTTGCTGGCCCACTTCAACTCGATCCTGGACCAAGGAACGTACTATGTGCCTTCTGGGAACTTCAAGGCGAGAGTCCGGCGACTGAGCTTTCACGCCAAGAAAGAGAACATCGTGGGGTTACAGCTTGCCGATATGTGCGCCTACCCCTTGGCCCGTCATGTAATCAACCCCGCAGAGCCCTACGTCCCCTTTGACATTATCAGAGGCAAACTCTACTGTTCCCCCAAGGGTCAGACTGAGGGTTGGGGGCTGAAGCTATTCCCATAAAAAACAGAGAGTCTTCATTTCTGAAGACCCTCTGTCGACCGGGGACACCCCGATCCTTTCAAAGCCACTGTTACAATCTAATGCTTCACGGCCGAAAAGTCAAATCTGCAACCGTCTTCTTCTAACTGTAGCAAATCCAATGCCAAAGGTTCGGAAACGCCAGAGCCTATCTGAGCCCGATCTCCCGGAGTCTAATGAGCTTGAGCCACGGCGAGTGTGTGGCGTGGCACGGTTGACGCCATCCTGCTGGGATGAGATGCGGACTCCTGTTTGTTGGATCGGCCGCAACGAAGACGTTAACAGGGAACTCCAAGACCGACTGCATGAATTCTGACCAGACCATGTCCAAAGTTTTCCGCTTTCCCTACACCATCGGCCTGTACGACACGGATGCCGCCGGGCTGATTTTTTCGGCCAACATCATCCGCATCTGCCATCACGCCTACGAAGCGCTGCTCGAAGAGATCGGCTTCGGCATGGCGCGGCTCTTTGAACAAAAAACGATGGGACTTCCCATCGTTCATGTCGAGGCCGATTTTGTTCGCCCGCTCACGGTCGGCAGCAAGGTGGAGATTCTCGCCCGCGTGGCGCATCTCGGCCGGACCTCGTATCGCATGACCTACGAGCTGCGCGATGCATCGGATGAAGTCTGCGCCACGGCCGCCACCGTGCACGTATGCGTGGATCCGCGCACGCGTGACCCGATGTCCCTTCCCGACGAGTTCCGCGCCGCGCTGATGAAGTACGCGTGAAATCAGGCCGGTGCGTCTTCTCCTTCCGTGAGCAGCTTTCGCACCTCTCTCAAGTCAGGTTTGCCGTTGCCCAGCCGCGGAATCTTTTCGGCGATGACGATTTTGCGCGGAAACTTGTAGCGCGCCAGCCGCCCGGCAAGAAAACTGTAGATGTGACTCTTTTGCAGGAGAGGGCCCGGCGATAGCACGACCAAAGCTCCCGGGGTCTGCCCCCATTTTGCATCGTCCACCGGCAGCACCGCCGCCTCCACGATGCGCGGGTGCTCGCACAAGGCGGCCTCGATCTCCGCCGGATACATGTTCTCTCCGCCGGATACGATCAAATTCGTGCGCCGCGCTTCGACAGTCAGAAAACCATTCTCATCCAAGCGGCCCAGATCGCCCGTGTGAATCCACCCGGCGCGAAATGTCTGGGCGGCGGCTTCCCGGTCTCCCCAATAGGTCTGCGCTGCTCCCGCTCCCCGCACCACAATCTCTCCTGCCCCCCCCCGCTTCGCCTCTTCTCCCGCTTCGTTCAAAATTCGGATTTGCGTTTGCGGGATCGGCGGCCCGCAGGTCTTGCGCTCCTTATCGCCGCAACCCGGCCGCGCGCCGGTCACCATCGAACCCGCTTCGGTGAGACCGTAGGTCGCGTAGGCCTGCGGACAGCGTGTTAGAAGTTCCGCCGGCACCGGCCCGCCTCCCACGATAATGGCCCGCAGGGATTTCGGGTAAGGCGCACCTTGGCGCGCGGTCAGCATGCGCTCTAACAACGTCGGCACCACGGAGACGAGGCTCGCGTCGCCGTTGTCAAGGATACGGTTGATCTCGCCCGCATCGGCGCTCTCCGCAATGACCAGCGATGCTTCCGACAACAGACAGCGAAAGGCGATGGCAAGGCCGCCGATATGATAGAAAGGCAAACACACCAGCCATGTGTCGTGCCGCGTTACTTTGAGATGTTCGCAGACCGCGCGCGCATGATCGAGCAGTGAACGCAGTGTGAGCGGAATCATCTTTGCCTGTCCTGCGCTGCCGCTGCTGCACAAGATAACCGCCACCTCCTCCTTGCCGAGCACCTTCAATTCATTGAGCGGCGGGGGACTTTCGAAGCTCGGGGGCAGTGGATGCACGGGCACGTCGCCCAACACGTCGCGATGCGTTTGCGGAAACGCGCGCGCGGCCAGAATTCCCTGCAAGCCCGCGCTGCGCACGACGTCCGCTAATTCCCGCGCCGTTAGACGCGTTTGCAGCGGCACCGCCACGTGCCCGGCCCGCATCAGCGCAAAGAGCGCCACCAAATAGTCCGGACTATTCTCGCCCCACAGCCCGACGTGCGATCCGCGTTCGGGAAAGCGCTCGGCGAGAAGCATCGCCATCTGCTCGGTCTTGTGATTGAACTGCTCGTCGGGCAGCGCGGTTGATGCAAAGGTCAGCATTGTGATCGCCGTCAGCTCGTGAGCAACCGCAAATCGGACAGCCGGATCATGCCGCGCAGAGGTGTCAGCGGCCGCTCCACCGTGTCTTTGGCCAACAGGCTCGCCGTAGCCAGCCCATGCGCATAGCGGCGGCTTCCCAGAGCCGCCGCGCACGCCGCCGCATAGCCGAGGCCGATGCTCGATTCGATCAGATTGGAGAACACCACGGAGATCTTGCGCCCACGCGCTTTGCGCACCATGCGCTTGACCAGAGAGAAGGAACCAATCACCGCGGGCTTAAGCACCACCACGCGGCAAAGTCGCTGCGCAAGAATCTGTTCGAACCGCTCCGGATCGTTGGCAAACTGATCGAGAGCGATCGGCACCGGCGAAGCGGCTTTGAGCAGGAGCAGTCTCTCGGGCGTCGGCTCGCGCAGCGGATCCTCGATGTATTCGAGCCGGCAGTCGAGTACTCCTCGGCAGAACTCCAGCGCATGTCCCAGCGACCATTCCTCGTTGGCGTCCACGCGGATGGCGACGCGGTCTTCAAAACGCTCGCGGAGTTTTCGGATCGTATCAATCTCTTGCACCACCGAACGCCGACCCAGCTTGATCTTGACCGTTCCGTAGCCGAGCTTCACGGCCTGTTCCACGGCCCATACTATCTCGCCGCTTGTCTCGCCGCTGATCAGCCGCGCGACCGGAATACGTCGGACAACAGAAGCGCTCAGAAGAGAACAGATTTGCGTGCGGCGATTCTGCGCCAAAAGCGAGGCCATCGCGCACTCCACGGCCCACGCCGCGGTGGGCGCGAACGCGCGCGATACGCCCACTTCTGTCAGCCACCCGTCGAAAGCGCCGAGCCCGCGCGGCAAGGGAGGAAAGTGGCGGCGGTTCGCCAGTCGCGCGATGATATCGAAGGCCAAATCAAACGGCTCCGTTCCGTGCTCCGGCAGCGGAGCTGCCTCGCCCGTGCCGTAGAGATCTCCGCTGTGCAAAGTCACCAGGAGAATCCGCCGCGACCTCATCGCTCCGCGCGCAGTGAGCAGCGGCGTGATCAACGGCAGCTCGGCGGCCGAGAACGTGAGGTGAGTGATAATCACAACACAAGCCCGGCGGCAAGAAGAACTCCGAACACGAGCTGCAAACGCGCAGTTCCGGCCAGAGCGGAAATCAAACTCGGCCCGTCCTCACGCGTCAGGGCTGTAAGCAAGGGCGGCATGGCCAGCGGCAACGAAAGCACGGGAAGCAAAACGAGATAGGAGAAATGAAAAATGAAAAACAGGGCTACCGGCACGAAGAAGGGGAGGAGTGTCAGCAGCGCAAACTCCGCGCGTCCGAAGGTCCTGCCGAAGTGCGCTGCCAGCGTGCGTTTCCCTGCCGCGCGGTCGGTCTCGAGGTCGCGCACGTTGTTCACGGCCAACAGCGCCGAGGCATGCAGTCCCGGAGCCAGTGCGATGAAGAGCGCCAGCGGATTCCACTCGAGTGTGAGAACAAAATGCGTGCCCGCTACCGCCGCGAATCCGAAAAAGAGCAGCACAAAGAGCTCCCCGAGTCCGTTGTAACCGAGAGGAAACGGGCCGCCGGTGTAAAGCCAACCGCAGAGAATGCTAAGCACGCCGATGAGCAGAATGGGGAGACCGCCGCGCGCGATGAGCGGAATTCCGAATCCCACCGCCAGCGAAAAAGATAGAATCGCTCCGTTCTTCACGTGCTGCGGTGCGATGAGTCCGGCTTGCGTCACGCGCACCGGCCCGATGCGCTGCGATGTGTCGGCCCCGCGTCTGAAATCGCTGTAGTCGTTGGCGAGGTTCGTTCCGATTTGAATACACAGAGCCGACAGAGCCGCGCACAGCGCAAACGGCCAGTGTTCGAGCGCGGCTTGCTTGGCATACGCGGCTCCCACGATCACCGGCACCACCGCCGCCACCAACGTCTTCGGCCTCGCGGCCAGAATCCAATTATCGAGAGAAGGCATTTTCTTGTGGGGCGCATGGCGATGCGCCCGTTGTTGAGGATTGATTCATGGCGGGCGGAACGCCTTCCGCCCCTACAACATATGATCAAACCACTGTAGGGGCGCATGGCGATGCGCCCGTCTTACTTATTCTTAAAACAGCGACAATCCGCCAGCGTCGGGACGCGCCGCAAACCACGCGCGAATGTCCAACTTCGAGTTGAGTTCCTCCGGATCGAAGGCGATGCCGCCGCGCCGGATGAGAAGATCGTTGCCGCGAGGCGTCGAATCGTCACGCCGCACAATCAAAGGCGTCCACTTTTGCTTTAGATTCTCCACCGCGCCGTGCCACGTGCCACCGGTCTGCGCTTCCGCACTCACCACCAAGGCGGCGTCCGACAGCGCGTAGATGAGCTTGTTGCGGCTCATCGCGTTTCCCACCGAGAACGGAGCCTCGGGCGAACACGATGAGGCAAGCGTCACATGACCGCGGTCAAGGTGCACCGCGTATTTCTCCGAGACGGCTTCGCGGGCCAGACTATCCGCCAAGATTCCGAGGGCAGAGCCGTTCGCTTCGAGAGTAGCCAGCATCGCCGTCTGATCCACGCCGCGCGCGCCGCCTGAAATCACGGTCACGTCCTGCTCCGCGCAAAGACTTGCCAGCTCAGCGGTAAATTTCAAAGCTGCTTCATCCGTGTTCCGCGAACCGACAATGGCTAATCCTCCGCGCGCCAGAAGCTCACCGCTCCCCACGACGAAAAGCACCGGAGGAGCCGCTGTGCGCAGGCGCTCGCGCAAGCGAGCGGGGTACTCTTCGTCAAGGCAACAAATGACTTTCAATTCGATCTGCGCCCAAAGCTCGATGGCTCTGTCCAACTCCGCCTCGCGCGCCAGAAGCAAGGAGAGCCTTTCGCGATCCCAACCGGCCGCGGCCAGTCCTTCGAGAGTCGGCAGACCACCCTCGCCGATGAGCGACGCAACCTCACTCTCGATTGCTTTGAGAGCCACCAGCAAGCGATGATACTCCCCCGTTGAGAGGGGAGCAAGCGGAAGTTGTTTGTCACCCGCAAGCACTGCACACAGCAGCAGGGATGCGCGCGTAGAATCGTTTATCACAGATGCTCTCACGATCTTACTTGGATGTGGAACGCGCCAGAGCCAGCGGGAAAACAGCACCGCTTCCGGCCTGACGCAGCAGCGCGGCAATAACGGTAAACGTCCAACCCGAGTCCACCATGTCATCTACCAAAAGGAGCGGCGACGAGCGAACCTTGGCCGGGTCAACGCCGAACACGCCGGCCAGATTGCGCGATTGCTGATAGCTGTTCTGCATGGCTTTTTGCGGCGGATTCTCGCGCATCTTCCGCACACAGTCCACAAAGGGAAGGCTCAACTTTCCCGCGAGACGTGCGGCGAAATCCGGCACTAATTCGGCGCGACGAAGCGACGGCACGCAGGTCACCCATTCCGGAAAAGGCCGCGGCTTCCAGCGATCACGGATCATGGCGGCCGCGCCGTCCACCAGAGCCTCGTCGAACTTTGCGCCGAATATCTTGTCTCGTGCCACCATCTCGCCCCAGCCCGCATCTCCCCAGCGACACAACACCCGTCCATCCTCGGCGAGAAGCTCGGGAGCAATCTTGCCCTTCCATTCATGGGCGGCCAGCGCATCCTGCGGCCAGATTTTTCGCGCCTCGATGGGCTCCTCGCAATGTCGCAGGAATTGCACGGCCGCCGTCGCCTCTTTCATGGAATAGCTCTCCGCCAGCACCGGCTGGCTCGTGCAATTCGCGCACTTGCCGCAGGGAGTCGCGGCGGGATCGTCAAGCTCCGAGCGCAGAAACATCATCAGGCACTCGCGCGTGGTCATATACGTCTGCATGCGCTCCTGCTCGCGCCGTCTGATCGCTAACAGCCGGTCCCACAACTCTGAGTTCGCCACGTAGTCACGGCGCTTGAGAATCCACTGCGCGTCCTTCTTCACCACCACCGGCGGCTCTTCGACCGCCAACAAAGTGAGTACCTTCTGAATTTGGGTGTACGAGAGATTGAGCCGCCGTTCGAGAGTTCGCATGCTTGCACCATCCTTCTCGACGGCCAGCGCGGCCAGAAGCATGTCCACGTGCTCGCGCGGCGGCAAAGCGGTGCGCATGAAATATTCGGCGATTTCGTCATCCTCTTCGCCGCAGAGGAGAATGCCGTAGGCGTTCTCCACCGCGCGCCCCGCTCGTCCCACCTGCTGATAGTAATGCACCACCGAGGCCGGCCGCTGGAAGTGAATAACGAAAGTCAGATCGGGCTTGTCGTAGCCCATGCCCAGCGCCGACGTCGCCACCAGCGCTTTGACCCGGTTGTCGAGCAGCTGCGTTTCTAACTCTTCGCGCCGCGCGGTTTCCAACTCGCCGTAATAGGCATGTGCGTTGACGCCGCGCGTTCGCAACCACTCCGCCACATGCTTCGCGTCGCGCACGGTCAGCGTGTAAACGATGCCGCTGCCGCTCAGATAAGGAAGCGTATCCGCCAGCCACGCCATGCGCGCGGCCTGACCGGGAAGGCGAATGACCTGCAGGCGGAGCGAGTCTCGGGCCAGATGCCCGTGCGACACCACTAACTCTTTGCCAAGTTGCGCGACGATGTCCTCGATCACCCGGTCGTTGGCGGTGGCCGTCGTGGCCAGAACGGGAATGCCCGGCGGCAACGACTTCACGATCTTGACGATGCGCCGGTAATCCGGACGAAAGTCATGTCCCCAGTCGGAAATGCAGTGAGCTTCGTCAATGACCAGCAAGCCGGTGCGGCGGATGAGACCCGGTAGGACATCGCGGCTGAACTGCTCATTGGCGAGCCGTTCCGGGGACACCATCAACAAATCCACTTCGTTTCGATTCAGGCTGTTCATCACCTCGGGCCAGTCTTCAGGATTGCTCGAGTTGATGGTGGCGGCGCGAAGTTGCAGTCGCTCGGCGGCCAGAATCTGATTGCGCATGAGAGCGAGCAGCGGCGAAATGAGCAGCGTCGGTCCGGCGGAGCGGTCGCGCAGCACGCGCGTGGCCACGAAGTAGACCATGCTCTTACCCCAGCCGGTGCGCTGCACGACTAAGAGCTTTGCGCGCTTCTCCACCACGCCGGCAATGGCCTCCCATTGTCCGTCGCGAAAGGACGCGGTCTTGTCATTCAGTCCGCGCCGCAAAAACGCGAGGCACTCGTCACAAAGCGTCACGCTGCTTTCCGTTGGCTTAACCGTTTTTCGATTTTCTTTACCGACAGTTCATCTCTGGGCCATTGCCGGTCTGTAGACCGACAACGGCGAAGATCTCTCTCCCCCTACTTCAGTGGGGGGACAAAAGGGGGTCTCTGAAATGATGAACGATGAATGATGAACGATGGAACCCGAGTCCGAGCAACGCGAACACCGCCAGGTGCGCCGAGCCGGGTTAAGGTCTTCACTCGCGGTGGCACGCGTCTTCGTTCTTCGCCTGCCCCGCTTGGTTCTCTTTCATGGACAGTCTCTCTCCCCCTACTTCAGTAGGGGGACAAAAGGGGGTCTCTGGAGCGCACTGCCGTGCGGCACTACCTGCCGGCTCCCCTTTCAGCTTTCAGCTTTCAGCTTTCAGCTTTTGTTTTTCACGGCACTCGCTTGAACTTCTTAAAATCCGGCTTGCGTTTTTGTTTGAACGCTTCGCGGCCTTCCTGCGCTTCTTCGGTCATGTAATAAAGGAGAGTCGTGTTGCCGGCCAGCTCTTGAATCCCCGCCTCGCCGTCGGTTTCCGCGTTGAAGGCCGCCTTCAAGCAGCGAATCGCCATCGGAGATTTTTCCATTATCTCGCGGCACCACTGCACGGTCGTCTCCTCCAATTTCGCAAGCGGCACGACGGCGTTCACCAATCCCATCGCCAGAGCGTCCTCTGCGCTGTAGTGACGACCCAAGAACCAGATCTCCTTGGCCTTTTTGTGACCGACAATGCGCGCCAGATAGCCCGCGCCGAAACCGCCGTCGAATGATCCGACCTTCGGCCCGGTTTGACCAAACCGTGCGTTGTCGGCGGCAATGGTGAGGTCGCACACCACGTGCAGCACGTGCCCGCCGCCAATCGCATAACCCGCCACCATCGCAATCACCACTTTCGGCAGGCTGCGGATTTGCCTTTGCAGATCGAGCACGTTCAAGCGCGGCACCTTGTCCTCGCCCACGTAGCCCTGATCGCCGCGAATTTTCTGATCGCCGCCCGAACAAAACGCTGCCGTTCCCGCGCCGGTAAGAATCACCACGCCGATCTCCGGATCCTCGCGCGCATCCAAGAACGCACATTGCATGTCGGCGATGGTTTGCGGCCGGAAAGCATTGCGCACTTTGGGGCGGTTGATGGTGATTTTGGCGATGCCGTTCCACTTCTCGTACAAGATGTCCGCAAACTCTCCGGCGGACTTCCACGGGAATGATTTCATGATTCTATCCTGAGGTTTTCTGAAAATGAAAGGATCTCGCGCGCCACAGCTTTGGGGTTCTCAATGTGCGCGGCGTGCCCGGCTCTGGGAATCTCCACCACGCGAACCGCCGGTGTGCCGATGGATGCCGCCATGTGATGATTGAGGCGCGAAAAATTCTCGTCGAGCGCGCCCGCCATCAGCAGAACCGGACAGGAAAGACGATGCAGTTTACGTGCGAGAAATTCCTGCTCGCCCGTGCCGAAGTTCTTGAGGCAGTACGCAAGCCCTTGCGGGTCACAGGCCAGACGCGACGCGCGCAGTTCGGCTTGCATGTCCGGCGGCAGCATGTTCTGTGATGCGAACAAGGGCAATGATCCCCAATAGTCCGCAAACCGTTCGATACCGTTGGCGAGAATCTTCTCCGCCAGCGCCTGATCGCTCGCCTGCCGCTCCTTGCGTTCGCGCGCATCCTCAATTCCGGGTGAGGCTCCCATGAGGACAAGCGCAGACACCGCTTCGGGTGAAAAGAGAGCCGTGTGCAACGTGACGCGCCCGCCCATGCTGTAGCCGCACATCATCGCAGCTCCATCGGCGACGGAGCGCACAAATTCGCCTAACGTTGTGCCGAGTTCCCGGAGCGTCATCGCTGTCTCGGGTACCGGCGTGCCACCATGTCCGGGGAGGTCCACAAGCAGCAAGCGAAAGTGCTGCTCAAGATGCCGCGTCAAATCGTCCCAGCTTTTCAGAGAACCCGCAAAGCCGTGCACCAGAGCCAGCAGCGGCTTGGACTCGCGGCCGCGCCATTCGCAGTTCCACTCGATGCCGCCGGGGCTTGCGTGCCTCATGACACGGCAGCCTTCTGCAGACGTTTGAGCAGGGCGGCATGCGCCCGCGCATTCGTTTCGCGCGACGTCCGCACTTCGATCACGCGCAATCGAGACCTTGAACGGTCGAACAGGGAGCGCAAATCAGCGGGGAATCGCGCGGTCATCCACTCCACATCAAAGAGATCCGCCGCCGCCGCGAGATTCAAGCCATGCGGCGTGCCGTGGATCGCCTCGAAAACCTCGCGGTTTTCGCATCCGTGCAGCGGCAAGAAGTGGAAAATGCCGCCGCCGTCATTGTTGAGAAGCAAAATCGTCAAGTTGGCAGCCAAGCGCGCCGCGGCCAAAGCGTTCAGATCATGTAGAAACGCCAGATCGCCGCACACTAAAAGCGAGGGCACCTGCGAGGCGGCGGCGATTCCCATAGCATGCGAGATCGTGCCGTCAATCCCGCTCGCTCCGCGCATGCCGAACACTCGATGCGCCTGTCCTTCCGCGGCGCAAAGCGCATCCGCATAGCGAACGGAAAGGCTGTTGGCGAGAATGACGTTCGCATCCGCGGGCATCGAGCGCACGGCGGCGCGGACGAAATGCGCCTCACACAGCACGGGATCGGCCGCGTTCAGCGCAGCGCGAAGGCGCGTCGAGGCCGCGCGGAATGGCTCGTAAAGCAGGGAATCACGCGACACGGGCAGCAGAGCGGAAAGCGCGTGACAGAAAGCGGCCACATCGGCGACCACGGTTTCTTGGGCGCGCGCATTGGGATCGCGTCCCCGCGCATCCGGTTGCACGCGCAAGGTGTGAGCGACGCGATGCCGGTCGAGATACGCATTCAAAGCATTCGAAACCGGATGCGCGCCGAAAGCCAACACCACATCCGGCGCAAGCGCGGCCAGCGAATCTTCGCGCAGAAACACATCATAAAACGGCAGAACCGGCTCGCCGAAAAAGCGCAAACCGCTCGTGACGTCGGCCAACACAGGCCAGCCCAAGCGGCGGCTGAGAAAATGAATCGCCTGAGCTTCGTCCTCTGTGCGCGCAGCGTCGGGTCCGGCGACGATCAGTCCGCACAAAGCCGCGCTCACGCGCTTCAAAGCGGTGGTCACGGTGTCTTGCGCAGGCGGCTGCGACGTTTGCAGATGAAAAGGCATGTCGCTCTCCAGCACAATCTGCCGCCAAATCTCTTCGGCCTCGTCTCGATGCTCCGGAATCGGCGCGATCGGCTCGTCCATAGGCACGTTCAGATGCGCGGGCCCGGCCGGAACGGACATCGCCGCCGCATACGCCTGCGATGAGAGCGTGCGCACGCATCGCATGTGATCGAGCGTGAGCCGCGCCTCCGGCACGTCGGCAAAGAAGCGCGGATAGCCGCCGTAGAGATGCACTTGCTCGATGGTCTGCGGCGCGCCGCGTCCACGCAGCGCCACCGGGCGGTCAGCGGTGAGAGCGATCAGGGGCACGCAGGACTGAGCCGCCTCGATGATCGCGGGAAAATAATTGGCCGCCGCCGTGCCCGAAGTGCAGATGAGAATCGCGGGCGCGCCGTCGGCCTTGGAAAGCCCGAGTGCAAAGAAGCCCGCCGCGCGCTCATCGGTGAGCACGTACGTTTGCAGCTCGGGCATGTTGTGCGCGGTCAGCGCGAGTGGTGTGGAGCGCGAGCCGGGCGAAATCACCGCGCGCTTGGCGCCGCACGCGACCAGTTGCCGCAGCAGAACCGCCGCCTGCAGCAAATTGACGTTGACGATATTCACGAGTCCGCTCCGCCCAGCGCCTGCAAGTAGGGTCTCATCTTGTTCTCGGTCTCCTCCCACTCCGCGTCGGGATCCGAACCGGCCACGATGCCTGCGCCCGCGAACACAATCGCCCGCTTGCCTTTGACAAGTCCGCAGCGAATGGCCACCGCCATCTCGGCCCGGCCTGCATCCACCCACCCGATCGCGCCCGCATAATAGCCGCGTGGAGTCGCTTCCAGCCGGCGGATCAGTTCTCTTGCGGCGTCGCGCGGATCGCCGCACACGGCCGGTGTCGGGTGAAGCGCATTCAGCACCTCATCGGGCCCCACGCCTTCGCGAAGCGTGCCGCGCAAGGTGGTATAGAGATGCTGCACGGTGGCCAGCTTGCGGACGGCGGGTTGATCCGTTTCGTGCGCCGCGCAGAGCGCATTGAGGCGCGAGGCGATGAACTCGCGAACAATGTCGTGCTCGCGCCGTTCCTTCTCGGATTCTAAGAGCGCATCGGCCAGCTTCCGGTCTTCGCGGTCGGTTCGCCCGCGGGGACGCGTTCCGGCAAGGCTTTCGGTCGTCAGCTTATCTCCGTCCAGCGCAAAAAGCCGCTCCGGTGACGCTCCCAAAAAAACGTCGTTGCCCGAGCGGAGTGCGAAGACGGAACAGCTTTCCTGCGCGAGCAGTCCGGCCAGCACCGCGCCCATGCGAATCGGTTCGTCGGCAAACGCGGAGGCCGAGCGCGCCAGCACCACTTTTCGCAACGCTCCCCGCTCCAGTTCCGGCAGAATTGCGCTTAGCATGCGCCGCCATTCGCCGTGCTGAGTCTGCAAAACGGTTCGAACGGACAGGCGGTGCGGCGTGGCTGGCGGACTCTTCGACAGAGCCTTGCGCAACGTCTCGATTTCCGGCTCGGGCAGCAAAGAGAGAAGCGACGCGGATTGGTTCGTCCAGCACACCTGAATCTGCGGCACGATAAACAGCCGTGACGGAAAGGATTCCCACGGAGCGACCGGCCGGAAATCGCAGTCAAAAGGAACGGCGCAAAAGCCGCGCGCTGCAAAAGGAGCGTCGTCGAGTGCGATTCGCTTCAGAGCGTCCCGGCACTCCGCAAGGGAATTCAGGCTGTCCACGCAGCCGAACCCCATCCACATCGCCTCGTCGTCCCGGCCCTTCCAGAAAAATGAGCATGATGTCTGTTCGCTGGCGTGTTCGAAAAATGTCAGCGGATCGGGGCACGAACAGTCGCACGAGCGCGCGACAAACTCTATTTTGCTATCAGCCATGACCTTGGCAGTTTAACGAATCCTCGTCACAAACGCAATGAAGAGAGGGATGAGGGCGGAGGGATGAGGGATGAAACCTGAGGGTGCAAGACGAGAGGACTCGCTGCGAGAATCGAGATGCTTATGCGTATTTCCATGATAATCAGTATGTCAAAATGGCATAGTGGCTTGACCGGGAACCTGTCCACACGTATATTGTGTAACGTTTAGCACTCACCGGCGGCGAGTGCTGATTGTGGCCACATAGGAAACCTAACATACTGAACAACCGGAGGTTGACCAATGAAAATCCGTCCCGTTGACGAGCGAATTCTGATCAAGCCCCTCAAGGAAGAGGAGCGAAAAGTCGGCGGCATCATCATCCCCGACACCGCCAAGGAACGCCCCCAAATGGGGGAAGTGATGGCCCTCGGTGACGACATCGAGTTTTCGGATCGCAAACAGCGCAAGCTGTCCGACATCGTCAAGGCCGGTGACCGCGTGGTCTACGCCCGCTACGGCGGCACCGAATTCAAGATGGACAACGAAGAATATCTCCTCGTCGGCCGCAGCGACATTCTCGCCGTCGTGCAGAAGTAAGGGATGAGGGCGGAGGGATGAGGGATGAAACCCGAGCGGACTCCCCTTGCTTCCGAATACTGATCCACACCCCTAAATTACTAGCCCACACCCTCCGTGGTGTGGGACTCGGGTTTCGGTTTTCCCTCCGTTTACGGGGGGATAAAAGGGGGGTCTCTTCCGGAATCGAAAAACAGTTTCAACAACGCAAGCAACGAGGTGCGATAGAATATGGCAAGCAAGATCATCACCTTTGAAGTGGATGCCCGCGCCAATCTGAAGAAAGGCGTGGACATGCTGGCCGACGCCGTCAAAATCACGCTCGGCCCTAAGGGCCGCAACGTGGTCATCGAGAAAAAGTGGGGCGCGCCCACCATCACCAAGGACGGCGTCACCGTGGCCAAGGAAATCGAATTAGAAGACCCGATCCAGAACATGGGCGCGCAGATGGTGCGTGAAGTCGCCTCCAAGACCAGCGACATCGCCGGCGACGGCACCACCACCGCCACCGTGCTGGCGCAGGCCATCATTGCCGAAGGTCTGAAGAACGTCACCGCCGGCGCCGATCCCATGGCTCTCAAGCGCGGCATCGAGAAGGCCGTGGCCGAGGTCATAAAGGATCTCAAGGCCAACAGCAAGTCCCAGAGCGGGAAGAAGGACATCGCCGCCGTGGGCAGTATCTCCGCCAACAACGACCCCGCCATCGGCAGTCTCATCGCCGACGCCATGGAAAAGGTCGGCAAGGACGGCGTCATCACCGTGGAAGAAGCCAAGTCCATGGAGACCACGCTCGAAGTGGTCGAGGGCATGCAGTTCGACCGCGGCTACGTCTCACCCTACTTCGTCACCAATCCCGACGAGATGGAGGCCGAACTCGAAGATGCGCTGATTCTCATCCACGACAAGAAGATCGCTTCCATGAAGGACCTGCTGCCGATTCTGGAGAAAGTGGCGCAGACCGGCCGCGCGCTGGTTATCGTGGCCGAGGACATCGAAGGCGAAGCGCTGGCTACCTTGGTGGTCAACAAGCTGCGCGGCACGTTGAAAGTCGCGGCGGTGAAGGCTCCCGGTTTCGGTGATCGCCGCAAGGCCATGCTGGATGACATCGCAACCCTCACCGGCGGCCGCGTGATCAGCGAGGAGGCCGGCTTCAAGCTCGAAAACGCCGTGCTCGCCGATCTCGGCAAGGCCAAGAAGGTCATCATTGACAAGGACAACACGACCATCGTCGAGGGCGGGGGCAAGGCCGAGGACATCAAGTCCCGCATCGGCCAGATCAAGAAGCAGATTGACGTCACCACCTCGGATTACGACAAGGAGAAGCTGCAGGAACGGCTGGCGAAGTTAGCCGGCGGCGTAGCGGTGCTGAAGGTCGGTGCGGCCACCGAAGTGGAAATGAAGGAGAAGAAGGCGCGCGTCGAGGATGCTTTGCATGCCACTCGCGCGGCGGTGGAGGAAGGGATTCTTCCGGGCGGCGGCGTGGCTCTGCTGCGCGCCGAGAACGCGCTGAACAAGATCAAGCTCGTGGGCGATGAGCAGCTCGGCGTGAACATCGTCAAGCGCGCGCTCGAAGAGCCCATCCGCATGATCGCCAACAACGCGGGCTGGGAAGGCAGCGTGGTGGTGGACAAGGTGCGCAACAACAAGACCTATGCGTTTGGCTTCAACGCGGCCACCGAACAATACGCCGACCTCATCGAGGACGGCGTGATTGATCCCACCAAAGTCGTGCGCGTGGCTCTCGAAAACGCGGCTTCGGTCGGCGCGCTCTTGCTGACCACCGACTGCTCGATCCACGAGAAGAAGGAACCGAAGTCCGGGGCCCCGCAGATGCCCGGCGGCGGCATGGGCGGCATGGACTACTAAGAAGGGATGAGGGATGAATCCCGAGGCGGATTGTAGCGACACAGCTTGCTGTGTCCTCGGGGTCTCGTAGCCGCGCACGGCAGTGCGATCTTGATCTCCCATCCGCCGAGTGGGGTCGCTGATCCCGTAGGAATCTGGAAAATCAGAAGGCGGAAGGATGAAACACTCCTTCCGCCTTTCTCTTTTTCCGATATCATTCTCTCGCCGTTGTCGGTCTCCCGACCGGCAATGGCGCCATTGCGACTCAGGAGAGTCACAACGGCGGCAACCATTTCTCTCTACTAGCCCGCACCCTCCGGGGTGTGGGTCTTCGCGGGGCACATGAAGACACGCGCCGCCGCGAGAAAACACTACCCCCAGCCGCCCGGCTGGGGGTTCATGACACAGACGATGACTTCACGGACGGTCGGAGACCGCCCGTAGTTTTTCTGTTCTACTACCGGCGGCCTCCGGCCGCCTGCACTTACCGGACAGAACCCCCCTTCAATTCCCCCCTTTTGGCAAAGGAGGGAAGGTCTCGGCGAGTACCTTCCCCCCTTAGAATAAGGGGGGACAGTGGGGGGTTTCTTTGCGGCACGTAGGAGCGCACTGCCGTACGCGGCTAACTTATGGAGTTACCCCCCTACTTTAGTAGGGGGGTAAGGGGGGTCTCGTCTTGGATGTCGTTCTGGACACCGCGCGCTCTTTGGGCTTTGCGCGCGGGCGTCCAGAATCTCGACGCAAGTCTGCACTGCCGTGCGCGGCTACGGAAGAGGAAAACGAAAATCGCGGGGCAAATCCGGAGATTCGTCCCGCGACGCAATCGGTGCGAGCCGCGAGGGGTGAGGGCACCCGCTCGCGGCGAATATTGCCTACTCGTATCTCAGCGCTTCAATCGGATCTAAGAGCGAGGCCTTGCGTGCCGGATAGAAACCGAAGAAAATGCCCACCAGCCCCGCAAACGAGACCGCCACCACCGCGGCCACCGGCGAAACTTCCGTCACCCAGCCGGCAAACTTGCTGATGGTGGCGGAAACTCCAACCCCTAACAGCACTCCCAACAAGCCGCCGAGCGCGGCCAGCATCAGCGATTCAAGCAGGAACTGCCACAGAATGTCGCTCTGCCGCGCGCCCACCGACATGCGAATGCCGATCTCGCGCGTGCGCTCGGTCACGCTCACCAGCATGATGTTCATAATCCCGATGCCGCCCACCAAGAGCGAGACCAGCGCCACCGATCCCAAAAGAATCGTCATGGTGCGCGACGATTGCTCCACCGTGCTCGCGATGTCGGCCTGCGTGCGAATCACGAAATCGTCGTCGTCGCTTGGCCCGATGCGGTGCCGCATGCGCAGAATGTCCGTCATTTCCTGCTGCGCATTGGCGATGGCCGCGGCACTGGCGGCCGAGCCGAAGACCATGTTCACCCGCGTGTCGCCGCCGTAGAATTTCTTGGAGGCCGTGGTGTTGGGAATGAGAACGACGTCGTCCTGATCCTGTCCCATGGCCGCCTGCCCCTTCGCCCCTAACACCCCGATGACCTCAAACGGCAGGCGGCGGATGCGGATCGTCTGCCCCACCGGGTCGCTTCCCTGAAACAGGTTGTCCACCACCGTCTGGCCGATCACGCACACCTTGGCCGCGCCGCGCACGTCGGTGTCGTTGAACATGCGCCCGTTCACCACTTCGTAGCGGCGGATGTCGTTGAATTCGGGAGTAACGCCCATGACCTGCGAAGACCAATTCTGACTGCCGTAAAGGATTTGCGAGCTCACGCGCACCGAGGGCGTGACGTAACGCACGCTCGGGCACTGCGTGCGCAGCGCCTCCACGTCGTCGCTGGTGATATTCGAGCGGCTGCCCCAGCCCGTGCGCGTGCCGCTGCGATTGGTGCTGCCGGAAAAAATCATGAACACGTTGTCGCCGAGCGAGGCGATCTGCTGATTGACCGATTCCCGCGCGCCGCTGGTGATTCCGACCATGGAAATCACCGCCGCCACGCCGATGACGATGCCTAACATGGTGAGAAACGAGCGCATCTTGTTGCGCAGCAGCGCGCGCAGGCAGACGCGCAGCAACACCAGAACGTTCATCGCGTACCCTCCTCGCCGACGATCAGCCCGTCGCGCAGTGTAATCCGCCGCCGCGCATGCGCGCCGATGTCCGCTTCGTGCGTGATGAGAACGATGGTCATGCCCTCGGCGTTCAGTTCGTGAAAAAGATCCATGATCTCAAGGCTCGTCTTGGTGTCCAGATTTCCCGTGGGCTCGTCGGCCAAAAGCAGCGCCGGCTTGTTGACCAGAGAGCGGGCGATGGCCACGCGCTGCTGCTGACCGCCGGAAAGCTGCGAGGGATGATGATCCATGCGATCTGCCAGTCCCACCCGTTCGAGGGCTTCGCGCGCGCGCCGGTGCCGTTCCTGCGTTCCCAAGCCGCTGTAGATCAGCGGCAGCTCCACGTTTTCGACGGCGGAGGTGCGCGCCAGCAGATTGAATCCCTGAAACACGAAACCGATGAAGCGGTTGCGCACTCCCGCCAGAGCCGAGCGCGACAGGTGCGACACCTGCTCGCCGTTCAGCACGTACTCGCCGCCGCTCGGCCGGTCGAGGCAGCCGATGATGTGCATGAGCGTGGACTTGCCGGAACCCGACGCACCGAGGATGGCGATGAACTCGCCCGCCTGCACCTCGAGTGTCACGCCGCGCAGCGCATGAACGTCCACGTCGCCCATGTGATAGACTTTGGTCAGATCGCGGGCGGAAATGACGATTTTGTGGTTGCTGCCGCTCATCAATGGCCGCCTGGTCTCATGGGAGTCATGCCGGGCGCGGTGCTGGCGGACGAAGAGGTGATCGCCGCCATGCCGACAATTACCGAATCTCCCGGGGAGATTTCACCGCTGAGAATCTCGGCACGCGTTCCGTCGTTCAGGCCCGCCCTCACGCTCCGCGGCTGCGGCACTCCGCCCGGGCCCTTGACATACGCGGTTCCGCTCGTGCCTGCCGTTGAATCCGCTTGCGGTTTCAGGTTCTTTCCGCTCGAAGCGCGCCGCGCGCCGTCGCTTCCGCTCGCTCCGCCGGTGGAAGCGCTCTTGCTGTTTTCGTTCTGCGTACCCAAAGGCTTGAAACGCAGCGCCGTGGCCGGCACGCGCAGCACGTCGTCGCGGCGGGCGGTCACAATGGTCACATTGGCGGTCATGCCCGGCATCAACTTGAGGTCAGGATTGTCCACGTCAATGATCACCGGGTAGGTGACCACGTTCTGATCCACCTTGGCCGCAAAGCGCACCTGCCGGATGATTCCTTCAAAGCGCTCGTCGGGATAGCTGTCTACGGTGAAGTTCGCTTTCATGCCCTCGCGCAAACCGCCGATGTCGGCTTCGTCAATGGACGTCTCGATCTGCATCTTGTGAAGGTCCTGCGCGATGGAGAAAAGCGTCGGAGCCTGTAAGCTGGCGGCCACGGTTTGTCCCGCGTCCACGTTGCGCGCAATCACCACGCCGTCAATGGGGGAGGTGATGACCGAATACGCCAGATTCGTGCGCGCCCGCGAAAGCTGCGCCTGCGCCTGCTGCATGCCCGCCCGCGCCAGTTCCACCGAGGTCAGGGCGTTGTCGTAGTCCGCCTGTGCCGCGAGGTTCTGCGCGAAAAGATCGCGCACCCGGGTTGAATCCCGCTGCGCTTGCGAAAGCGAGGCCCGGGCTTTCTCCAGAGAGGCTTCGGCTTCGGAGACCGCGGCTTGCAGGAACGTGGGGTCAATGCGGGCAATGACCTGTCCCTGCTTGACCGGCGAATTGAAGTCCACGTAGATGTGTAAGATCGTGCCCGAAACCTGCGATCCCACCGAAACGGTGGTCACGGCACTGGCCGTACCGGTGGCGCTCACCACCGTCTGCACGGTCCCGCGATCCGCCACGCCCATGCGATAGGGAGTGGCCTGCCGTTTCTGGGAGGAGGAGCCGAGCCACCAGACGACCGCCGCGACAACGGCCAGCGCGGCGATGAGGATGAAAATCCAGCGTTTCATGGAGTCTTTTCCAGCCCAATTGCTTTGGTACTCAGAATTAACGCCTCAAAGTGCGAAAAGTTTCGATGCACGTCAAGACGATTCCGTCTCTTGCTGATTAGACAGCTCTTAGACCGCAAAGTTTAGTGGGTTATCCGGCCGGGACGCTGCCTCGCGACCGCGTCTTAGAACCTGCCGATTCCCGGTTGCTTTTCCCTGACTTGCAGCTTAGATTAGTGGCAGGTCCTTTCAGCGCATTCCCCGGTGTGCCTTCGACCCGCGTGGGCAGAAAGGTCTCTAACTCGGCTACGTGAACGTCCCGGTGGGCATTGGCGGCTTTGTGGGTTCGAAATTGGCGGGCTGCTTCTGCGGCCAATACGGCGACAAGGCGGTGCTGGCGCTCATCCTCTTCGCCCGCATGGCCAGGAAGTGGTCGGACATGAATGCATAGTCGCGCGTGTCCTTCGCTTCGTCATCGAACGGAGTCTCTCAAACACAATGCGGGCGGCCTTGAGAGCCGCCCGCGCGTTTTAATGCGAAGTTGGCGTGGCCTCACGGGCCGAGCCTGCGGCGATTGTCGCTCAGAACTCTCTCCATCTCCTGCAAGTAGAGTTTCTCCGCCTGAAATAAGGGCCGCACGGTGGAATCGGGCATGGCCGGATCGCTGCGGTCGTTGAGGTACTTCAAGGCATCATCCAGAGCCTGTTTGGCCGTGGCGGTATCCTGAACTTCCAGCGCTCGAAAAGCCTTGAACCAGTTTCCGGGCACGGAGGTAGGGTTGATTGTCAGCATGGCATCCACCCATTTTTCCGCAGCGTCGTAGTCCTTGTCCCAAATCGCCCGCCAGAAGCACCCCTCATAGGCGTTGACGCTGTCGGCCAGAGACCGCGGCGGATAGAACTCGTAGGTCAGCCCGCCCCCCATCGCCCGGAAGTCCGACGGCACCTTCTCAGTGGGTTCAAAGCAGACCTGAAAGCGGCCCTGCGGTAGATTCCAAACGTCCATCATCAGACCCATGCCTCCGTCGGGGAGTGGCGGGAGTTTCGATTGTGGCTCGCCCCTTTCGTTTCCCACGAACCATCCCCGGACACGGTAACCGAGACTATCGGATTGAGCCAAAGGTGCAGCCCCCGGCCCGATGGCTTCGAGGAGATAGAGACGCGGAACATACCAGTGCTCGCAATCCTTATCGGACAGGGCGTATGACTTGTCTGTCCGATTGAAGAAATTGATCCAAGCCGCCACTGTGTCGTTCAGCCCGGCGAAGATGGCCCAGCGCATAGGATAGCCCATGCCCGGTAGATGCCCTCGCAGCATGATCGGAAAACTGAAGCATCCCGAATCGGGCCAGCTTGGCGACGCGCAGGCTGCGGCCGCTGGGACGTCCAACCCATCCTCCGGTTCATAGCCCATAACGGCATCCCCGAAAGTCTGCCCGGACACGATGCCTTTGGACAACAGCAGTGCGATCAGACACAGGAGCATATGACAGCTGCGGTAGCAGCTGCAAATCTGAGATTGCGTTTTCATGGCTGTCTCTCCTTCACGCTGAATTCCGATCTGCTTGTGTCCGAGTACGCCGAATCCGATGCCACAACCACGAAGCCGTGACTGTCTCTGCGTCGACCACATATGATGCCCGTGGTATGCTGGCTGTCCAAGGTATCCATCATTCCCACTGTATGTCCGAACTCGTGAGCGAGAGCAGACTGCGATACGCGCCTGTTCTGCTCAGCGCATGTCTCAAAGATAGAGCCCACAGGGAAAAAAGTCAAGGGCGGCCATCGGGCCGCCCGCATGCATCGTCTCCCCCTGCTCGCGGGGGGATAAAAGGGGGGTCTCTTCAGCGATGACGCCGCGCGTAGGTGTCGGGCTCTTCCGCCGCTTTGCGTTGCGGCTTGGCCTCGTTCTTGACTGCGCTCACCTGTGGCGGCTTGCTGGTTTCGTCGGCGTGAATCTCCGCGCGCGCGCTGGGCGGCGTGGCTTTGGCGGGAGCCACCGCCGCCATGAGCTGCATCTGCCATTGAACCGTGCCGTCAGAAAGATTATAGACCGCGCTGAGCAGGGTCACGCGCCCCGACTGCGCCGCTTCATCCACCACCCGCGAACTGCGCAAGAGCTCTTCGGCGCCCAGCCGCGCATTCTCATTAATGGCCGCCTCATACAGCTCCGCTTCCGCAAAACCTTTGGCGCGCACGGATTCGATGGCCCGGCGCAGACGTGCCAACAATGCGCCCATCGGCCCGGCCGTCTCCCGATCGCCCGCTTCCAGCGCGGCCTGCATCGCGCCACAATGCGTATGACCCAACACGATCACCACCGGCACGCGCAGATGTTCCACCGCATATTCCACCGAAGCGGCCACTTCCGGCGTCACCACGTTTCCCGCCAGACGCACCACAAACAAATCGCCTAACGACTGGTCAAACAGAATCTCCGGCGGCACGCGCGCATCCGAGCAGGTGACAATGCAGGCGATGGGATGCTGACCCACGGCGGCAAGTTCTTGCCGCCTCTCCGAACCCGCGTTCCATGCCTGCGGCTCCGATGCCACGAAGCGGGCGTTGCCGTCGCGCAGGCGAGCCAGCGCCTCGTCGCGGTCCATCACCGGCCCCAACTCCGCCGCCATCAAGGCAAAAGCGGTCATCAGCAGTGCGGCCGCGACGGCGGATTTCATCACACGATTGACCTTCATGGCATCCTCGCTCACCTTGCGTAAGAAATCTTGATCTTGTCATCGTGCTCCTACACAAAAGCAATGCCAGAGGTTTGTCGTGACTTCGCAACGTGCCGCTCTTCCCCGTCGGCGAATCGAGTTACTGACGCGCGTAGAACTCCGGATGGCGGTCTTTCAGAAGATCATTGAACGGCGTGGCGTGCTTGTCGTCGGCGGTCTGCGGGTCCATCTCGGTCACGATGCACTGCGGCTTGTCCTTGGCGGCGGTCAGCAGAATCGCGCCGTCGGGTGACACGATCTGCGATTCGCCGGTGAAATGCACGGTGCGGCCCGCGTGCCGCTCGCTGCCCACGCGGTTGGCGGTCGCGCAGAACACGCGGTTCTCCAAAGCGCGGGTGATCATTGCCTGTTGACAAAAGGGCATCACCAGATTGGAGGGATGCGCGATGACTTGTGCTCCGCGCAGAGTCAGCGCGCGCGCCGCTTCGGGATAGCGCCAGTCGAAACAGATCATGAGTCCCACGCGCGCCAGCCCAATGTTGAACACCGGGAAAGGTAAGTTGCCGACGTCGAAGCGCTCTTTTTCCTTGTCGAAGAGATGAATCTTGCGGTAGCGGCCCACGTAGCGGTGCGGCCCGCAGAGAATGGCCGTGTTGTACACGTGCCGTCCGTCGCGCTCGGCCAGGCCCAAAACCGCCGAGCAATTGCGCTCGCCGCAAAAATCGGCCAGCCACTTGGTGCTGTCATCGTGCGGAATCGCTTCGGCCACGTCGTGCGCTTCGGCGTGGTTCTTGAACTCGTAGCCGGTGAGCGCGAGCTCGGGCATGATCCACAAATCCGCCTGTTGATCGCCGACAAGCTCTTCAATCTGCTTGCGATTTTCCTGCTTCTTGCCAAACTGCGGTGATGATTGGACGATGCCTAAGCGCATGGGTCAAAGGATGAAGGAAAGGTGACCCCCCTTGTTCCCCCCGTGAACGGGGGGGGGGACTGGAGGGGGAAATATTTTTTGACCAAACGAACTGCCTTACGGGAATATTTTTAATGGCTTGTACGTGTTTTTATGCGCGAAAATCAGGAAGAAAACGGGCTGCATTTGAGTCTGGCCTACCGGGAGACGAATTGTTCCAAATATACAACAGAAAACCTTAAGAGTCAAGGGGCAGAGTTACTGAAGTTAGAGTTTATTGATTGTATAATAAGAGATTAGTAAGTGGTTGAGATGCTTGGCCCGCCTCTCAAGAGCCCCCCACTGTCCCCCCTTTTGGCAAAGGGGGGAGGGCAGCGCGGATGGCTCCAAACGGGCGACACAGCAGGGAGGTAGTCTATGTTGTGATCGCCGTAGCCGCGCACGGCAGTGCGATCAGATAACTAATACCGCCACAAAATTGAATTTTCATCACATTCAACTATACTAATTTCATATTTGTCTTGTTTCGCTTTTGCTTCATAGAGCTTTGGCATTGGGACATACGCCTTCAGTGCGTTTAATATTTTTTCTTTGGCTTGCAGTGGACAGAGACAACCGAAAATAATACCTGTCATGCTTTTTCTGTCTGCCATTAGCGGCACCTTTCCTGTTTTAGAAACCAACCTATATTCATCTTCGTAGTCCCATGCTCTTGCCTTACTGGTTATTAATTTATTCATTATCTCGTCTTTAGTGTCGCGAATGCTGGTATTGGGATATTCTTCAGAATAGTTAACTTTTTTGACATTTCCAAAACCAATATCTTTCTCGGAATCATACTCAATACAGATTCCTTTATGCCCGTCCGCATAGTGCGACCACATTGGTATAGAGTTGTCTATTCGACTGAAGCAACATACACCAATGCTGCTTCTTATTTCATCAATAACACGCTGAAATAGCTCTTTGGCATAGCCGGGACGTGTGTGAATTTGCTTGTCATCAATAAAACGTCTTATCAATTCATTTTTACTAACAGGGCTATTCTTTACAAACGGGAGGTTATTCACAAGAAAGAGTCGCCACGCTTCTTTCGTTCCAGACGGGTCCATACTCAACTGGCAATCGTACGGATCATTAAAATCTGCTGGAGAAGAAAACCATAGCGTGCTTTCGCGAATCGAAGAAAGAGTATCGTTGTTAACGCGCCGATACTTATACAGTTTCATGTTCTATTTTCTTACTTTGCTTTGTATGAACACTTGCCATTGCCGCTCGGGAGAGCGACAACGGCGAAAGATCGAGATTCCGGACGCCCGCGCGCGAAGCCACAAAGAGCGCGCGGTATCCAGAATGACGGATAAGAACAGATTCCGGCCGGGGTACGAAGACTGAATCCGGCTCGGCGAAAGGAACGCGGGGCAGGCGAAGACGACTGCCGCCGCGAGTGGGTGCCCTCACCCCTCGCGTGCCACAGATTCCGGCAGGGTACGAAGACTTAACCCTGCTCGGCGGAAACCCCATCAATGCCCGCTTTTCTCTTTCGGGAAAGGAATCTTGAGTTGATGAGCGGGGCGGGCTTCCCAGAGCGAAATCATCAGGAATCCGCCTAACAAACTGAATCCGATGATGCCCCATGTCCAGCTTCCCCAGCCGAATTTGTCGAGAAACCAACCCATTCCCCAGCCCACCACGCCGCCCGCCAGATATTGACAGCCGTCAAAGAGTCCCGCCGCCGAAGCCGCCGCCCGCTTGCCGCCGAAATCCATCGAAGCCACACCCGAGAGCAAACTGTGCGTGCCCTGAATGCACATCGAAACCAGCATGAACATCCAGATCGAAGCGAACGGGCCCCAATTCTGACTGAAGTGCAATCCCACCAGCGCGGCCGCCTGTCCGAAGAAAAAGAGCGCGGCCACCGGAGGACGGCGCGAGCCGAAGAGTTTATCCGAGGCCGTGCCCGCGATCAATC